>JALYVS010000016.1:0-21490 GCA_030853115.1 Actinomycetota bacterium
GGCCGAGGAGCGCTGGGGCGGGCTCGACGCCGCGATCGCGGTGGCGGGCGTCATCGCCGGCGGGGTGCCCGCCTGGCAGGTTCCGCCTGAGCAGGAGCAAGCCGTGCTGGACATCGACCTGGGCGGGGTCCTGACTCTGGCCCGGGTGGCCGTGCCCGCGCTGCTGCGCCGCCCGGAGCCGCGGCACGGCCGGTTCCTGGCGGTGGCCTCGACCGCCGCCACCCGGGGGTTGCCGATGCTCGCCGCGTACTGCGCGGCCAAGGCCGGGGTGGCCGGGTTCGTCCGCGCCCTGGCCGCCGAGCTAGGGGGCACCGGCGTGACCGCGAACGCGGTCAGCCCCGGCTCGACGGCCACTGCCATCCTGGAGGAAAGCGCCCGGCTCTACGACTTGCCGAGCGCCGGAGCCTTCGCCGCGCAGCAGCCGCTCGGGCGGCTGCTCGAGCCGGCCGAGGTAGCCGCGGTCCTGGCGTTCCTGGCCGGAGACGGCGCCAGCGCCGTGACCGGAGCAGTGATCCCGGTCGACGGCGGCCTGGCGTTGTAGTCCGCTACTGCTCGAGCGAGGCGTCCAGGGTAATGTCCACGCCGGTGAGCGCCTTGCTGACCGGGCAGCCGGCCTTCGCGTCCGCGGCGGCCTGGGCAAACTGCTCAGCATCCAGGCCTTCGACCTCGCCGCGGACGGTGAGCTTGATCCCGGTCAGCCGGAAGCCGCCCGCCGGGTCCGGGCCCAGCGAGACGTCAGCCTGGACGTCGAGTGCCTGCGGCGTGCCGCCGGCCTGAGCGATCAGCGCGGACAGCTGCATCGCGTAGCAGGCGGAGTGGGCCGCCGCGATGAGCTCCTCGGGGCTGGTGAAGCCCCCGGCCTCCTCGGCGGCCCGCTTGGGGAAGGACACCTCATAGGTGCCGATCTTGGAACTGGTCAGCTCGACCTGACCCGAGCCCTGCTCCAGGGTTCCGGTCCAGCCAGTGCGCGCGGTGCGGGTTGGCATCGCTTCTCCTCGTTCGACGTGATCACTTTGTCTTGCCCAACCCTAGTACCCAGCCCGCGCGCCACAGGCGGACGCGGCCTCGGTCAACGGTCACATAGGTTAGGGGTCATGGCGACTGCGAAGCAGCACGACACATCGGCCTCCGGGCTGGTGCCCACGGTATTCGTCCTGTTCGGCGCGACCGGTGATCTGGCCAAGCGGATGGTGATCCCGGCCTTCTACAAGCTAGCCGTCGAGGGCCTGCTGCCCCGGCAGTGGCTACTGGTGGGCAACGGACGCGGCAATGTGGCGCACGAGGATTTCCGTGCCCACGTCCGCAACGTGCTCACCGAGTTCGGCCCGCACCCGGAGCCGAAAGCCTGGCAGGCTTTCTCCGAGCGGTTGCTGTTCGCCGGCGACGGCTTCAACAGCGACAGCCCGGGCAGCCTGCTCGACGTCTTGGAGCATGCCCGCAAGTCCCTAGGCGGCGACCCGCAGCTGGTGCACTACCTCGCGGTGCCGCCAGTCGCCTTCGGCGAGACGACGAAGGCCCTCGGCGCGCACGGCCTGGCCAAAGACGCCCGGGTGGTCTACGAGAAGCCGTTCGGCACCTCACCGCAGGCCTTCCGGGCCCTGGACCGGGTCGTTCACTCGGTCCTGGAGGAGGAGCAGGTCTACCGGATAGATCATTTCCTGGGCAAGGAAGCGACCCAGGACCTGCATCTGCTGCGGTTCGCCAACGAGCTGTTCGCCGCGATGTGGAACAGCAAGCATATCGAGTCCGTTCAGATCGACGTGCCGGAAAAGCTCGGCATCACCGACCGGTCGGAGTTCTACGACGCCACCGGCGCGGTACTCGACATGCTCGTCACCCACCTGTTCCAGGTAGCGGCCGAGGTGGCCATGGAGCCGCCCGCCAGCCTGGACGCCCTCGACCTGCAGGCTGCCCGCGAGAAGGTCATCAAGTCCTTCCGGCCGCTCGACCCGGCCGAGGTCGTGCTCGGTCAGTTCACCGGCTACCGCGACGTACCCGGCGTGGCGGTGAACTCCAGCCGGGACACGTTCGTCGCCGCTCGGATGTGGATCGACAACCCCCGCTGGCGCGGGGTGCCGTTCTACCTGCGCACCGGCAAGCGGCTAGCCGCGTCCAGGCAACGGGTCAGCCTGATCCTGCGCGAGCCGGCCGGCCCGCTCGCCGGGAAGCTGGCCTGTGACTCGAACGTGTTGTCCTTCTCCCTGTCGGGGGACGGCGAGATCGACCTGTCCCTGGTGGCCAAGAAGCCCGGCCCCGGTCTCGACCTCGATAACGCGCACGCCTCGATCCCCCTGTCGGGCCTGGACGGCGCGAATCCGCTGCCGCCTTACGTCCGCCTGATCCATGACGTGCTCGCCGGCGACCAGTCGCTGTTCACCCGTCCGGACGGACTGGCCGCGGTGTGGAAGGTGGCCGGCCCGCTGCTGACGAACCCGCCCAAGGTCCAGCCGTACGCCCCTGGATCGTGGGGTCCGGCTCAGGCCCGTGAGCTGATCGCGCCCAGCCGCTGGCTGCTCGGCCAGTAGCGTCGCTTACCTGGCAGGCTCGATAAGCAGTCTGTACCGGGCAAGACGGGCAACGATGAGGAAGCGGACAAGCACGAGGCCGGTGCCTGCGGCACCGGCCTCGTGTCGGCCTACTGATCAGTTCATGATGAAAGAACCAGGCTAATCATGGCGCCCTTACCGCTGGCAGTAGCCCCGACTGTGGCCGTCTGCGCCGGGTAGGTGCCGGAGGCCACGCTGGCGTTGCTGTCCGCTATCGCCGCCGTCACGTGGCCGCCGCCCGTACCGATCGTCTGGTCACGCTGTGTGACGCCACTTGGAAGGGTCCATGTCGTCGTGCTGGACGACTTGTCCGACCAGAACGAAACGACCCAGGATCCGCCGTTGGTCACCGTCACCGCCGGTGCCGTGTGCGAGGCCGTACTGGAATCGGAGGCACCTGCGGTCACCAGGGCCGAGGAGCCCACGTGGCTATAGTCCACGAGCTGGATGGCGATCGGACCGGCGCTGGTCACCGAGTCCGACACCGCCGAGCCCGCGTCAGCGCTGGTGGCGGTCTTCTCGAAGACGGCTGCCTGCAACGGCAGAGCATTCTGGGTGGTAACCAGGGTCCAGCCTGCTGGCGTCCTGATCGCATTCGCTGTGCTATTGGACGTCGTCACGTAGAGCAGTTCCGTGTCGCCTGCACTGACCGCGGTCGGCGTGGTCAGCGAGACGCTGGTGCCGGAGCTAACGTAGTTATGCGCCGAAGCCGTGAAGGAGATCGGGTTAGCCGACCCAGTTACCGTCACGGTGCCCTGCACGGGGGCGCTGGCGACACCCTGGTTGTCAGTGACGGTCAGTGTGTAGGTATAGGTGCCGGCCGTGGCGTACCCGTGCGTCGGGGTCGCGCCGGTCCCGGTTGCCCCATCTCCGAAGCTCCAGGCGTAGGACGCTACGGTCCCGTCCGGGTCCGAGGAACCTGTGCCATCGAAGGAGCAGTTAAGGCCGGTGCAGTTAGCCGTGGCCTTAGCCGTGGGTGGCTGGTCGGGGAAGGTCGGGTTGCCATAGGCGAACAGCCCGCGGGACCGCCAGTCGTTGCCGTCGATGCTCGGACCGGACACGGTGGTGTCGGTGGTCGAGTCGACGGACGGATTGGTACCGTTCGTGCCGCCGTTGGTGAACGCCACCGAGTGCAGGGTGCCGTCCGCGCGGTTGGCGTAGTAGAGCGTCGGGCCCGACAGGAACATACCGGCGATATTGGAGAAGTTTTCGTTTCCGCCGGCCGTAAATTCTTGGCCGCCTACGCCACCGCTGTCCGGGCTAAAGTAACGCCAGAACAGGCTGGTCTGGCCGAGCAGGCTGTAGTAGAGCCGACCGTCGGAGTAGAACGCGCCGGTCACGTTGGGCAGCTCGCTGTAATACCCGCTCTTGACGCCCTGGTAGGTCTGCCCGGAGCCGGTCTGCACGTTGTCCCAGGCTGGGTCGTCGTACGGGTCGATTGCCACCGGCGTGCCGACCGTCTTGCCGTCGAAGCTGGCCTTCCAGAAGTTGCCGCTGGTATCACCGTAAAATATCGTCGGGCCGACCATGAACGCGCCGCGGGTCGAGCCCCAGGCAATGCCGCTGGTCGGCACGGTGGTCAGCGGGCCGATCTGACTGCCCGACATCGCCCGGTAGGCCAGGCTGTCCACGTTGTCAGTTCCGGGCGGACTGGCGCTTGAGCCGGTTTTGACGATCTCGATGCCGTTGATCAGCGGGTTCTCGACCTCGTGGTCGAAGGCCAGGTCTACGTCGCTAGCGTAGGTGCCAGTGCTCGGCACGGTGATGTCGAACGTCTGCATGGTGCCGGTCTGGTCACCCACGCTGGCCACGATGTCGTAATGGGCCAGCACCTCGGTGCCGTTGAGATACACATCGAACACCCGCTGGCCCGGCTGGCTGGTGCCAGAGTAACGATTGGCGAAATATAGCCGGACCTCGACCTGGGTGCCGCTAGGCACTGGGAAGTCCCAGGTCATCGGCGGATTGTCGGTCGGACTCCAGCGTTCGGTGTTGAAGATCGCGCTGGGCGTACTCGAGGGCACCGTGCTGGCGACATTGGCGACCTGGCTGTAGCCCGCGGTACTGCTCTGGTTGTTGTGGTAGGCGAAACCAGGGTCGGAGCTGGACTGGTCGGCCATCCAGTCCGGGCCGTTGTCGATCGCGGAGATCGCCGGGCCGCCAGCGTCCACCCGATATAGCACGTTGGTGTTATTGGAGGTGGGCAGCTCGCCGGCCTCGTAGACGTTCGCAGGCAGGGCCGCCGTCGCCGTCGAGGCCGGCGTGTAGCCGCCTGCCAGCGGGAAGTAGGCGATCTCATCGTGCTTGTACCGGAAGTTGCCGATGTAATTGGTATCGCTGCCGACGTACAGACCCAGCGGGGTGGCAAGCAGTGCGTAAGCACCAGCGCCCCGCGGGTTACGGCCCGGGTCCCAGGCCAGCGGCATGCCGCTGGCCGGGTCCACCGCCGCCAGCCCGGGCCGCGGGATGGCACCTGCGGCGGGAGAGTCAGAGCCGTTCGGGTTGTTCAGCCAACGCTGGTGACCGCCGAGGTAAATAGCCGTGCCGGTCACGGCCACCGACCAGAAGCTGTCGTTACCGGTCCAGTCGACCCAGGTCGGTTGAACGTCCGTCCCGGTGTCGGTGGTGTTCCAGCGAGATACCGAATCGCACAGCGACCGGGTGCCGTCAGCGTTATTGCTGATGCCGCCACCGCCGGTGGCGGCGATCGCGAAGTACGAGCCGTCAGGGGAGAAGTCCACGTCCTCCACGTAGGTGTCGAAGGCACCTGAGGCGCACGGGGCATTGAACGCGCCGGTGTTCCAGTTCGGGTCGATAACGGCAGTAGAGCCGCCCAGGTCGATCATGACGATCTGGTCATGCAGGGCGCCGTTGGCGTCTTTGAAGTCACCGATGACGATGGCGCGCGTGCCATCCGGGCTAATGTCCATCGCCCGCCCGCCGACCGCGCCGTCCGCGCCGGAACCGTTGTAGTTGTGGTGCCCCGTCAGCTGGATATTCATGTACGGGTCGAGCGCTCCGGTGGTGGGATTCAGCGTGGCCAGCCCGTCGTGGGTGACCGCGCCGGTAAGGGTGAACGTCCCGGCGAGGTACAGCCGTCCGCCGGCCAGCCGCATCGACTCGACGATCCCGTTCAACACCGGAGGCTGGAAACCGGAGACGATGGACCCGTTGCTGAGGTTAAGCAAGGTGACGCCTTTGGATTTCACCCCGTTGACCGTGTTGAACTGGCCGCCTACGTACACCGTGCCAGCCGTTGGCCCGGGGAGGACCGAGGCGACCGGACCGTCGAGAGTCGGCGCGAAGCCGGTATCCAGCGCGCCGGTGCTCTGGTCGAAGGCCACTAGGCCGTTGTCTGGCACCGCGGTGGACGACCCGTGCGGGGTGGCGCTGGTAAACGTGCCGCCCGCCACGATCCATGATCCGACCTGAGCGATAGCGAAGGCGACGCCGCCGTCAAGATTCGGCGTATAGGCCGCCGGTACCGAGCTAACTACTTGGTTCTGCTGCACGGACAGCCCCGCCTTGGCCTGCGGTGCCCCCGCCAGGCCGACGACCGTGAGAACGGCGCAGACGAGCGCCAACGCTGCGGGGAACCGCAGAAAATTACGACGAATATGACGAATCACCATCTATACCCTCCCATAGCCGCGGCGGACCGCGGCTTCCCCACCCGGTGCTGCTGATTTTCGTGTCCGCCATACCGGCACACAAGCAGCCAGATATAAGTTAAAGTAGTGTTACATGTATTGATGATGCTAGACGGGATCTTTTACAAAATCGTGTCTATCTTGGCGAGCTGGCCAAAGCAGGTCATGGCTGAGCCGCCGCACCTGAGCCCTCAGCCCGACGCGGCGGCAGGAAGAGGCTTGCGGATCACGAGCACGAGATTGTTGTGGTTTGCCGTCAGCCGGCCACGTGAGGCCTGGGCCACCCACCGCAGTCTGCGGTCGGCAACTGGTGCAAGGCCCCTGAAATGGTCGAGATGAAATTGGAGGCATAGGCGTCGTGATCCTTACACTTTCGGGTGACAAAGGCGGTCATGCCCTTCCAGAAGATCACCGGGTCATAAACCGGAGGAAACGGTCCGTGTCCCGGTGTAACCGCGAGCTTCCTGCGCTGGATGCGGGCTTCAAGGCTGCGAGCAGCCGGTCAAGTACCTTTTCGGCTCCGGCCACGTGCTTGAGCAGAATGAGCAGTAGACCATGTCGAAGGACTCAGGCGGGAGGAACACCTCGCGTAGGTCACCGACAACCGCCTCGTCGAAGTCGCCCTGTTGCTCGATTCTCATCCGCATCGAGTCGAGCGTATTCCCGGATGCGCTTCTCGAGCATTCCAGGTAAAAGCGGGTAATCGGCTGGGTTAGCAATTGCAGTCTGGGCAATGCGGACTGGTCATCAGTGCCTACCTTTATAAGCTTCGGCTACAGGCGCCAGCTCGGCGCCCTGCCGAGCCAGCGGGCCAGACGTTCGTCATGTGGCTGGAAGTGCTCGGTCAATTGAGCGCGTAGCGTCTCCGGCATAGGAGAGCGCGGACGGGCGTTGTGCCGTTCGAACACCGGATAGCTGCGCTGGCGCAGGCCGAGGAAATCGATCACCTCGTCGTAGACGGGTTCGGGATCGGAGAAGAACCGGCCGCTGTCAACCACGTGCAACCGGTCGCGGCCGAACAGCTCCTGCAGCCGTTCCAGCTGGTCGTCGTAGTGGCCGCGGGTTACGTAGGCCTGATGCTGATGACTGCGGCTGAGGTAACCGGGCTGGCTGATGATCCGGTCTGCCTCGCCGGCCAGCCGCTTGTCCTCCAGCTCCACCGCCCGCTCGAACGGCTCGGTCTCGAATCCTCTAGCCAGTTCATGGGCGTGGGCCGAGTAAGCCCGCTCGACCGGATCACGTACCAGTACCAGCAGCTTGACGCCCGGAAGATCACGGCTGATCCGCTGGGCCGCAAGCGGGTGGAACATGTAGTACGGGCTCGCTTCGAAGGCCAGCGGGACCTCCCCGGTGGCTCGCTGGACCCGTGCGGCCCGCACGCGCAACGGGAAGTGGCCCTGGTACCAAGCCGGACCGTTGTCGTAACCGGTGTCGAAGTAGTGCACCCCCTTGTGCAGCACCGCCTTCATCACCGCGGGATGCTGGCTGAGCGCCCGGAACATCGAGGTGGTGCCGCCCCGCTGAGCTCCCATGATGAGAAAGCCCGGCAGCATGCGGGCCTGGTGCGTAAGCCGACCCGTGGTCACCGACAGGCGGCGGGCGGCGCGCTTGGCCGCAGGCGGGGAATCGTCCCTGAACCGCGCGAGTCGCACGGCGGTACTGGCTTCGGTCATAGATCACTCACCGCTTCCTTAATCGCGGGAATCAGCCAGGTGGCTGGCTGCCCAAATCGCGCGCCCGCCTCGGCCTGGCGGTCGGCCAGGTAACGAGCGGACAGCTCTATCAGGTAGAGAATGGCGACCAGCCGCGCCTCGGTGGCTGGTACGCCAAACGGCATCACCGCCGGCGGGGCGGTCCGCACGCATTCGGCCGCAGCGGCCGGGGGCGGCTGGCGCCGACGGACCACGGCTGACTGGAGCCGGTAATGCAGAGCATCGAATCCGAGCGGAACAGGCCGGCTAAATCGCTCCCAATCCCACACCAGGAGTCCCCCGGCGGTGCAGGCCATATTCCAGGTGGTCCAGTCTCCGTGCCAGGATCCGAAGGTGAGCGGCGTGTGGTCGGCCGCGGTGGCCAGCGCGTCGAGCGCGACCTCGAGCGCCGACCGGTCCGGACCGGCTGGAGCTCCTTCCAGGCGGAGCCGCAGCGTGCTCAGGTAGCGGCTTCCGGTCAGCGGGCCGCGGCTGCGGCCACCCACCTCGGCGAGTTCGGTCATCGCCGCAGCGAGTTGTCCCGGACGCAACGGCTTGCGCCGCCGCCACACGGGCAGGGCGGTCATGACGAGCACTTCACGCCCCCGCCATTGCCCGTGGTGCAGTACTCGCGGGATGACCAGGCTGGAAAGGTCCTCAGCCGCGAGTGCGTCGAGGGCGGTGCGCTCGGACTGGATAAGGTCCCGGGTCAGCGGATTGACGCTGATCTTGGCGAATCCGGCCGGCTCGCCGCGCGCAGTGAGCAACTGGAGCACTGGCTTGCGGTTGGCCCGGGCCGCGCCCAGATGGGTGCTGATCAGTACCTCACGATCCAGCACGGAACTCAGGTACGCCTCGACCGTATCGATGCCCGGCGAAACGCGAACTCGCAGTCGTCCGCCGAGGCCAACCGCGCCCGCTCCCCCGGATAGGGCCAGCGCGAGCATCCGGCCGCCCGCCCAGGCTTTGAACGACCCGGGCTCACCGTAACGACGGACCGCGGCGGCGCTCGCCTGCCGGGAAGACGGGACGAGCAGCCGCGGCCGGCGCGCCGACGGCAGCATGATGAAGTCCCGTTCGTCCGGCGCCGCCGGCCGCCCACGGGCCAGCCACGCAACCGCCGGAGGCGGCCAGAGGACGGCGGTCACGTCATTCAGGCTGGACCGGCCGCCCTCAGGCGGGGTGGCTCGGCCGTCCGGAATTGCCCTGGTCATTGCGGGGTCGGAACGCGCTGGCCGGATAGCACCTGGGGACGGTCTGGTCGCTCAGCCTCGGGTCGGCGCGCCGGACCTTCAACCAGACGGATGGTGGCGATAAACACGACCAGGAGGAGGACGCCATAGGTGATCCCGCTAACGATATCGGTGAACCAGTGCAGGGTCAGGTAACCACGGCTGTACGCCTCGCTGAAGCCCAGCGAGGCCACTACACCGGACGCCCAGATTGCCATCCGCTTGTTCCCGCTCAGCTCCCGCCAGATGAGATAGGCGATGAGTCCATAAACAACAAAGATGCGATCGCAGCCGCCGGACGGGAACACACCGTTCACGCTGTCCGGAGGACCAGGCCGCTTGAACGTGTGCCGCAGCGCGAGCACCAGGTAGTGATCGAGGACGATGGCCGCGCCGAGCGCCACCGGGGGAAGCCACTTGCTGCGGCGGTAGAAGGCCGCCAGGCAGATCGCCGCGGCTACGGCCGCGCCCCACGTGGTCCAGGTATTTCCTACCTTGGTCACGCGGTCCATGACCCACACCCAGAAGCCGACCCGGTGGTGGATCGTCCAGCTGTAGATCGGTTTGTCGATACTCGGGCCGGCGTGCGTGGCCAGCACGCCGAGCAGCACACTCAAAGCGAAGACGACGCCGACGCCGACGGCCAAGATGAGCAGCAGCCCGATGATCGACGATCGTGCCGACCGCGGGCCGACAAGCGGGTCGCTGCCACCGTGACCATTCATCCGGGCGGTGGCCGCAGGTGCGGGATCACTGGACCGTCGAGCCAGCAGCGCTGTCGCGACCAGGATTGCGCCCAGGCCAAACGGCCACAACACGACAACCAACATTTGTGTCATACATGCTCCCCTCCCGCCGGATACCCTTGGTCCCTTTTCGTCCCACATCCGGTAAAGTTCAATCAATTAGTTCGATACTTAATTTATATTCAGGTCCTGACCAGTCGTCGACGTGCCGCCGCCGTAATTTGAGCGGCACCCGGCATGGCCGCCAGATGGAGATCAGCGCGGAAATGCCACACGCCCGCGGCCATCAGGACGCAGCCACAGGCGATCGCGGCCAGCGAGGGAATGGCGCCGCGGCCGACCAGTTCGCGCGCGGCCAGCGGCAGGACGTAGAAGGACAGAGTAGACAACGCCATGGCGATCACGGTGCCCCGCCCGAACGGCTGCAGCCGCACGGTCGCCGCCAGCTGGGCGAGCGGCATGAGGTTGGCGACAACGATCGCCGCGGCCCAACCGATCGCCGCACCCGTGATGCCGTAGCGGGGAATCAGCAGCACGTCCAGTCCGACATTGACTGTGACCGCGAGCAGCCCGTTGGCCAGGCTCCAACTGCTGCGTCCCGTGGTCACCAGCACCATGTCCACCTGCCCGCAACCGGTCAGCAAAAGCATCGCCAGCCCGAGTATGATCATCACGTCGGCGCCCGTCCGGTATGAGTGGCCGAACACGGTGAGGATCTGCGGCCCGAACGACACCGCCAGTAGGTACATCGGCCAGGTCAGCAGGACCAGCCACGCCGTCGTCACCTGGTAGACGCGGTTTGCGCCCCGTATGTCTCCCCGAGCGAATATCTCGGTGAACCTGGGCTGGGAGGCCATGCTGATGGCCTGGTTGCCAAACTGGCCGATCACCAGGAACCGTGTCGCAGCGGTATAGACCGCCGCCTCGGCGGGGCCGCGCATGATGGCCACTAGCACGATATCGACACGCTGAATGGTGCTTTGCGCCAAGGCGGCTAGGCCCCGCGGCCCAGTGAAACGCCAAAAGCGCAGCGGCTCCTCGCGATGTCCCCGGCTCGCCCGATCGCGCCAGTTGACGACGGACGGGCTAGGCATGACGGGCACGGCGTCGGCTTCTGATCGCCGTTGGATGTGGCGCAGCCACAACCACGCGACGTACACGGCGGGCACGTACGGCAGAGCCCACAGGGGCGCGAGCCAAGCGGCGTTTCCTGCCGCCGCGACCACCGCGATTCCCACCCACTGCACCAGAGAACGCCCGATCCGGTCGACGGCGTTCGTTGGGCCCATGGCACGGAAGCCGCGGGTCGCGCCGAGGAGTGTATCGAGCATCGCGGCGAACGGCAGCGCGATCGCCAGCGCCCGCAGGGCCGACGCTACCTCCGAGGGACGTGCGCCCGCATGACCGAACTGACCATGAACCAGGATGCGCGCCAATGGCGATGCGGCCAGGGCCAGGGCTACGGCCGCGGTAATAGAGACGATGGCCACCGGGCGGATCGCGGAACGGAGCACCTCGGGAACGCGGTGACCCTGCCCGATGGATCGGAGCCGGGCGATGAAGTAGACCGTTCCTGTCGCGGCACCCAGGCTGCCGATGGCCTGGATAATCAGGAACAGCGACGTAGCGGTAAAGAACGCGCCAGCCGCGGCCTGGCTGAAGCTCCTGGTGACGACCAGCGTGACCGCGACTGTGCTGAGCCCCGCCACACCGGCGCCAGCTAGGTTGAACAGGCCGCCTCGGGCCACCTCCGCCAACCGCCCATCGGCCGGCCGGCTCGGCGCCGCCTCCACCGGGGCCAGTACGGCAGCGTACGTCGTGTGGAAGGGTGCCCCCGCGCGAACGGCCGTTTGAGCCATGGACGGGCGCACCGCCTGGCTGGGGGACTCCACCGCGTTCGCTTCAGCCGTACCGCTGCGCATCCACTGGTCGTTGCGCCACAGCAGTGCGTAGGCCAGCATCGTGAAAGTCAGCGGCACCACGACAGCGACGTAGGCGAACATGTAGACAAAACCCAGCAGCAGGACGAGGACGCCTGCCATTCCGTACGGGGTGGTATCTCGCCGGAAACGGCATATGCCATAGACGAAGAAGCCGAGATAAAGCACCGTTCCCACGAGCCCGTCGGCTACCAGCAAGAGCCAGAACTGGCCCGTGCTACCGATTGTGAGCTGGCCGCACAGTATGCACCCAGGTGAAGGCCCCACGGCTATGGACTGCGGACTGCCCTGCATATGCCGCGTGTCCCCATACCCGATCAACGGCGAGGCCAGTGCGTCCTGGATCGAGAGCTCGTCCAGAGTGGAGCGGATCGAGTTGCTCTGCTGATGTTGCAGGCGCTCAGTAACGATGTTATGCAGCGGAGTGGCCACGACCAGCAGGCCCATCACCGCCGATCCAACGATTACCGCGCCGAGCAGGGCGCCCTTCCCCTTGATGGCGAGGCGGACCGCGAGATAGGCAAGCGTAAACGCCAGGCCGATCCAGACGCCGCGGTTCAGCGAATAAAGAACCGGCACGAGGGAAATGGCTATGATGGACAACGCCATCCAGCGTTTGCGGCGTGTCTTCCACCATGCCACGAGCAGCCAGGGCAGCAAGATGGTGACGCAGTTCCCCCAGGTATTGGTGTAGTCAAATGGCGCCTTCGGGCGTCCGGTGGCCGAACCGAGCACGCTCTGCGTCTGAGAGAACCCCGGGTGCATCCAGGACTGGACAAGGGTGTTCTGCGTTACGCTGTGCGGGAGCACATACGCCAGCGGCGATGTGAGCTGCAAGCTCGGGTCAATCACTCCGCCGAGGCCGCCCACGACCGCATAGATTCCAACCAGTCCCAGCAGGCATGCCAGGCGGCGGCGAGAGCATTCCTGCTCGGTTAGATTCCCGGCGAACAACAACAGCACGGCCACGGCTATATAGCTGGCGGACCGGTCAGTGTAGGAGATCAGGCGGCTAGACAGCGCGGTCGCGGTCGTGCCGGGGGCGGTCAGCTTGAGAGTGGCGATACCGGCCAGCATGACCACGAGGAAAAGCAGCCAAAGAGCAAATCCCGGCGGCACCCGCACGCGGCGACCATGAACATGCCACGCGTAAAGCCGCATCGCCATCGGGATGGCCAGGAAGACGGGCATGAGGTCCGCGATACCCAGAGCCCACCAGAGCGGATAAGCGGCCAGCAGGGCGGTCAGCGGCCAGGCCGGGTGGCGGGCCAGCCACTGCCTGCGGGTGACCCGGTGTCGACCGCGGGTCGACACCGGGCGGACCGGCCTGACCGCGGGGATCGTAATGGTTCGCGGAGCGGTGGTCGTCATGCACTACCGGTCCCGGCCTGGCTGGCCTGCGTGCCTGCGGGCGCCAGCACGACCCAGGTCGGTCCGGGCTCGAAATTCATCGGCACGTGGGCCGCGTCAAAGTAATTGGTAACGGTCGAAAGGCTGGGCTTGAACCACGTGCCCGCGGCCGCGCTGCCCATGCTCCCGCCGGGCGTCTTCCCGGAGAAGACCGTGACCTGGCCGGTGCCGATGAACCGGGCACTCTGGGCCGTCTCCCCGTATCTGTGGCTGAGATAGACGGTCTTGAATGAGACGATCTGCACGACCAGATTGGCTACGCTTACCCGCAGACCGTCGGCCGTCTCCACCCACCGATCGGTACGGGCATCGAAGCTCCACCGCTCGGGCGCCTGTCCCGGGATGTCCACCCGTACCGAGCCCGGGTGCGTCTCCTGCGCTGAGGCCAATGACGTGCCTAGTGCACCGTAGGAAAACAGCGGCGGCGGCGGCCCGTCGGACCGGCCGGTGGCCGCTACCGCCGCCGTCGAGACAGTAAGGCCGCCCTGGGCGGCCGAGTACAGCGATGAATGAGTTTGATAGCCATCGTCGATGATCTTGGTGGCGTCCAGGACCGAGATAAACCCGCTGGTGCCGCCGTTGTAAGTGGTCAACGGATGTATGACCGACAAAGCCTGGCCGTCCGTCGGCAAGATGCTGGTAACCGGGCCGACCTTGCTCACCTGCTGTGACTGGAAGACGGCCAGATACCTGACCGGGGAGGTTCTTTCCTCGAAGACCAAGTCGGCCGAGCCAAGACCAACCGGATCTGAGTCGGCCACAGCGACAGCGACGGCCGGCTGTTGCGTGGTCGCCGCAGCCGCGAAAAGCCCGGTCAGGGGAGCCATTGGCCCAGCGGAGTGAGTCGGCTCCGTGGTGGGAGCAGAAGCTGTCTGGCCGCTCGGCGACGCCACCACGGATGCGGTGGCCGGCGCCGGGGGGTTACTGCCAGTTCCTGCGGAGCAGCCGGCCGCTGCTGCGATAAATGCGTACGACGAAGCGGCGACCGCGCACCGCACAAAGGGGCGCTCCTTGCTCATCGGTTTAGTTCCCGAGGGGAACTTGGCGTCTCTCCCTGCTCGTGCCAGCGGAAAATGAGGGTCGCCTCATCGTCATTTCTTTCACTCGAGACCGGTCCAGTGGCCTGTCGGCCATACTCCGCGTTTTCGCCGTTCGCGTGATTAAGGCCGGCATCAGGCGTCGCAGCTGACGGGCGACCCCGCTTCACGCTGTTACCCGTGTTCACGGCCGGGGCGGCGGCCTTAGCGGGCGCCTTGGGTGATGGCAGGAGGACGACGCCGAGAACGGCCGTGCCCATCTTGTCCAGCTGCTGAACGCTCTCAGCCAGACGGTCCCTGCGCACCTTGGGGAGCTCGGCCACGAGGATAACCGCGTCGGCGGTATGCGCTAGGGCGTAGATGTCGGGACCCGAGTGGACCGGGGGCGCTTCGACGATTACCCATCGCGCCTTCCTGGCCAGGCCGGTCAGCAGCCGGTCCACAGCGTCTTGCTGAAGGTCGTCGGCATCCGGGCTGGCGGCCGCACCCGGCGTAATCACCTGCAGCCGGGGCGCCGCGGCTGGATACTGAATGGCATCGGCGGACTGCACCTCATTGGCGAGAACTTCGGTGAGGCCGGGCTGGGACGACAGGCCGACCATCCCCGGAATGGCCGATCCTTCCAGGTTGGCGCAGACCAGCACGGCGTCAGGCTGGCTCCGGCTCAGGGCAGCGGCGAGATTGACCGCCACCAGGGCGGCTCCCTCTCCGCCGGACGCGCCGGTCACGATGACCATGTGGTTGCCGCTGCCCAGTGAGCGGGCTACTCCGTAGGCCAATTCAGAGAACTCCCGGCCGATCACCGAACGAGGAGCCGCGATCGCGAGCTCAAGTGCGGACCGCTTCAGCGGCAGGCTCATCAGCACTGGCACATCGAGCTGGTCGACATCCCGAGGGCCGCGGATGCGCCGGTCCCTGCGATTTACGATAAAGGCCAAAACCAGGCCAAGGAGCAGGCCGACCAACAACCCGCTCGGACCGACAAGCAGGAGCCTCGGGCTGGTGGCGGTCTGCGGTGGCGCAGCGTTGCTGATGATCGATCCGGCCGAGGGATCGGCAAGGGCGGCGGTTAGCTGGGCCACCTGGTTGTTCAGCGAGCTCAGCTGGCTATTGTCCGAATTAAGCTGCTCCTGGCCGGCCGCTCGCTGCGATGAGTTACTCGGCAGGTTAGCGATTTCGATGATCAGCTTGGAAGAAGTCGACTCCAGCGCGCTGATCTTGGATTGGATGGCCTTGAGCTGTGAGTTAGTCGAGGCGGTCGCGGTCGCGCTGCTGTAGTTCAGATAGGCTTCCGCGAAGGACTCCGCGCAGGTCGCTGCGGTGGCGGGCTTCCCGGACTGGCAGCTGATCGACAGCACCTGGGAATTCGCCGGTACCGTTACTTTTACCCGGCTGAGGATCTGCGGCAAGCTCGTCGGGCTGTGCATCAGCTTGGCGGCAGCCTGCGCGACCACCACCGACTGCACGACCTGTGCTTCGGTGTCGAGATTCACCGTGCCCGAGGTACGACCGTTAGACACCTGGTTGGCATTCCCGCTGTTCCCGGTGACGAACACCGACGCCGTAGCGGTGTAAGTTTTGTGCGCGACTTTGTAGTAGCCGAGACTTCCGAGCGCTCCGATGATCGCAACCAGCACGATGAGCCACCAGCGACGCTTGAGCACATCCGTGTAATCGGTCAATGCCAAGTCTTCAGGCACAGACTTATAGCTCATGCGGCGCAGCCCCTCTGTTTGGCTGAATCTGGCCTCCAGGCAGGCACTGGCTCAGCCGTGGCCCCCCACAGTGCGACAGCGTTAACCTGGCAGTCCCCACTACTTCGGTTACCGGCCATCATAACCGGATTCGCTCACGTTTTGTCACCATCAGAGCGATTTAACCGAATTTTTGCCTCATCGTCCAGGATCCCCGGGGGTGTGGGGGTTGATTCAACTGATATCCGGTTTGGTTTATAGTGTCGGTTTACCGTCTGGGTGAGGGTGGGAAGTGCTGCCCGGTGCGCACCGGTTCCGGCCGCTCCACGAGGTTCACGCGCCCCCAGCGTGGGGCGGGGGTGCTTTGGCGGGGTCCGTCCGGCTACCTGGTCAACCGCATAGCCAGACGGCGCGTCTACTACATAACATCCTTCTTTCCGGTGGCAGCTTCACAGATCCGAGGAAAGCCATGTGCCGATTGACCCGCGGGGCGATGCTGGCCTCAGTCCTGAGTGCAGCCCTTGTCCTGTTCGGCATCGTTCCGGCCCGGGCGGCCGTGCCCCTGCCGGGGGTGGTCTCGGCGACGCCGGTGTCCTGGACGCCGAATGTGTCGGCGGGGACTACCACCCAGTCGGTGTGCGTCACATGGTTCGGCTCGGGGGGCTGTGCGGATACCGGCGTCTTGAGCACGGCGATCGTGAACGGCGAAGTCATCGTGGCAGGCGCGTTCACCCAGGTATGCCGGCCCGGGCCCAGCTCTACCGGTTACTGTGCGGCCGGCACGACGGTCACCCGCGACGATATCTTCGCCTACCAGCTGGGCACCGGCACCATCGACCCGAACTTTGCGCCGAAGCTGGACAAGGGCCCGGTCTACAGCGTGACCGCCGGCCCGAACAACACGGTGTACGTAGGCGGCGCATTTACCACCGTGAACGGAACAAGCCATAAGGGCGTAGTGCAGCTCAACGTGACCCCGGGTACTGCGGCTACCGACGGCACGGTGGTCACCGCGTTCAAGGGCAGCGTCAGCAACGTCGTCCAGTCACTGGCGCTGAACGGGAACGCGTTGTACGTTGGCGGCCAGTTCACCAGCGTCGACAGCACAAGTGAGGACGGAGTCGCCCGGCTGAACGCGACCACCGGCGCGGTCGATACCTCGTTCAGCCTGTCGATCAGCACCCCTGCGGTCTCCGGGCAGGCCTTGAAGGTGACGGCGTCGTCCCTGACCGCCAGCGGTGGGGAGCTGGCCATCGCCGGCACGTTCCTCGATGTGACGAGCCCTGGTCAGGCCGGCCAGTCCCGGCCGCGGGTGGCATTGATCAATACCGGCGGCGGCCTGGGGTCACCCGCCACCCTGGCGAACTGGGCGGCGCCGATCCTGGCCAATAACTGCTCCGCCGAGCACGACGATGTCCGCGGCATCGATCTCTCCCCGGACGGCTCCTTCTTCGTGCTCGACACCACCGGCTATGAATCCTCGCCCGCCACTTCGGCTAGCGTCTGCGACGCGATCGCCCGGTTCAACACCGTGCCGATCGGGACCAACGTCACGCCGGCCTGGATCAACTACTCGGGTGGTGACTCGTTCTACTCGGTTCAGGTGGCCGGATCAGTGGTGTACCTGGGCGGGCACAACCGGTGGACGAACAACGAATGCGGTAACAACGTGGTCTGCGCCCCGAACGCGGTCCTGAATATGGGGCTGGCCGCGGTGGACTCAAATACCGGCCTGACCATCCCGTGGTGGCATCCGCTTACCCAGCGGGGTAACGGCACGGCCTCGCTGACCACATTCCCGGCCGGGGACTACGCGGGTTCCAACGGCGGCCTGCTGGTGGGCAATGACGTGACCATCAACGCCGGTGTAGAGCATGGTTTCAACATGTTGCTCCCGCTCGTCTCGACCGCGCCCGCGTCGCCCACGTTCGGGTCTATCCCGTCCGGGATCTTCAGCCAGGGCAACCTGGGCGGGCACAACGAGGGCATCGGCGGAGCTGGGATTGCCGCCATGTGCGTGGACGACACGGGCAACTCCAGCGTGGCGGGCAGCTCCGTTGAGTTCGCCACCTGCACAAACGCCGCCGAGCAGAACTGGACCGTGCAGGCTAACGGCAACATCACGATCAACGGCCTGTGCCTGGACACTGCCGGTCAGGCGACGGCCAGCGGCACCAAGACCGACGTGAACAGCTGCGGCGCCTCCGCCACCCAGGTCTGGACCCAGGGCAGCGGCAACACGCTAGTGAACAAGGCATCCGGCCTGTGCCTGGACGACCCCGGATCGAGCACCACCAGCGGCACGGTCCTGGACATCGCCGCCTGCTCCGGCGCAGCCAGCCAGGCCTGGCCGCTGCCATCGGCGCCGCCGCCGCCGTCGCTGGCCCCGACCGGGTTTATCTTTTCCCCGGACGACCAGTCAGACACCCAGCCAGCCTGCGTCACCGACCTGAACAATAGCCACGCCGTGGGTGCCCCTACCGAAATGTCGTCTTGCTACGGCAGCTCGGGCATGGAGGCGACGGTCCAGTCCAACGGCAGCATCATGATTAACGGGCAGTGCCTGGACACCGCGGGCGGTGCCACCGGCAGCGGCACCCAGGTGGTGCTGAACCCCTGCAGTTCCGCCGCCACCCAGATCTGGGCCGCGACCAGTAATTTCGAGCTGCAGAATACCGGTGCGGGCAACCTGTGCCTCAACATCTCGTCGCCGCAAAACGGCTCCAGCCTTTCTATCGCCTCTTGCACGGACCAAACCACCCAGCAATGGCGCCTGCCAGCGGTCTGACCTGGGTCGCCCAATCCGCTGCGATGCCCAGCCGGGGGCGGAGTATCCAAGCTGACCATCGAGCAATTCCCTGGCGAGCCGACACAATTCGAGCATCGAAATTCTTCGGCCTTAAGTAGTAAGAGGTTGCGGAAAGATATGGGGATTATGTGATCGACTATAGGCAGCCTGGTCGGGTGTACAGTCTGGTGATCACTTCACGTTATGGGGGTACGTTTTGAAGAATCGGAAGACAGGAATACATCATTATCTTCTCGCTGGCCTCTGGCCTGCGGGTGAGGCCGCCATTGCGGCCGCCACGGTATACGCCATGCGCCGGGCTTCGCGTGAGGGCGGTAGACAGATGAGCCGCACCCGGAACGCCGACCCCCGGCAGTTCCCTAAGCTCGCCGGCGCCGTCCCGCGCCTGATCAGCGGCGCCATCCCGGCCACCTCGGCCAGCGTCGGGTCACGGCGCGACGCAGGAGCGTGCTCACGAATTCTCCGTTCGGCTGACCTGCCGGACTGGGTGCCTGATCTCGTCGGACTCTGCGTGATAACCGCTGCTGGCGGAGTTCTGGCGTACAAGGTGATGGAACTACTTGGCCCGGTCGTCATGAACAAGGGCCCGGCGATCGACGAGCCCATCCACGACTGGACCGTCGATCATCAGGTGGCGTGGTGGAACGCGGCCATGGAGAAGCTCACCAAGATCGGCAACAGCCAAACGAGCATGGGCGCGGTCGGTACTGCCGCCGCCGCTCTGGCGGTGGCGTGGCCGCGACACAAATGGGTGCCGGCCGCCGCGCTAGGCTCTGCGGCCGCGGTGGAAAAATACGCCAGGGGGGGGCTCAGGCGCAGATTCGGTCGACTTGGCCCTCCGAGCAGCCCGGGCGGCACTTATCCCAGCGGTGGTGTCGATCGCGTGGTTTATTACTATGGCTTGATTGCCTACATGCTATGGCGGGAGTTCAGTGGCAGTCCCCAAGGAAAGGCACTGGCCATCGGCACGGTGACTGCCCTCTCATTCAACGAGGCGTACAGCCGGGAATATCTTAGTAAGCACTGGGTCACCGACATCCTTTGTGGGCTGTTCTACGGCGCGATTCTGCTCGCGCCGTCCATTGCCGCGGTGCGGCTGATCACAGGTCCGGCCGTGACGGCCAGCCGGAGGAGCCTGCATTGACGTCAACATTAAGCGATCTGCCTATGACGCGCTGATCGTCAGCGGCGCCCCCTCGGTGGCGCTGCCGTTCCCGTTGCTGGCCACGATCAAGACCTCATAGGTGCCGGCCGGCAGCCGGACCCCGCTATCGGTGTACCCGTAGTAGGGCATCGTGAGCTGGCCCGCCGCGTGGGCCGGCTTATCCATCTGCCGGACCACGGTCCCGTCCGGCCGCAGGACTAGGACGGTGACGTCTGCGCTCTGTCCGATTCGGAAAGTGATCACCGTGTGGTTGTCCCCGCCGCCAGCGAACTGCGCCGGGCTCAGGGTCAGCCCGGTCACCCAGCCGCCGGCCGGCGGAGCAGCGCCGGCCGGAGCCGAGCTGATCGGGGACGGAGACTGGGACGCAATAGCCGACGCCGTAGGAGCTGGGCTGCTTGGCGTCGTGGTGGCCGTCGGCGCGGGCGATGATGGCGCTGGGTCGGTGCCCTTGTTCGCCGTGAAGGACTTCGCCACAAAGCCTTTCCATGCGTTCTGGGAGGCCTGATCGGTCAACTGGTCGACCGTGTCCTGCGCGGAGCCGTTGAAGTACGAGGCGAACAGGGCTCCGCTGGTCAGCAGGTAGTTGCCGGCCGCGGTGATCCAGGCGGGCCGGTTAACCGGCGTGGGCAGGCCGAATTCGGGGAATCCGTAGGGCAGCCCGACGCTCTCGGACGCCGTGATGCACAGGCCCATGAAGTTGGCCGGGCTGCCAAATGGATAGGCATCCCAGCCGAGCGTGCTGATAATGCCGCCACCGGGCAGGTAGGACTTCCAGTCCCGGCCGGACGCCTTCATCAGGTCCCAGTTCATCAGGATCAGGGTGGAGTGCAGATCGGGATTGTGGGCCGCGTTCGCGAGCTTAACCACCCGAGCCCACGCCGCCTTAAAGTCGGCCAGGGTGAACTGCCCAGCCGTAATATTGTCCTCGGGCTCGTGATAGTAGGAGTAGTAGATCGGGTGGCCGGTTGGCGCGGTGTCGAAGAAATGCGTCAGTGCTGCGTCGTCGGCGCCGGACAGGATGTCCGTCGGCAGCGCCTTGAAGCTGACGATGACCGCGGAGTGGTTTGCGCCGGCCGCGCCGCCGACCCACGCATTCGAGGCCGGCAGGCCTGGGTAGTAGACCCGCACGATCGGTAGGGGGCCGAACTGCGCTGTGGTCGCGGCTAGGTCAGTGGAGCTCACCGAGGCGCCGAGCAGCGGCACCGACGCGGTCGACGACGCGGACCGGGCATGCAGGGTAGGGACGTTCCCGGTGGCGAAAAGTACCCCGGCCAGCGCGCCGGCGGCGGTCAGCAGGGCGGTTCCGGTAATCAGGGCGATCCGCGCCTTGGCGGCCATGCGCCGACCGCGACGGAGGGAGCGTCGCTCCTTCCCAGCGGACGTCGGCTGAATCAGCGTCGTGCTGGGCCGACCGTGGTGCGTGCGCTCCACGCGGGCTCCTCTCCTCGGCCACCTGTCCGGCGGTCAGCGGTGGCGTAATAGTCAGGACAGTAATAAAACTGACAGGCCAGGGGAGGTGAAACGGAAGAATCTGAGATATTACGGAATTCTTTCGTAAGTATTCGGAAGT
>JALYVS010000016.1:21500-31377 GCA_030853115.1 Actinomycetota bacterium
CACAGCAAACACCCTCAGCAGACGCAAATCACGCACCACGCGCCAGCGTGTCGCAGCCAACGGCCCACGGCACCGTAGACGTCACAGACCCCCGTCACGCGACTTCCGAATACTTACATTCTTTCGGGGTCGCATATACGTGCCATATAACACGTTTAGTACTGACTTGTTTCCAAGCCGTAATAGGTCATAGTCGCGCTGCCGTCGGCTGTAGCGGGCCTCCCTGCGGGGAGGCGGAGACCTGATCGTAGATGTCGAGGAGACGGTCCACGAGCACATCCCAGTCATACTGGGCTGCCACCCGGCGCCTGCCGGCCTCGCCGAGCCGGAACCTGAGCGGCCGATCGCCCGCAAGCCGGATCATCGCGTCGGCCAGTTCCCGCACCAGGGTGTCCCGGGAGGCCACGCCGACCAGGATGCCGGTGCTGCTGTCCACCGTGGACAGATGACCGCCCCAGGCGGTGACGATGACCGGCCGGGCGCACGCCATCGCTTCCAGGACCGCGACACCGCCGGCCTCCTGCAGACTCGGTGAAACGAAGACGTCACAAGCCTGCATCCGCCGGGCGCACTCGGCCGGCGCCAGCCAGCCGGGAAAGCTGACGTCGGTACCGCCAGCGATCCGGGCGGCTTGTTCGACCAGCTTGTCTTGCTCTGGCCCGTCCCCGACGATCTCCAGGCGCGCCGGAATCTGCTGCCGAACCAGCGCGAACGCGTCGAGCAAGATGTCCACGCCCTTGAGGGCGACCAGCCGCCCAGTGAACAGGAACCTGGCCGGACCGGCGGGAGTCTCGTCCATCGGTGGCTGCTGCTCTCCGGTGAAGGCCCAGGAGTCAAGCACTATCCCGATATCGGAGAAGTCCAGTGCCCGCCGCCGAGCCGACTTAGGCAGCAGCGACCGGGTCCGATCGTTGGCGACCAGTACGGCCGCGGCTTTCCTACGTCCGCGTACGAGCTGGTTCGCCGTCGCCGCCACCGTCGGCCTGATCGCCTTGGCGAACCCGTTCAGGGCCGAATCGCGGTCACGGAACGCAGGCGGCATGGCCATACCGCCGTTCAGGGGGCCCATCACCACTGGCGCACCGAGCCTGGTCAACGGCGACGGTATGATCGGCGACACGCTGATGGGCTGATGCACGACGTCGATGGCAAGGTCGCGGACCAGTCGGCGCGCCACCGGCACCATCGCGGCCTGGCGTTCCAACTGGGTGATCGCCCAGGCAATCGTCCGCGGCCCGGTCGGAAGCCGCTCTCCCCAGGTGAAGACAGGGCCGAAACCTGGTACTCCGGGCGAGAAGGTGACTCGCGCCAACTCGGCCGGTGGCAGCAGGCTGGTCAGCTCGGCGCGGGCACTGGAGTGAGTGAGCAGCCACGTTGGCACGCCGCGCGCCCGCAGCCTGTCGAACAACCGGAGCGGGATCGACCCTTCGCCGCCGTTGCGTTCGGAGGCATAGTGTCCCACCACCAGCACCCGACGGGCCGGGCCGCTGCGCCCGGCACCGTTCTCTTGTCTATCTGCCCCGACCTGCAAATCCATTTCCCCCATAGAACTCTAGGCGACTGGTCGCATGTGCACCGGGCCGCGGCCTTGGTCAGACATAGCTGGAAGTGTTAGTGGTGTGCCGGGTCGAAGTAGGGCGACCTGGCCATGGAGCGGAAAACCGCCAGGGCCGCACTGCCCTCGTCCAGGGAAAAACTCGCCTCGGACCCTGGCCCGGCGGGGCTGGCGTCGAAGTACACCAGGGCCTTGATCTGGTGATCAGCCAGGATCACCTGGTCAGCCGCCTGTAGCCATTGAGCGCGCCGTTGCGCGCTGTAGCTCTCCGGCACCCCAAATTCGCCGATCATCACTGGCTTGCGGTGATGAGATGCCCAGCTCAGAAAGGGATCAACCGTCGAGGCGAAGGGCTCGTAGGCACCGAGCGGCGGATAGGCGTCCGCGCAGATCCAGTCCACTTCGTTGTCACCGGGATAGAAGCTTGCCGCCCGGCCGTCGATGAAGCCGTTCGCCGTGGGGCACCACACCCACGCGGCGTTTTGTACCCCCACCGCGGCGAATATGGCCCTGATGTGTTCCCATGCCGCCACGAAGTCGCGGCCAGAGCCCATTTGCGCTCTCAGGTTAGGGCGATCCATCTCCCATCGCCATTCCAGGAATACCGGCTTGCCCAGCGCCTTGATCTGAAGAGCCCGGGTGCGAATCCAGCTGTCGTCGGCCCCGGAGTTGATTTGTGCGGTGTCGGTGCCGGCCCAAGAGATGAGCAGGATGCTGCCCTGGTTGAGAAAGGCCTCATCGCTGGGCCTGGGAAAGCGTGCCTGCCATGTCAGGTAGATATGGACGATACTGAGCTTGCGGCCGATCTGCTGCTGTAGCGCGTCGACCGCGTTGATTTCGTTGGTCTGCGTGTAGACGGCCGGCCCGACCCAGGCCCCTAGGTAGGCGCCCTGGGCGGGCGGGGTGGGCGCCTCGGCCGGGTTAACGCTGGTGGTCACGTGGGGCGCAGGCGAGGATGGTGTGGCGGACCCACGAGAGGCCGGACTCGATGGGGACGAGAAGGGGTTGATAACGGCGACGGCCAAGCCAGCCGCGATGACGATGGCGATGCCTCCGATCAGCAGACGTGTGCGGTAGGACATGCCCTCAGATACCGTGCCCGCGTCCGTTGAGCTGCCGGAGTACGGTGTCGCCCGGCACAATACCCACCGCGACGGCCAAGGCGAACGGTACCCGGCGCTCGTGCCAGTTGCTGCGCAGGGCACGCCAGGCCCAGCGGTATGCGTCGCCTCGCTGGCGCAGGCAGGCATAGGCGAAGGAAAGCTGGGCGTAGACCCTGGCGGCGCCTGGGCGGCAGGCGGCAATTTCGGGATGATGCTGAAGCATCCAGTGCAGCGAATCGGCCTTGGTCTGCCATTCGCGCGTGTAATGCGAAGAAGCACCCCATACCACCCGGACCAGCGGCTCGTCCACGTGGACGATCGGGTGCCTGCGCGCAGCCCGCAGGACGAGATCCCAGTCCTCGTTCTGACTGCCCGGGATGGTCTCATCCACCAGCCCGATGCCTTCGGTCAGAGCCTCGCGCCACATCAGGTACGTGGATGAGTGCACCATCACCATGCGCGAACGGAGCAGGTCGGCGTGGGTCACCTCGGCTCGGCCGGCGAGCCGTGAATGGCGAGCACCCGCGTAGTCGACCATGATGCCGCAGCTCGCGAATTCTGCGGTAGGCCGGGCGCGCAACGCCTCGACCTGGCGGCGGAGCTTGCCTGGCAGCCATTCGTCATCGTCATCGCAGAAGGCGATCAGGTCGGTGTTCAGCATTCCGATCCCGGTATTGCGGGCGCCGGCCAGTCCTGGCGTCCTGGCATTGGCTGTTACCATCACCCGGTCTCCGTCGGCTAGTGCCATGTCAGGCTCGGCGCGATCGTAAACGATTACGGCGCGGAGCCGACCTGGGTAATCCTGACCCAGCACCGCGGTTAGGGCGGTGCGTAGCGGTCCCGGTCTGTTATAGGTGGGCACGACCACGCCCACGGACGGCCACGCGGTCACGGCTTAGCTCCCAGGTACCCGTATCCGGCCAGCATGGGAGAAGTAAGCGCGGTGACGGCGTGCTGTTGTGCTTTCGGCATGTCGGTACGCCATCGCTCGTCCTGGCGTATCGGAACATGGCCGGTAGCGAAGCGCATCGGGTTGCCCGAGACGCTATGGGCGCCATCGAGTTCGGCCCAACGCGACGTGCCATCGGCACCGAGAAATGGGTAACCATCCTGGGCCGCCAACCCCGCGAATTCGGTCACTCGGCGCATGGCTACCTCCGGTTCGGCGATGAAGTCCTCGTACCTGAGCCTCAAAGTGGGGCAGCCAAGCCTGCTCAACAGATGAAAGGCCGTGTTCTGCACCATCCATTGCCCGGCCGCCATAGTCGGTGAGTACCTCCACATGTAGGTCTCGCTATCGGTGTCGGGTCGGCGCACCTGCCTGCTCCAGGAGTAGGCGACCGCGCGGCTGTCCCGAATCAGATGCAGGACCCGGAGGTCGAGGTCGGCCTGCCAGCGCAGGCAGTGCGCTAGCGACGGGTGCTTGCTCGAGTCAACGACCACGTCACATCCGCTTACTTGGGCGATGGCCGCGTATAGCCGTGCGTAATAGGTGGTGTATTCATCCAGGGCCGAACTGAGCCGATGGCTGACGCGCCGTCTCGCCAGTGATGGAATAAACCGATTCCTGTCCACCTGGGAGCGGAGTACGGCGATGCGGTCGGGATCCACCTGGTCCCAGCCGCCGAATGCCGCTTTGCCTACTTGCTGCCAAAAAGGGCACTGATGGAACGGCTGGCCGCAACCGCAACGCTCGTCCTTCGCGATACCCCGCTCGTACAGGTAGAGGAGCTCACCGACGGGACACGCGCCGGGCAGCTGCCCAATCAACCGTTCGATGAGCGTGCTTCCGCTGCGGCCGATGCCACCGACATACAGCACGCGAACCTGTCCATCGGACATTGCCGTCCCTACCTAGCTGTACGGGAGGAAGCAGATGCCGGCGTGGCCGGAGATCCCGCCACACTGGCTGGAGCCCTCAAAGTTGTCGCTGGCGATCCACAGGCCGGTGCTGGTCACTAGCATGTCGTCGGCACCGAGCCCGCGGGCCCGGCTGTAGTAGCCCGCGGTCCCTTGCGAATTGGTATACACCGCTCCGGTAGCCGGATTCAGCCCGGCCATTCCCTGCGCCGGGATCGCTCCTGGGCTCGCCGCGTCGCAGCCGAGGGCGTTGTCAACCCACCGCTCGTGGCCGCCGAAGTAGGCCAGAGAGGAGTTGGCCGCGGTGGAGTAGAACGAATCACAGCCTGTGTAGTTCACCCACAAGTTTGACACGCTCGTCTGGGTCGCGGGGAAGGCCGCGGCCACGTCACAGAGGCCGCCCGCTGTAGCGCCGGTGCTGGCCAGGTGGTACCCGGTCGTGCCGATGAAAACGGTGTTGTCGTCCGGCGACCAGGAAGCGGCCCGGACATAGAACGCCTCCTCTTGAACGCAGGCCTGGCTGAACTCCAGCGAGGTCCACCCGGTCACCGTGGCGCTGGTGCGGCCCAGGCTAAGCATGAAGATCTGCTGCCTGGCCACTCCGCCGACCGAGGTGAATGTGCCTTCGGCCAGATCGCGGGTGCCGTCGTGGCTGATCTGCTGGTTGTAGACCATGGTAGCGCCGCTGCCGTAGGTGCCGGAGATGTTCAGCTCGAGGTAGCCGTCATTCATGCCGGTGGCCGGGTTCAGGCTGACGAAGTACTTATTCGAACTACCGTTGATGGTGGTGAAGTACCCGCCGGTGAGCAGATGTCCTTGACTCATCGCCAGCGTCTCGACCTCACCGCCCGCGTTGTGCGCGAAGGCGGTGTTCACTGCGCCGGTCGACGTCGACACTTCGGCGATGTTGCTCACCGTGGTCCCGTCCACCGAGCTGAACTGGCCGCCCAGGTAGGCCTGTGAGCAGTCTGGGCTGAACGCGATGGAGTTGACGATGCCGTTGACGTTCGGGTTCCAGGATGTCACGTTGAATGGTGCGGTCGCCAAGAAGCTGAAGGCATTGTTCCGGGCGTCCGTTGTGGAGCCGTTCTCAATGGAAGTGAATGTTCCCACCGCGTACATGATTCCGCCGCACTGCGCCAGCTGGCGGACTTGCTCCGTCGAACTGGTAGGCGCCAGCTGCGGCGTCCCCGACGCCGGAGTCGACGACACCGGTCCCGTGGCAGCCTGCGCCGACAATGCCGCCCCCGCCACGGCCAGCGCGGCGGCCGCCGCCGTGCAGCCTAGGGCCCTGAGGCCCAACCGAAAAGCTTTCATTTTGTATTCCCCCACACAGGGCGTGTAGCACGTTACGCCCAAAATTACACTAACATTTGTGAAGTTTCCGCTCTACCGGGCTGCGCAATCTCCTTAATGCTTCTCCCGTGCCATTAGTAGGCTCCCCGGCCCCTAACCACCGCGGCGCACGTCTTCCACAGGATCTGCAGGTCGAGAGCTAGTGACCAGTTCTCGACGTACCGCAGGTCGAGCCGGACCGCGTCCTCCCGGCTCAGGTCAGACCGCCCATTGATCTGCCAAAGCCCGGTCATGCCAGGCTTGACGACTAGCCTGCGGCGGACGTCATCGCCGTACCGGGCGACCTCGGAGGCTAGTGGCGGCCGTGGTCCGACCAGCGACATCTCGCCAAGCATGACGTTGAAAAGCTGCGGAAGCTCATCGAGCGACCAGCGGCGCAGCCACAAGCCGGGGACCGTGACCCGCGGATCCCTGCGGATCTTGAACAGCAGGCCGTCGCCCTCGTCGAGCGCGGCGATCGCCTCCTTGTGGAGCTCCGCGTCGGGCATCATCGTCCGGAACTTGTGCACCGTGAAAGGCTGACCGTCTTTTCCGATCCGGGTCTGGGCAAAAAGGACCGGGCCGCCGTCATTAAGCACGATGGCAATGCTGATGAAGGCAAAAAGTGGACTGAAGATGCCCAGCGCGGCAGTGGCGACGGCCATGTCGAAGAAGCTTTTGATCGTTCGCTTAGCCCCGCTGAGCTCGGCATGGTCCACGTGCAGCAGCGGCAGCCCGGCCACGGGCCGAATAGTGGTCCGCGGCCCGGCCACATCCAGCAGGGCCGGAGCCACGCATAGGTCGGTACCCTCCTTCTCCAGCTCCCAGGCGAGCCTCCGCAGGGTGATGCCGTCCATCTCGGGACATGCAAGCACCGCCACCGTGTCCGTGCCGGTCGCGGCGGCGACCCTGGCGGCATCAGGGAAACCGCCGAGCACCGGAACGCCTTCGATATCGGTCAGGCCGACGTGGTCGTTGAGGCACGCGTTCACCACCTCGAGCCCGTGAAAGCGGTCGTGACGCAGCTGCGTGATCAGGTCGACCACGGCGCCCGCATGGCCGACCGCCGTGACGCGCCGCATGCAGCGCCCGTGCAGGCGCCGCCGGTGCAGACGCTTGCGCATCCTGTGCCGGGCGGCAGTGTCCACGATGCCCAGACACGGGAGGGCGATGAGCACGTAACCGCGGGCGAAGTCCAGCTTGAAGGCGTAGGAGGCGATCGCGACCGCGGCGGTGAGGCTGACCGCCGAGTTGAGAATCCGCCGGAACTCCTCGGAGCCGAGCCCGATGAAGCGAGAATCGTAACCACCCAGCATCGCTACCCAGCCCACCCAGATGATCGGAAGGCCTCCGGTAACGGCGACGTACAGGACTGGCTGTTGTACGCCGGCGAAGCGGCCTAGCAGCGCTACCAGGCCGGCCAGGAGACCGCACCCCGCGTCGACCGCGACCATCTGCCGCTGGTACCGAACAACCCAGCCGAGCGACCGGTGCCGTACGAACGCAGACCGACCGAGAATCCGTCTCGGATAATCCGATACCGTCACTAAACCCCCACTCCTCACTGAGAAGACGTCTCAGAAGTCATTCACCGAGAAGACGTCCCAGCCCCATCAGCAGGTTACATAGCAGGTACCAGAAATTCACCATAATGTCTGATTTTTAGTGTGATCAGACATTATGGCACGCAGAGTAACTAATCGATAGCAGAAAGTGATCGATTAGGCTTCCACAAGGTCGCCGTGTCGTAACGGCCCGGAGGCAAGGTCCAGGCGATAAGGTCTGCGGCGGTGCTCGCGGCGGTGCCTCCAGCTGCAGTTGGCGTGCCGGGCCTTCCAAGTTCTCTAAACCCGCGTAGCGGTGCTGACGCGGTGCTGCAGGCCGCTGGCTGATCAGGTCGTTGAGTTTGCCTGCCCGTTATCCGCAGTCTTGATGCTTCGCCGGCCTATGCCTCGCACTTGGCCTCGGCGATCTGGTCGAGCAGGTTGCTGCGGATTTCCTCTAGTGTCTCGAGATCAGCATCTCGTGAGCCAGCTCATGCCTCAGCAGAGAGCGGGGCGGCCTGATAACCGCGGCAGCCGCCACGGCAGCCGAGCCCTTGCTCTATAGTTTGCTCTGGTGAAGACACTCCTCGTGGCGTCGGAGGGTGGCCATCTCGTTGAGCTGAGCCTGCTCGCCGAGCGCATGAGCATATCCGGCGACCGTGCCTGGATCACCTTTGACACGGCGCAAAGCCGTTCGCTTCTGGTCGACCAGGACGTACACTTCGCGCCGTTCGCCGGTACTCGCGATCTGGTGGGCACAGCCCGGGCGGCCCGGTGGGCCAGGCACTTCCTGCGCGGCCGCCACTTCGACACCGTCATCAGCACGGGAGCCAGTATCGCGCTCGCGGTCCTGCCGCTCGCGGCGCGCGCCGGAGCCCGGTGCTATTACATCGAAAGCGCCACCAGGACGGACGGGCCGTCGCTTACCGGCCGTCTGCTCACCCCGTTTCGGTCGGTTCACCTATGCACGCAGCATGAACGCTGGGCCGGGCGGCGATGGACCTACCAGGTGTCCGTCTTCGATGGGTTCCAGTCAATTCCGATACCGCATCCTACGGAGCCGCGGCGCGTCGTCGTTTCTCTGGGTATGCATAAGGGCTTTGGCTTTCGACGCCTGCTTGAGCGGTTGGTCCGGATAATCCCGGACGGCACGGAGGTGCTTTGGCAGGTCGGATACACCGACGCCTCGGGGCTGGGCATCGATTCCCACCTGAGTTTGCCGGCTCCCGAGCTAAACCGCGCAATGGCCGAAAGCGATGCCGTCATAACGCACGCAGGAATCGGCTCTGCCGTATCGGCCCTGCAGGTCGGCAAGCGGCCCGTGCTCGTCCCCCGCCGTAAGCAGTTCAGGGAACATATCGACGACCATCAGGCGCGTATCGCCACCGTTCTTGGCCAGCGTAATTTGGTGCTCTATGCGGAGGCAGACGAGCTTCAGTGGGCGCATGTCGTAAGTGCCGCCTCTTGGCGGGTGGAGCAGTCGCTCAGCCGACCACATCTGGATAAATTCCACTAGCCACTGGGCATCCACCACGTTTTCAGTGCCCTGATCTACCCAGCCGCCACCGAAACCGCCGATCCCACCGGGTCAAGTTTCCTGAGCCTCGCACCGCTAGCCCGACTCGACCAAGCCTCGGATGTCCAGCTGAGTGGTCAAGGTGGCGTGGTCCCACAGCACTCGCACCGATCGGATCCGGCCACGCTCAAAGGCGACGACCGCGATTGCCAGGACCTCAGCCCGCCGGTAGGTGGGCTCCATGCCCGGCAGCAGCCAGGGCAGCTCGCGGTCGTGGGTAAACGAGACCGTCACCTCATCGACCAGCCGCCACCGGTCCACCGTGCGGGACATCCTGGTCACAGTCAGGTCCCCGGGCAGCCAGGGCAGCAAGGCCTGCGCGTAGAAGCGCTCGACAGCGTGCCGTCCGGTAGCACCGGTCATGGCCGGCAGGTGCAGCACCGACGGCTCGGCGGTCAGCTGCGCCAGGGCAGCCGGCAGGTCACGGCGGCCCAGCAGAGCCGCCAGGTGCTCATCCCATACCCGCTCGAGCTCACGCATGAACTGCGCGATGGCCGTGGTCACGTCGTCAAGCTAACCATTTGCTACTCCGATCCAGGCCCAGGCCCACCCCTGATGGCCTGATCCACGCAGGAATGTCGGAGGCCGGGGGTACCGTGAGCGGGTGCTCGAGTCGTTTCATCCCGCGGTGCGGACCTGGTTCGAGGGCCGCTTCCCGGCGGGCCCGACCGAGCCGCAAGCAGCGGGCTGGCAGGAAATCGCCGCGGGCCGGCACACGCTGATCGCGGCGCCGACCGGTTCCGGCAAGACCCTGGCGGCCTTCCTGGTCTGCATCGACCGGCTCTACTGGGCCCATGACCTGGCCTGCCCGCACGATCTCTACTGCGGACACGACGCCGCCGGCGCCGGCCCGGACAGCCCGCCCAGCGCGTCACCGAACGCGCCGCCCGGCGGGCCCCCGCCC
>JALYVS010000170.1 GCA_030853115.1 Actinomycetota bacterium
CTGGGTCTTGCTGCCGCGACCGGCCATCACGGCCTGGGCGTGCGCGAAGTCGTCTTCGCTGATGATGAGCGGATGCGCGGGCTGGTCGGAGCGCACCCACTTGTTTTCCGGGTTCCACCGCTGCTTGGCGGTGTGGCCGAGGGCTACGTTCTCGACGTCGAGCAGGACTTCGTCGGTGCGCTGGCGGTTCCACACCTGGTAGCCGGTGTAGCGGGGGTTGCCCAGGATCGCGCGGACGGCGGCCTTGGACCAGGCGACGGTGTTCCGGTGGGAGTTTCGTTCCGGGTCGTGCGCGGACGGGCTGGCGATGCCCTCACGGGTGAGGCCTTCCGCGATGGCGAAGATGCCACGGCCGGCGATGAACTCGGCGAAGATCCGCTTGACCACAGGAGCCGTCTCGGCGTCGAGGGCCAGCTGGTGCATCCGCTTGCCGTCTGCTGCCTTCGCTGGGTTGGGGTGCGGTCCCGCGTCCACGAGCAGGTAACCGTAGGGCGGGCGCCCACCGAGGAACCGCCCCTCGATCTGCGCCTGGGCGGCCATCGCGGTGCGGACGCGGATCTTGATCCGGTTGCGCTCGCCCTTGCTCATCCCGCCGAACACTGACATCACCAGGTCGTGCGCCTCGTTGGCGGGGTCGATCGGCCCGCCGACCTCGGGCACCCACAGCGGGATGCCGTAGTGGTCGAAAACGGGGAACGTGAGCCCGTACTGGTTACCGTAGAACGCGCGGTGGGGCTCGCCAATTACCACCGCGTCGAACGCGCGGGCCGGGTTCTTGAGTTCGCTGAGCAGCGCGGTTGCCATGGGCCGCCGCGTGACTCGATCAGCGCACGGGACCGGGTGAGCTGCCAGTTCCGGGATGACTCGGGGTCTTGCTGGTCCTCGGTGGAGACCCGGCCGTAGAAGGCGAACTTGATCATCGGGCGGCGTCCTCGGGGGTGTCGGTGCCGTTGAGCCGGTCGTGAGCCTTGAGGAGAATCCGCAGCAGCGCCCTTGCTGCCTCCGGGTTGAGCCTCGGCGGCCCGTCGGGCAGGACCACGCGGACCACGTTCGTGTCTGGTCTTGCGCGCCCCTGGCCCGACCTGGGCCTGCTAGCGTACGGCCGCTTTGACGATTTGCGAGCCGCTGAACAGGGCTTTTTCTCATTCGGGCGGCTAGACATTACTAGCCCTGCGGCTACACCAGAGGCTGTGGGTAACTTGTCCACGAATTTGTCCACCCATCTGTCCACGCGCCCTTACGTGCAGACACGCGCGAGGGATGTCTGTGGACTTTTGCGGTGGACAGTTACTCATCGTCACCCTCCCCTGGGTCGGCCGCGCGCCAGCGGCCCCAGCCGGCCTTGACGGCGCGGCCGTGCCCGGCGAGCAGGGCAAGGTATTTGTAGACCGCGGATCGACCGAGACCGGTCATCCGCATGAGTTCGGCGACGTCGGCCCCGTCCTCGGGGATATCGCACAGTGCTTCCCAGAGCACGTCTTGCAGGGAGCTGCTGTCATGAGTGTCTGGAGTGTCTTCGGGCTCGTCAGCGACGGTCTGGGCGTTCTTCAGGTACCACGGGACCGGTTCGGCGGGAGCAGGGCCGCGGTTGAGCGCAACACGCGACACGGCGTCGAGCTGGGGCCGCCGGGGTCCGTAGTAGGCCCCGACGCGGGTTACGTCGTCGTCGGTGACGAGGTAGGCGCGGGCGCGCTTCGGCGTGGTGTGCTCGGGGGCCGAGACGAGGAACTTGCCGGGCGCGTTGAGGGTGTGGGCGTGCCATCCGGCGTTGAGCATGCCCTGGCCGAGGACGAGGTCGACGTCTTTGCGTTCGCGGACACGGAAGCAGATCCGGGTGTCCATCTGCGAACGCACCGCGCCCTGCCCCATCGCCTTCTGGGTTGGCCGCTGGGTTGCTGCCACCAAGGTGACCGCGACCGCCCGGCCCAGGCGGGCGATGGAGTCAGCGTCGCCGGTCGCACCGGGTCCCTCGTCGGCGAGTTCCGCATACTCGTCAACGATGATCACCAGCGCGGGCATGTCCGGCGACGGTTCCCAGACGCGCTGGCCGGTCGCGGCCAGGTGGCCGGCCCGTGCCTGCAGGATCGCGACCGCGTCGGCGAGCAGCGCGGCGGCGGCTTCGGCAGTGGTGGCGAGCCGGTCGATGCACGGTGACCAGGGCTGCAGTTCCATGCCGTTCTTGAGGTCGATGGCCCAGATGACCACGTCGTCGCACGCAGCAAGGGTGGCCATGAGGACGTTGAGTCCGCCGCTCTTGCCTGAGCCTGTCGTACCGGCGAACAAGGCGTGCCTGCGCAGGAAAGAGAGCCGGCACGGCTCGGCGTCCTCGAACGGGCCGAGGTCGATGGGCTCGCGGATGGACCGGGCGGACGGGCCGGGCCAGGGGACCGCTTGGGCGTGCGGGTCGGTGTCGAGGACCCGCAGTTCGCACCGGTTGGCCTTGCCGTCGCCAGTCGGGTAGACGCGGACCGCGCCCCGGTAGGTACCGAGGGCCGATTCGATGGCGGGTATCCGGGCGGTCACGTCGGCGATGGTCTGACCGCGGGCCAGCTTGACCCGGGCACGCCATCCCCACAGGTCCACTCCTGCGGACTGGATCTTGGAACCGGGCAGGCCGATCGCCTTGGAGATCTCCGGCCACGCGGCGAGCGCGCGCTGCACCCGGACCCGTGCGCGGCGGCGCCGGTGGAACCACCAGGGAATCGCGAGCACGAGCGCGCCGACCGCCAGGACTTGCGGCATCGGCGCGGTGTCCGGGCCGAGCAGCGTCGCGACCGCGAGCCATCCGCCCGCGGCAAGTACCGCGGCAGCCGCATAGACCCGTTCGGCGAGCCGGGTTAGTCCGATCCGCGCCGAATGCGAACAAGGCGAAGGACACCAGGCCGGAGACCACTAGCACTAGCGCCCACCAGTGCGGGTGCACGTTATGCAGCCACCAGGCCGCGGCGAGGACCGTGGCCGCCGTGGTGGCGGGCGCGATCTCGGAGCGGTACCGCCATGCCCACCGGGCTAGGAGCACTCCGACCGGAACGGGGAGCGGTCCGTCGATCACCAGCATGGACTGCAGGCCCACCTTGCGGGCGCGGCGGGTCTGCGTGCGTATCTGCCGGTAGCTGTTCACGAGCGCCGCCGCGTGTCAGACGGGGCATCGGTGGAGTCGAGTTCGTCGCGCAGGAAGCCGAGCGGGTCAGGCTCGCCTTCAACGTCCGCGGCAAGGGTGGCGTGGATGGCGGCAAGCAGGTTCGCCCGGTCCAGTCGCAGCGCTTTGAGTTCGGCCCGGATGTGCCCGAGTTCGGCGAGTACGGCCGGGAGGTCGGCGAGCGCGGCATCGATGAGCCGCCACATGCCGGCGAGCGCCGGCGTGACTGCGGCGAACCCGGCGATCATGTCGCGGGCGATGTCGTTGCGGGTGGTGATCTCTGCAGGGCGGTTGACGTTCATCGCTTGCCCTCCTGCCGGTCGGCAACCGCTTGGGCAAGGCGCCCAGCGGCGAGCGTCGCGAAGTCGGGTGACAGGTCGATGCCGGTGAAAGAACGGTCGAGCTGGAGAGCGGCGAGCCCGGTGGTCCCGCTGCCGGTAAACGGGTCGAGTACGGTCCCGCCTGGCTTGCAGCCCGCGGCGATGCACCGGAGCGGCAGGTCGATCGGGTAGGCGGCGAAGTGCGGTCCCCTGTAGGGCCGGGTGGGGATCGACCACACGTCGCCGGGGTTGCGTCCCTTCAGGTGCCCGCGGGTGTGGCGGTTCCCGCCGTACCGGCTGGCCGCGGTCACCTCGGGTGTACCCGGGCCGTACTTCGGCGGCCGGGTACGGCTACCCGCCCTGCCCGGCGGGCGGGTACGTCCGCGAGTGGTACCGGGCTCATGCGGGTGCACGGTCTTGTGCGGGTGCACGGTCTTGTGCGGCTCGCGGATCGGATCGAGGTCGAACCAGTAGGTGGGTGACTTTGTGAGCAGGAACAGCAGCTCGTGCCGGCAGTTGAGCCGGTCGCGGACCGACTCCGGCATCGCGTTCGGCTTGTGCCAGACGATCGCGTTCCGCAGGATCCAGCCGTCTGCCTGCAGGGCGAATGCCACCCGCCAGGGCAGGCCGAGCAGGTTCTTCGGATGCATCCCGGTCGTGCGGTGGGTGGTGATGTGCTCGCCGAGGTAGGCGTGCATCCCGGTCGCTCCGCCTCCGCTAGCCGAGTAGGAGTCGCCGAGGTTGAGCCAGCATGTTCCGTCGTCAGCGAGAACGCGGCGGGCTTCGCGGAAGACGTCCCGCATCGTGTTCACGTAGGCGGCAGAGGTGTCCTCGCGGCCGTACTGGCCGGCTACGCCGTAGTTCCGCTTGCCCCAGTAGGGCGGGCTAGTGACGATGCAGTCCGCCGACTGGCCGGGCATCGCAGCGAGGACATTACGGGCGTCGCCGACATACAGCGACCAGGGCTGGCTTTCTGCCGTTGGCGACGGGTCGTTGGTATCAGTCATCGAGCATCAGCCCTTTCCACCGGATAGCTGGACCTGGGTCCAGTGGACGAGGCCGGTGAGCAAGCTGCTGATGTCCGGCGCGGCCCCAGTAAAGGCGAGCAGGAATCCGAGGATCAGGCACACGACCGCGTGCCAGACCCGCAGTCCGTAGTGCCGGTAAGCGATGTAGGCAGCGATCGCCACAAGGGCAAGGAGGGGAATCGAGACAGTCATCGGGCATCACCTCTTCCGGTTGTTGCGGGCAGAGTGGTTCGGGGACTTGCGGGTGCGCCAGGACTTGCGGCGCATCCAGCGGGACCGGGCGCGGCACTTGTCACAGTCGAGTTCGGTGCAGTGCCGGGCGGACACGACCACGACCGCGGACAGGTCGGCGCCCCTGGTCATCGGCCCTCCCCGTGGTCGCCGGGGTTTCCGCAGCCGCGTGAGCCGGTGAGCATCCACCGGGCGAAGGCTTCGATTGGTCCGGCGGGCCGGCCGGTGAGGCGCTTGCCGTGGTCGCCGCACTGGATGCCGACGACGGCCAGGAGAAGGCCGATTGTGAAGACCGCGGTCAGGAGTGCGGCGGAGCCGAGGATCAGGTGCAGCATCATCGCTATTCCGCCTTCCGGTTCCTGTCGCTGCGTGCGGCCTGCGGGATGGCGACGGCGCGGTACTGGACCGGGCCGAAGTCGCGGACCGCGCTGTAGTGCCCGGCCGGGCTGTCGGCGTCGCTGGCTATCGCGGCGATGCACTCGGCAATGGCGTCGATCTCCGCGAACATCTCCGTGTCGCTCCTGATGGGCGGAAAAACGAGCAGGTCAGTTCGGCACGGTGCTGGTATCTGCGGGTTCTGGTCGAGGAATTCGGCGAGTTCGCGCAGACCAGCAATAAGGCTGGAGCGTTCATCTGAATTGGCGTAGTAACTCATTACGCATCACCTCCACTTGCGTTAACGAAATCAGCGATCCCCCGCTGATTTCGCCTTACGAATTAATGACGGAGAAACTCGGGATAGTCGCGGTGAGTGTTAAAGCGGTGCCGAACTGCGGTGCGATCGGCTAATGTCGGCGCTGGAAGCGGAACGCGGAGGACTCGCGTGTCGGAAGGCGTGCCGGAAGACTGGGCTGCGGTCGCCCGGGTGATCGATGTCCGTGTCCGTGAGCTTGGCTGGCGTCAGCGGGAGCTCTCGGAACGTTCGCGTGTCTCGGCGGCGGTCGTGCGGGAAATTCAGCTGCACACCGTTGAGCGGCGCCGTAGCCCGCGGACACTGGAATCCCTGTCGGTCGCCTTGGGCTGGGAGCCAGAGCGTCTTGATTCCGTGCTCAGGGGCCACACTCGTCACAATGGTGCCGGCGGCCAGGTGACAGCCGATGTGGCTGCCTTGTGGTCGCGACTCGATGAGATCGACGGCCGGCTTGACGAAATCGTCAAGCTTGTTTCCGGCCTTAAAACCGAGATCGCCACGGTGATTGCCTATGTTCGCGATCAGTAGACCGAGGCTGATTCGACTTTCAGGCCGGTTGTTTTCCATGCCTGTAATTCCACCGCGATTCGTTGCGGCTTCCAATGCGGCAGTAATGCAACTCCAATGCAAGACCGGTGCATGTCCAATGCACTTGGCATTAGACGGAGGCATCTGCAATTGGATACGGTGACCGGCTGGACGGGCGAGACTGCCTGCGCGCTTCAGGCCGCGCTTCGGATGAGCCATGAGACTTTCGCGAGGCACCTGCAGGTCAGCCTGCGCGCCGTAGCGGGCTGGCACGAGAAACCGGGGGGACGGCCGAAACCGGAGTCGCAGCGACTTCTCGACGCCGCCTTTACCCGGGCCGACCCCGCGGTCAGAGAGCGCTTTGCCACTCTCTGCGGGGAACCTGTTCCGACCACCAGCAACGGCAGGGAATCGGAAGCTCCCGCGAGCGATCAAACCCATGCCGCCGCCGAGCACAGGCTCGTCGCCGACCCGAATATCGGCCAGGCACTCACCCGGCTTGACGACCTCGCGGGCTGGGAGCCGGGAACCGCCCGCCGCCAGGTGGCGTTGCGGCTCACTCAGCTAGACCGGCGCGACTTGCTGGACCGTGCCGACCGTCGCAGCCGCATCGGACAGCCGACCATCGCCGAAGTCCTAGCCGACTACTACCCTGACGCTCCCGAGGGTTACGGGCGGTACGGCGTCCGGTTGCCCGGTGGAGCAGTCATGACAACCGTGCTCACTCACCGGGACTGGCTAGACCTCGAATGCCCGCTGATCGCAGGAAACGATCGGCTCACCTTTACGCGCGCCGACACCGACCGTGCACCTCTACTCGATCCCACAGCCGCCGTAGCCGCGGCCCAGCGCCTCGCCGAGACGCTGGCGGCCGGTACCCGGTTTACGGAATCGACCCTGTACCGGCTGAACGACATCGACATTGCCGCGGGCAAGATCGGCGGGACGCTCGGCCTGTCGCGATTCACCTCGTACGCGCTCACGCTCGACCTGCTCGAAGGCGAGCTGAACGACACCCTTGCGGCAGGCGTCTCGCCTATACCTGGTTCCCTGCCGCTCCGCGACCGCTACCTGCCCGACGTCGCGTCGGTGCTCGACGTCAGCGGCCGGCTGTGCGCAGGAGGAGCGCTAGCACTGTGCGCTTTCGCCCGGTCAGCCACGTACTACCGCGATCAGGCCGATTACGTCCTGCTGGTTCAGGAGCGCTCGGGCAATGTCATCAACGCCGCCCGACGCCTCGCGGTGATCCCAAAAGGATTTCACCAGCCGATGACGGACTACCGAAGTGACGCGAAGATCGCGGCTACGCTTCTGCGGGAGATGGAAGAGGAGCTGTTCGGCCGGGAAGAGATCGACAACACCTTGAACCAGCAGAGCGCCGCCGACCCCATGCATCCATCGCGCCTGTCAGAGCCGATGCGGTGGCTTCTCGTGCAGAACCCCGCTGCGCTGCGGGCCGAGTGCACAGGATTCGGACTGAACCTGGTCAGCGGGAACTACGAGTTCGCCTCCCTGGTCGTGGTCGAATCGGACGATTTCTGGTCGCGCTACGGCGGCCAGATCGAGGCGAACTGGGAGACTTCAGCGCTGCGCCAGTACTCAAGCCTAGATAGCGAATCGCTGGCCGAGCTGTTCACTGAGGACACCTGGAGCAACGAGGGACTCTTCGCGCTTGCACAAGGGCTACGGCGGCTTAAGCAGATCGGCGGAGACCGGGTGCGGATCCAGGATATCGAATGGACGGTTAGCTAGTGAGCGGCAACTGGCACAGCGGAAACGCCGAGGACGACGGACGCGAGTACCGCGGCTGGATTCTCGGCCACTTCATCGACCCCGCCGAAGGCGTCCGGTCAAGCAAGGATGTCGAGATCAAGTGGGGTATCCACCCTGCGGGCGACAAGCGTGCCGAGTGGACCGCCGATGACCAGCGGACAACCCTGGTGTTCCACGTCAGCGGCGAGTTCAGGATCGACCTCACCGAAGGCAGCTCCACCCTGGAACGCCAGGGCGACTACCTCGTCTGGGGACCGGGAATCGACCACACCTGGGAAGCACTCACCGACGCGGTGGTCGTCACCGTACGCTGGCCATCGTCCGTCTCGTGAGGCTGCCCTGAACGGTTAGCGCCGACCGGCCTACTTGCCCTTAGGGCTGACGAACGTGCCTCGTCCCCCGATGGTGACGACTAGCCCCTCATCGCGCAGGATGGCGACCGCCGTGCGGACCGTGCCGCGCGATACGCCTTGTTCCTGCTGCAAGTAGCTCTCGCTCGGCAGCGGGGCGCGCGGCTGCAACTCGCCGGACTCGATCATGCCCCTGAGGACGTTCGCGAGCTGCACGTAGAGCGGCATCGGGTCCAGCTGGTCAACGTGGTGCACGTGACTGACCGTATCGCCAGGCAAGATGGCTAATATGTCTGATATATCTAACCTGTATTAGACGTCTAGCCTGTCTAGCTCGTATACTTTGACGTGCGCGTCGGCGGGGTGCGATGCCTCCGCATCCGCTTCCAAAACCCCGCCGGCGCGCCAACCCCGTGGAAAGGGAATCAGGGGTGTACGGATGGCTAGTGGCGCAAGTAATCCTGTCCGGTACTTCGGGCTACAGGTACGGAAGGCCCGGCTCGCGGCCGGCTGGACGCTGGCCGAGTTCGGCCAGCGCACGGGCTATGACCCCGCGCACCTGGGACGCATCGAGAACGGCAAGCGCCCGGCAACGAAATTGATCGCCGAGATGTGCGACCGGGCATTCCCGGAGCGCGGCGGCTGGTTCGGCGAGTTCTACGAAGAGTCGCGGACTTGGATCGCGACCCCGCCGTGGTTCCGCGACTGGGTCGACCGGGAACAACGGGCTGCGACCCTGCGGAACTGGTACGTCGCCGTCGTGGACGGACTGTTGCAAACCGAGGGCTACGCCCGTGTAATCCAAGGCGTAACCCCCGGTGTGACCGAGGACGAGGTAAGTGCGCGTGTCGCGGCACGCATGAAGCGCCAGGCCATCTTGACGTGCGATTCCGCGCCGACAGCATGGTTTCTGCTGGACGAGGCTGCTCTACGTCGCTGCGTCGGCTCGCCCGGCATCATGACGGCGCAAACAGCACAGCTCGCCGCCATCGCACGTCTGCCCAACGTCACGGTCCAGGTCGTCCCCTCGATCGCGCATGCCGGCCTGGTCGGCGGGTTCGCTCTCACCGAAAGCGCCGCGTACGTCGAAACCGCGGTCGCCGGCCAGGTATTTGAGGACGCAGAAATCATTGCCAGCCTGCTCACCCGCTTCGATACGCTCAGGAGCGAGGCGCTCAGGGCGTCCGAGTCCCTGGCATTCATAGAGCAGGTGTGCGAGGAATGGAAAGCAACTGGCGCAAGAGCAGCTACTCAGCAGACAACGGCGGTGCCTGCGTAGAGGTGGCTGTGGCTGAGTCCGTGCTGGTCCGCGACACAACCGACCGCGGCGGCCCCGTCGTCACGTTCACCGCTGACACGTGGCGGGCGTTCGTTTCGACCATCAGCAGGTAACCGCCGACTGGTCAATGACCTTGGGCATCTTGGGGCAACCCAGGATGCCCATTTCCATGCCCGAAACCTCGGCCGATCTGCCAAACCTGACGATGGACGGCCATGGGCCGTGCAATGCCTTTCTAACGCGCTCCCTTGCATGCAGGCTGCCAACACGCAAGCAAGAAGGGAACGCAAGACGATGGCAATCGCCGCAACAGAAACCACGCCGCTCATCGCGTTCATGCTGCCGAGTACTCCCTACTCGGTGCGGATGGCGCGCTTCTACGTCCGGGCCGCACTGAGCTACCACGACCTCGGCGACTACGCAGACGACGCCGCGACCATCACGTCCGAGCTCATCACCAACGCGATAACGCACGCTGGCGCCCGGACGGTCGGCCTCGAACTGACCTTCATGCACGGCGCCCGGACGCTCGTCATCGTCGTCACCGACTCATCGCCCCTGCCCCCGATCAAGCGCGACCCGGACGGCGCCGACCACTGGCGAGGCCTTCACCTCGTGGAAGCACTGTCCGCCCGTTGGGGATGGCGGCCGCAAGATACCGGCAAAGCCGTATTCGCGATCCTCACTAGGGAGGCGTGACCGATGCAGGCAATCTCGGACCTGCCGATGCCGCATGACATCGACGCAGACTACACGCCCCAGTACGTCAAGCTCGCCCGCATCATCCGCAGCAAGATCGAGTCCGGAGACCTCGGGCACCTCGCCCCACTGCCCGCCGCCAGCCTCGCCAACGAGTACGGCGTCTCCGTGGGTGTCGCACGCGTCGCCGTGGGGATGCTCGCCGCCCACCGCTACGTCACCCGGACAGGCACATTCGCGCCCTACCACGTCAGCTGGCAAGCCAGGCAGGTATCAGAGAGGCAGCGCACGGGCCCGCGATGATACCGCCGCTCCTCGGTCAGGCCCCAGCGGGAGACGGCCAGCAAGCAGGGCGCACTTCCGGTCGTTTCTGTGAGTCCGGCTTCGTCAACTCGCATACTAAGTGCCATTATTCGTCTGTGACGTTCAGGCAGGGGTGTCAGTCGGCGAGGCTGCAAGGCGTTCGACGTCAGCGATGAGGTCGATAACCTGCTGGTACCGTTGTGTGATGTCGTTTGCCGCGCACTTCTGCACGATCCTACTCACCTCATCCGTACCAGCCTTCAATGACTCCCTCCCGGTGAAGATATAGGAGAGCACCCAGCCAAGAGAATAAATTTCATTGAGGACATTATACTCCTTGAAGCTGCTCAACAATGGGTCGCGAATCGTGCCACGCATCTCCGTTCTCGTACGCGTGAACTCGGATGAACGATCTTTCACGAGACCAAAGTCGGAAAGTTTCACCAATACTGCACCTTCATCAAACTCTTTGAGCATTACATTCTGAAGACTGACGTCCCGATGAAACAAACCTTTATAATGGAGATAGTTGATGCCGTAGAGGAACTGGAGAGCAATCCTCTTGCGCGAGGCGAACGACAGTTTGTTGTTCCGCTTCGCGATGTACTCACGGAGTGTTGCATGACAATATTCCATTCTATATTCATTACGTTCGGGATCGTATTGATAAACCTCAATTATGTACGGGAAGCTCAGCCGGTTCAGGACGGCGAACTCCTGCTTAAACCGCTCAAGATCGCGTTCATCTAGGCCCTTCTTCGCACGTTTGACCGCAAATTTGATGCCCGTAGTCTGGATCGATAAAAGAGAATACAGTCGCATACGATCCTTCGCCAATCATCTTCAACTGGACCGCAACCCGTCGATTCTTGAGCCTGATGGCGGCCTCCGATCTAGCGAAGACTGGCTTATACTTGACGAGTCTGACCTGCTCGAAGTCATCAGGTATGGGTGCGGCTCTTGTGAGGTGAGCTGGTTACGCTGCGAGGACATGGCTGTCGCGGTATTTCGCGTGGTGGATGCGTTCGTGCTCGCGGCGGAGGTGGAAGCGCCAGTAGGCGTCGAAGTCGCTG
>JALYVS010000171.1 GCA_030853115.1 Actinomycetota bacterium
CCTCAAAAACGCGAACTCCATCAAGGAAACCACCGAATGGGTCTGCCGCGAGAGGACACGGGCACTCCAGTTCATGACTACCTAACGTGACATAGGTCACGGAGAGCTATCTTGAATTGGCCCTGCACGCTACGCGCGTACCATCTGGATAGGGTGACCAGTAAATTCAAGATGGTGATCAGCGCAGAAAACGCGGAACTGCTCGCTGGATTGCTGGGCGATGATGACGCACGGCAGCAAGACGTGGCCTAATAGCAGCAAAGAGCCTCCGGCAGATCCCTGCCGGAGGCTCTTTGGCGCGTAGCGCGTGTCAGCCTAGGTCGTTTTGCTCGATTTCGATGCGACCGTAGTCGATGCTGCTCGGGTAGCGGCTCATCGTTCCCTCACCAATTATCACCGCGCTGAAAAGAAACCGGAACACGCTGTTCTTGCGTTCGTCGGTAAGTTTCTTCCACCTGGCTTTGGCGTCCGCCCCGATGAGATCAGCTATCGCTTCTACCGGCTTGGTCCTAGTGCTCATTTTCTTCTCGTTGGCGTTTATGCGCGCCTGGATTTCGCGGCGGTCCTTGCGGTACTGCTCCGTGGGTATTTCCTTGACTGCCCACATGTCGTGAAGGTCCTTGAGCATCTGCTCATCTTCGCTGATCTCTTTTTCGGCTGCTGCTATCGCTGCGGTACGCGGACGCTCAGGGTTAACCGCCAGCTTTTCCAGCAGGTCGATAGCCGCATCTTCCACAAATTTCTCCAGCGGTTCGGCAAGCATTGTCCGCGCGCATTTCTTGTCATCCTGCCGGATCGCGCGTGAGCAGCGGTAGAGCTTTCCGCTGCATCCGGCCATCGTGCTACCGCACTTGCCGCAGATCACGACCCCGCGCAGAATGTAAGTACGGCGCTTCCTTGTCTCGCGCTGCTCTTGCGCTGCGGAACTGCGGAACGTCAGCATCTCCTGAGCGAAGTCCCATTGCGGGCGAGAGATGATCGCGGGCCACTTGCCCTTGCCGATTATCTTGCCACGGTGAACAGCGATTCCAGCAACGCGCGTGTTTTTCAGTTGCCGGCGTATGGCCGCCTCGCTCCACGCGTTGCCTCTCGCGGTCGGTATTCCGCGCTTGTTCAGGTCTACAGATATCGCGTACGGCTTCTCGCCTTTAGTGAACCGGTCGAATATCTCGCGTATGATCTCGGCTTCTTTCGGAATGATTTTCATCCCGTTCTTTGTATAGCCGTAGGCACGCGCGCCCATCGGAAGACCGCTTTGCGCGCGTTCCAGCTTCTGATCCATCAACCGCCGTGACGTGTCATCGGAAGAGCGGCAGGCGTGCGCTATCTCGATACGCAGATTGTACCGGTCGTTATGGTTTTGCAGATCGCGGGCATTTGCCCGTCCGTAGAGCATGATCCCGTATTCGTCGGATACCGAGAACAGTTCTTCTAGGTCCCATGGCTGGCGCAGTGCGCGGTCTTCGTGATAGCACATGATGTGCTTGATCTCGCCCCGGCGCGCGGCGGCAATTAGCGCGTCCCATCCTGGCCTTTTCCGGTTCCGCTTCCACGCGGACGCGCCGTTGTCGATAAAGATATTCTTCGGGTCTACGATCAGGCCAAGCTTTTCGCAGTCATCCAGCGCGAGGCGCTTCTGGCGGTTGACCGTGATTTCCTGCTTGTCGCCTTTCATCGACTTACGGGCGTAGATAGCCGTAAGCTCAGCATCGGGGATCGGCTCCATGGTGACGGTTCCTCGGCCCCGTAGGGTCACGTTCGTTGGGGTGTTGTACCTGGTCATACCCCGGATGCTACGAACGACACATGCCATCCATGATGCTCATGAACATCGCGGCGACGAAGACGACCGCGACCGCGGCCTTCTGACTGATCCGCGCGGGCACGACCTGCTCCTCTCCTGCTCCTCAGCTGCCCGCTACCCGGCATGCCCCGCCGCACACCCGCCCGGAACTGGTGCGCCCCGGCGGCTACAGCGTGGTGCGGACGGCGATCTGGTAGAGCTCCGGCAGCTTCTGCTCAGCCGCGCGGGCCGCGATGTTCACGCCGATCCAGGCTAGCGCCAGCCCGTACCCGGCGGCGCCCAGCACGAGCACCGCCATCCGGATCCCGACCGGGTGCCAGTGCCGGGTGAGCACCGCGCCGAGCACCACCGGGGTAACCGCCACCACCACTCCCAGCAGGCTGCCGAAGGTGCTGCCCAGCCCGTGGCCCGTGTATCCGCTGGCGGCCCGGGGTGTGGGGCTGCCGACCCGCTTCTCCATCGGGTAGGGCACGGTGACGGTGAAGATGTTGCTCAGCCCGAGGCCCGCGCCGATCCCGGCGAGATCTACCGCCAGGCCGGCGAAGCCGTCCACCGGATGCTTGGCCACGGCCGCCAGGCCGAACGAGATCACCGCGAGCAGCGGCACCGCGATCATGCCGAGCGCGACGTCCTGGCCGGAAAAGTAGGAACGCAGGGAGCGGCGTCCGGTCAGGGCCATCACCTCGACGCCGAAGCCCGGTCCGCTCAGCCCGATCGCGTTGGCGTGCAACGCGGTCATCATCCCGGACCCGAGGGCGGCGCTGCCGAGGACAGCGCCCAGGTAGACCGGGGTCGTGATCGTGCTGACCGACGCCGCGATCATGACGACCGCGGTGATCCCCCAGTAGACCAGGGAACCGGGCTCGCGGCGCTGGTAGATCCACAGCCGGGCGGCCGCCGTGCCGCCCAGTCCGTAACGGCCGAACGGCAAGGCCGCACCGTGCACCAAGGATGACTGCGTGCTGGCGTCGGCGGTGACCAGCCCGCGGCTCAGAGATCCGATCCACAGCCGCCCGAGCACCACGATGACCACGGCGAGCAGCGCCAGCCGCAGCAGCGCGGGGCCGGGGTGCCCGGTCGAAGCGTCCTGGATCGCGTGCGCGGCCAGGCCCGGCGGAATCCAGCGCATCCACACGTCGACCCCGGCGAAGCTCGCCGGGGTGAGCTTGCCCTCGGCGGTCAGCTTCGGCACCACCTGGGTGAAAGCCTCGTAGAGGGCGAAGATCGGCAGGATCATGAAGGCGGCGAGGTCCTTACCGCGCCGCGAGCGCAGCAGCCCGGCCAGCGCCGCGGTCACGAACCGAGCCAGCGTGATGCAGAAGAGCACCTCGAGCACCACCGCGATCACGGCGATGACCAGGCCGAGGCCGCCGCGGGCCAGTCCGACGGTCACGCCGAGCAGGCCGATCAGGTTGGCCAGCGGCCAGGCCCCGGTGGCCGAGGCGGCCAGCAACCCGACCGCGAGCGGGCGGGTGCGCACCGGGTAGAGGGCCAGCGTGGCCGGGTCCAGGGTGCCGTCGAGTCCGAAGGCGAGCAGGGGCAGGATCAGCCAGCCAAACGCGAACAGCGTGAAGACGACCGTGGTCAGGTCGACCGAAGCGCCCTGGCCGCGCAGTGCGCCCAGCCCGGCGAAGGTGCCGGCCGCGACCAGCACGGCGAAGATCATGCTGACGATGAAGGCCGCCTTGGCCGAGTTGGACGAGCGCAGCGCGTTGCGCAGCAAGCGCAGCTTCAGCTGGACGAGGAGCCGAGCCACGACAGTCCCTCCCCGCCGTCCGCCCGCGAGCCGACCAGGTCGATAAACGCCTGCTGCAGGGTCTTGCCGCCGCGCACCTGTTCGGTGGTGCCGGTGGCCACGATCGTGCCCTTGTTGATGACCGAGACGTGGTCGCAGACCTGCTCGACCAGTTCCATGACGTGGCTGGAGAACAGCACGGTCGAGCCGGAGCCGACGTACCGGGTCAGCAGCCGGCGGATCACGTCGGCGGAGACCGGGTCCACGCCTTCGAGCGGTTCGTCCAGGAACAGGGCCGCGGGGTTGTGGATCAGGGCGCAACCGAGGGAGGCCTTCTTGCGCATGCCGGTGGAGTAGTCGGCGACCAGCCGTTTGGCGTCCGCGGTCAGGTCCAGCGTCTCGAGCAGCTGCGCGGTCCGGGAGCGGGCTTCGCCGCTCGGCAGGCCGTGCAGCCGCCCGGCGTACTCCAGCAGTTCCTCCCCGCTGAGCCGCTCGAACAGCCGGGCCTCGGCGGGCACCACCCCGATGATCGCTTTGGCGGCGGCGGGGTCGGCCCACACGTCCAGCCCGTTGATGAGGACCTGGCCGCCGTCCGGCCGTAGCAGGCCGGTCATCATCGACAGCGATGTGGTCTTCCCCGCTCCGTTCGGCCCGACCAGCCCGGCGAAGGAACCAGCCGCGATCTCCAGGTTGATCCCGGCCACGGCGTCCTTGGCCCCGAAGCTCTTGCGCAGTCCCCGGACCGCGATGGACGGCTCGCCCACGTATGCCTCCTTGGCCCCCGGGCCCACCCTATGACTCCGCTCCGCTCCGCGCGCCGACCCCAGCCTCCCGTGCGCCGTGTCGCTCCTCGCGATCTGCGTCGAGCCGCTACTGTGAGGTGGGAGCTGATGGTGCGTACGCCCTTCCCTCAGATCGGAGCAGCACCATGCCGCCCTTTGTCGACACGGTGGCCTGGGTGCACTTGGAGCATGGCCGGATCCTGTGCGCGCGGCCCCGCGGTCAAGACATCTTCTACATTCCGGGCGGCAAGCGGGAAGGCGCGGAGACCGACCTGCAAACCCTGCTGCGCGAGATCGCGGAAGAGCTGACGGTCACGCTGCGGCCCGAGACGGTGACCCACGTCGGCACCTATCAGGCCGGCGACCCGCTGGTCCGGATGAGCTGTTACGCCGCCTGCTACTCGGGGACCCTGGCGGCAAGCGCCGAGATTGACGAGCTCGCCTGGTTCTCCTACGCCGACCGTCCGCACGTCCCGTCGGTCGACCAGTTGCTTTTCGACGACCTCGCCGCGGCCGGCCAATTGCGCTGATGCCCGCCGCGACAGCATACCTAGCTCATTCAGCGCGGTTGCGCTATTATAGCGCTATGGCCACCATCCAGGTTCGTGAGATACCAGAGGAACAGTACGAGGTGCTTCGCCGCCGGGCCCGGCGGGCGGGCCAGTCCCTGCAGGCATACATGCGTGACCAGGTGATGGCGCTGGCCCAGCAGCCGACTAAACAGGAAGCGGTTCAGGAAATCGAAGCAGTCCTTAGCCGCATCCACGGCCAGCAACCCACGGCGGCCTCGATCATCGACGACCTCGCCGCCGATCGGCGCTGACCGGGCCGCTCATGGCCCTGGTCATCGACGCCTCCGGGATGATCGTCGCCCTGCTCGGCCAATCCAGTCAGGCGGCCGCGCTGCGCCAGCGACTGGCTACCGAGGTGTGCCACGCCCCGCACCTGATCGACGCCGAAGTAGGCAATGTGCTACGTCGGCGTGTACTCAGAGCTGGCCTGGCGCCTGCCGACGCCGAGGCATTGCTCCAGTTCAGCGAGACCCTTGTCGACTATCGCCATCAGATGACCGGCGCGCTGGCCAGGGCCGCCTGGGTGCGGCGGCAGAACGTGACCTTCTATGACGCGCTGTACCTCGCCGTCGCGGACACGCTCGCCCTTCCGCTAGTAACTGCCGGCCGTCGGCTAGCGAATGCACCTGGCCTGGGCTGCGTGATCGAGCTCGTCGGCGCGGTGTAACGCCCGCGGGCTAACGAACCCTGCGCGCCGGGGTTCCTGGCTGCCTACGCCTGGCCAGCTACGCCCCCGGATCCCCGCTCAGCGCCCGAAGCTCCCCGCGCACCACGACGCCATCCTCCACCCGCACCACCACGAACCCGCCGAACCCCGCTCCTTCGAGCCGTTTCAACTGCGCCCCGAACTTCCCGCTCCGCCGGACCGTCTCTACTACCCGCCCCGGCTCCCGCATCTCCCGGGCCACCGTCAGCGCGTCCGCGACCGGCACCTCGGCCTCCACGAGCACCGCCACCGCGTCCCGGGTGAGTTCCCGCGACAGCAGGTCCACGATCCGCTCGAACCCGAGGGAGAACCCGCAGGCCGGCACGTCGCGCCCCAGTGACCGCCCGATCAGCTTGTCGTAGCGTCCGCCCCCGGCCACCGACCCGTTCATCTCCGGATGGCTGATCTCGAAGACCTGCCCGGTGTAATACCCCATCCCGCGGACCAGTGTCGGGTCGAACTGCCAGCTCAGATCGCGCGAGGCCGCCAGCTGGTCCAGGCTTCCCGCGGTGGCGGATAGGTCCTCGACCACCTCGGCGGGCAACCCCGGCAGGCTGTCGGCCAGCACCCCGGCCAGCTTGCCGGCCGGGACCCCGGTCAGCCCCTGGATCTTCTCCACCGCCGCCGAGACCCGCGAAGCGTCGAAGCCGAGGCCGGACAGCTCGGCGGCAACCCCGTCCCAGCCGATCTTGTCGAGCTTGTCCACCGTGATGAAGAACGTATCCCGCGATGACTCAGGCACACCCGCATCGGCCGCCAGCGCCGCCAGGAACCGCCGGTCCGACAACCGGATGGTGGTCCCGTCCAGCCCGACAGCGGCCAGCGCCTCGCTGGTGGCCTCGATCAGCTCCGCCTCGGCCAGCACCGAAGGCTCGCCGATCATGTCGATGTCGCACTGGTAGAACTGGCGGTACCGGCCCCGCTGCGGCCGGTCGGCCCGCCACACCGGCCCCACCTGCAGGGACCGGAACGGCATCGGCAGCGCGGCGTGGTTGTTCCCGTAGAACCGGGTCAGCGGCACGGTCAGGTCGTAACGCAGCCCGAGGTCGACGAGCTCCCGCAGCGACGTGCCCGCGGTCACCTCCGGTGGCAGTCCGCGTCGCAGCACCGGGAAGATGAGCTTCTCGTTGTCCGCGCCCTCGCCGCTCTGCAGCCGGTCGATGTTCTCCAGCGCCGGGGTCTCGATCCGCTGGTACCCGAACCGCCGGTACACCGCCGAGATCGACTCGAGCACGTGGTCACGGACCGCGACGTCAGCGGGAAGCAGGTCCCGCATTCCCCTGGCCGGGCTGTTGTCGATCTTCATGGCGCCTTCCTGTGACTCACGGTGCCGGGCCCTGGACCGCTCGTAAGCGGCTCACGCACATGGTAAAGCCCGCCGTTCCTCACCTCGTCAGGGTACCGAGGTTGCCACCGCCTCGCGGGCGCCTCTAGGTTGGAGGATCAACCAACTGCAGGGGAGAAGTATTCATGCCGGACTGGATGGACGAAGCGAAGAACCTCGCCGCCGAGCACTCTGACGTCGCCGACAAGGGTTTCGATGAGGGGGCGCAGTTCGCCGAGAGCAAGACCGGCGGCAAGTTCGACAGCGAGATCCAGGGCGCCGAGCAGCACGGCGAAGGTTTCCTGGGCGTCAAGGACCAGGACAGCAACAACCAGGACAGCAACAACCAGGGCAGCAACGACCAGGGTCGTCAGGGCAACTAGAGGCCCAGCCTGAGGTCCGTGCCTGCGCCCCCGGGGGCCGCGCACCTGGCGCCCCCGGGGTCAGCGGCCCGCGACCACGTCGCCCGGAAGAGCACTACGTTGACACATAGTCGGGGGATGAGGTCGGCTGCTGGTCGAGATGAGGCGCGCCATGGTCGTGATTGAGCTATCCAACCATCCAGCCGACATGCTCGACGACGCGCAGCGGCAACGCGGGGAAACTAGTAAACGGGAGCTAGCCCGTTACGAGGACGAGCTAAGCCGGTACCGCGCCGGGGTACAGGCGGTCCAGGTCAAGCGAGACCAGGCCCGGGCCCAGCACCGCTGGTGGCTGTGGCTGCGGCTGGTGGTCGCGGCCTGGACGCACAAGCGCCAGGCGCCCCGCCGCCCCGTCCTGGCCGGCCAGCCCACCGACCAGGAGGAGATACTCAAGGCCGGGATCGCGGGTAAGTACGACAACTACGGGAACCTGGTCGAGCAGCGGGCGATCGCGGACCGGAAGGGGCGCTCGCCGAGCATGCAGCTCAACGAGCCTGCCGCCGATCTCGAGTGGTTCCTGCGCGAGCGCGGGCAGCCGGTCACGGTCCGGCGCGTCGTCGTGCTAGCCCACCGCCGGTCCCGGCTCGGCGACGTCCGTCACCCGACGGTCCTGGCCGGAACGTCGGCCGGCTATCTGCTGAGCCTGCTCGGTGAGCACCCTGATCAGCTCGATGGCCCGCAGCGGGCCAGCCTCCGGCAGCTGATCCAGCACGACCATGACGTCCACGACAAAACCCGCCGCCCCTCTCGGCGCTTATCATGGGCGCGCTGGCATCAATGCCGGCCTGGTGGCTGGCCTCAAGGCCGGCATCGACGAAGGGGTGAATGTGGCGGGCGGCCATCAGCTGCGGCTGTTTAACTCGCTGGGACGGCGGATGGCGGACTTCGCTCCGTCGGGCGAGGTCACCGGCATGTACAGCTGCGGGCCTACCGTGTACGCGTTCCCGCACCTGGGCAACATGCGGCCCTACGTGTTCGCCGACACGCTGCGCCGGGCCTTGCGCTGGCGGGCCATCCCGGTCCGGCATGTGGTCAACATCACCGACGTGGGGCACGCGGTCGCCGACACCGAGACCGGCGAGGACAAACTCGAGGTGGCCGCGGCCCGCGAGCACCGCTCGGTGCTGGACATCGCCGCGTTCTACACCGATATCTTCTTCACCGACATCGCCGCGCTGAACGTCCTGCCCGCCGATGAGTATCCCCGGGCCAGCGCCTACGTGCCGCAGATGATCGAGTTCGCCGCCGAGCTCGAGAAAAAGGGCTTCACCTACCAGCTGCCCTCCGGCCTGTACTTCGACACGGCCCAGGATCCCGGCTACGGGGCGCTGGCCCGGATGGACGCCGAAGGGCAGCTGGAAGCGGCGCGGGTCGAGCAGGTGGAGGGCCGCCGCCGCAAGACCGACTTCGCGCTGTGGCGCGCCGAGGAGCCGGGCCAGCGCCGGGTGATGCGCTGGGACTCGCCGTGGGGCTGGGGCGCCCCCGGCTGGCACCTGGAATGCTCGGTGATGAGCATGACCCTGCTCGGGCGGCACTTCGACATCCACACCGGCGGGGTCGACCACCTCGAGCTGCATCACGTCAACGAGATCGCGCAGAGCGAGGCCTATCTCGGCGACGGCCAGCCGTGGGTGCGGTACTGGCTGCACACCGAGTTCTTGCAGCTCGGCGAGAAGAAGATGGCCAAGTCGGCGGGCGGGGCGCCGCGGCTGGCCGACCTGACCGAGGCCGGCTATCACCCGCTGGCCTATCGGCTGTTCCTGCTCGGCGGCCATTACCGCAGCCAGCTCGACTTCAGCACCGCGGCCGTGGACGCGGCCCAGGCCACACTGCGCCGGCTGGTGACGCGGGTGCAGCCGCTGCGCCCGCTGCCCGTCATCGAGACGCTCGCCGACGCCGAGGCCCAGGTCGCGGGCGACCCGGCGGCCGAACGCCTGCTGGACGGCATCGACGCGGCCGTCGCCGCCGACCTGAACACCCCGAGGATCCTCGCGGCGCTCCAGGAGGCGCTGCGCGACCAGGAGATCACGCCGGACGGCCTGCGCGCGGTGGTCGCGGCGGCCGACGCGCTGCTCGGCCTGGGCCTGGCCGTCCTGGGCCCGGACGACCTGGAGCACCGCCGTGCCGTCGCTGAGCTATCGGCGCAGGAGCAGCAGGTCATCGAGCAGCTGGTCGCCGACCGCACCCAGGCCCGCAAGGAGCGCGACTGGGCCCGCGCCGACCAGATCCGGGCCGAGCTGGACGAGCTCGGCGTCGACCTCACCGACACCCCCGAGGGCCCCCGCTGGCAGCTCCGTTAGCCATGTCGCTTCGTCGTGGACAATAACCTCGTCCCCAGCGAGGTAGCGGTCCACGATGAGGGCCGGCCGCGAGATCAGGCAGAACTAGCAGAAGGAAGAGGGGAAGCGCGATGGCACAGCGGATCTGCGTGACGGGAGCGACCGGAAAGGCCGGCCGGGCGGTGGTCGCGGAGCTGCGCGAGCACGGTTACGACGTGGCCCCGACCGACATCGCGGTCACCCCCGCCGACCGGGAGAGCGGGACCCTGCAGGCCGACCTCACCGACTACGGCCAGGCCGTCGAGGCGCTCGGCCAGGCCGATGCGGTCGTCCACCTCGCCAACATCCCGGCGCCCGGCCTGAGCACCCCGGCGGTGACGTTCAACTCCAACATCACCATGAACTTCAACGTCTTCCAGGCCGCCGCCGCCCTCAAGCTGAAGCGCGTGGTGTGGGCGTCCAGCGAGACCACCCTCGGCCTGCCCTTCGACGTGCCGCCGCGGTACGCGCCGGCCGACGAGGATCACTACCCGGTGCCGACGAGCACGTACGCGCTGTCTAAGGTGGCCAGCGAGACGATCGCCGGGCATTTCGCGCAGTGGTCGGGTATCGGTTTCGTCGCGCTGCGCCTGTCCAACATCATGACGCCCGATGACTACCAGGAGTTTCCCTCGTTCTGGCCCGACCCGCACGCGCGCAAGTGGAACCTGTGGGGTTACATCGACCACCGGGACGTGGCCGCCGCGTTCCGGCTGGCCCTGCAGGCGCCCGCCGAAGCCGTCCCGGGCCACCCGGCCTTCGTCATCGCGGCCGCGGACACCGTCATGAACCGCCCGTCGGCGGCGCTGCTGGCCGAGGTCTACCCCGGCGTCCAGCTCACCCATGACGTGGGGGAGTTTGGCACCCTGCTCGCTATCGACCGCGCCCGCGAGGTCCTCGGCTTCGAGCCCCGCCACTCCTGGCGTGACCACGTGTCCCCCGGAGCCATCGCCACGACCGGCGCGACGACCGGCGAGCGGTGACCCCGGCTCCACCCCCGCTACACGCAGGGGCTGTAGCAGCCATCACGATAAGTGTTGGCCGAGCGCGGCCCGGCCGGCCACCATGAACCGGTGATGTCCCGTTACCCGCCAGGCGCCAGGCTGGCCGCCAGCTTGACGAAGCTGAGCACGGCGGGCCGCATGTCGTCCGCCCGCCAGGCCACGCACAGCGCGGTGGGCGGCACGCCGCGCGACGGCACGAAGACCAGGCCCGGCCGGGCGCTGAACAGCTCCGAGGACGCCGGGCACAAGCTGATGCCGCGCCCGGCGGCGATGTGCTCCCGCCATTCCTCGATCGTCTGGGCGACGGCGCCGATGACCGGTACGTCCCCGCCGGGTCGCGGCACCGCCAGCCACTCGTCCCGCCAGGGCGCGGGGGAGCAGCCGTCGGCCGCCTCCGGGGCGGCGATCGGCGGACGGACCAGGGCGACGTCGCTGCTCCGGTCGAGCAGGCCCGCGGCGGGCTGCGCCAGGTCGTAGGCCAGCAGATTCAGCGAGACCTCCGGGTATGCGCGCTCGAACGCACCGAGCAGCCGGGTCCGCGCCGAACCTCCCGTCGCCGCCTGCAGCCCCACCGACAGCCGCCCGGACACTGCCTGGGCGGCGTTCCTGGCCGCGGCCACGCCCCGGTCCAGGCCAGCCAGCGTCTCCCGGGCGGAGTCCAGGAACGCCGAGCCCGCGGGCGTGAGGGCGACGCCGCGGCTGGTGCGGCGCAGCAGCTCGGTGCCGACCGCG
>JALYVS010000618.1 GCA_030853115.1 Actinomycetota bacterium
TGACGAACAGGTCGGTGCGGCCGGTGCCCTGCCAGCCGGCATCGGCCCAGCCGCCATCGGGCTCCTGCCAGGGCAGGCCACGCGGCATCGCGCCGTCGGCGGCCAGGCCGGTGGCCAGATCGGCGAGCGCGGACACGTGCCGGGCCAGCCGCGGGTCCAGCCACGGCTCGCGGAGGTAGGACGGGTAGATGGTCAGGCGCTCGCGCAACGTGAAACCCGCGGCGGCGGTGTGCTCCGCCAGCGCGTCGATGTCCGGCCAGGGGCGCTCGGGGTTGACGTGGTCCGGGGTCAGCGGGGAGACGCCGCCCCAGTCGTCGATGCCGGCCCGCAGGATGAGGCCGTACTGTGCGCCGACCAGATTCGGCGGGGCCTGGATCCGGGCCTTGGCCCCGAGGACGAGCCTGGTCACGGCGATGGTGGCGGCCAGGTCGTCGAGCTCGGCGTCGGGCACGTCACGCATCTTGGTGTCCGGCTTGGCCCGGAAGTTCTGCACGATGACCTCTTGGATGCCGCCGTACTCGCGGGCCACCTTCCGGATCGCGAAGACCGAGTCGGCGCGCTCGGCCAGGGTCTCGCCGATGCCGATGAGGATGCCGGTGGTGAACGGGACATTGCTGCGGCCTGCGTCTTCCAGGACGCGCAGCCGGATCGCGGGATCCTTGTCGGGGCTGCCGAAGTGCGGGCCGCCTTTTTCGCTGAACAGCCTGGTCGCGGTGGTCTCGAGCATCATGCCCATGGACGGGGCCACCGGCTTGAGGCGCTGGAAGTCCTGCCAGCCGATGATCCCCGGGTTCAGGTGCGGCAGCAGGCCGGTCTCCTCGAGCACGCGGATCGCCATCGCCCGGACGTAAGACAGGGTGTCATCGTAGCCGTGCGCGTCCAGCCATTCCCTGGCCTGGGGCCAGCGGTCCTCCGGCCGGTCACCCAGGGTGAATAGCGCTTCCTTGCAGCCCAGCGCCGCGCCCCGGCGGGCGATGTCGAGCACCTCGTCCGGCTCCAGGTACAGGCTGTCCAGCCGGTGCGGGACCGTGGCGAACGTGCAGTAGCCGCAGCGGTCCCGGCATAGCCGGGTCAGCGGGATGAAGACCTTGCGGGAGTAGGTGATGACGTCCGGCCGTCCGGCGGCGGCCAGTCCGGCGTCGCGGGTCCGGCTAGCGTAACCCAGCAGGGTCTGCAGGTCCGCACCGCGGGCCTGCAGCAAGATCGTGGCCTCGTCCCGGTCGAGCGACTTGCCGTCCCTGGCCCGCGCCAGCGTCCGGCGCATCGCCGAAGCGGTGACCGTCCCGGCCCTAGGCTGCGGGTGGACCTGGCCCGCTTCGCTCATCCCCGCAGCACCGTCAACCGCGCCAGCCTCGATAGCTTCTCCGCCCTCCTGAGTCGCTTTACCCTCGCCATTACCAGAGTCGCCGCGGAAAACACTCATCCTCGAACTTTACGCGGCCCGCCAGCCCCGCTCGCGCAGCCGTGGGCCGCGGGCGTCATGGGGAAAACCCCAGGACGCGACGGGGGCTAGCCGCATTCCGCTGGCCCGCCTGAAGTCCATACCGTTTCGGCAAGGATGACCGAACGTTCGGAGGCACGATGGCCACGGATAGCCAGGCTGAGATCGCCGCCTCGGTAGCCGCCCTGCAGGACCTTGGCTCCGGCTATGACCAGGCACTGGCCGAAGGTCTGGTGGAACGCATCGGCGCGGACATCGACAAGCGGATCGCAGCCGAGCTCGATCACCGGGTCGCGGCGGAGGTGGACAGCCGCATCTTGACCCAGCTGGACCAGTACGCGGGGTGCAGGCACCAGCGCCGCCGGGCCAGCCGCATGATCCGGGCCGAACGGCGCAGGATCCGGGCCGAGCGGGCCGACCCCTCCGCCCGGCAGTCCTTCGTGCTGGCCCTCGGGTCCATGCTGGTCGCCCTGCTGGTGACCGCGATCGTGCTCACAGGGTCCCCGGGCGTCGCCGCCTTCATGCTCATGGCGCTGATCTGGGTCATCGTCGGCATCATCAATGTGGCCCACGCCATGCGCTGGCACCCGCGGCCGCACGCCGCCGACTGACCTTCCGGACGCCTAACCGAGAGGGGCTAGAAGGCGCGGTAGTCGCGGACGGACATCCGCGGTCCGTGCCGCGGCGGGCGGCTGCCGCCGAGTTCGATCAGCCTGGTCACCCGGTAGCGATGCCCGGCGTAAGGCGCCAGCAGCTCGAGCATGCCGGCGTCGTCGGTGATCCGGCCGGCTAGCGTCCAGCCGACCGCCTTGGGCAAGTTGTAGTCACCGACCGAGACCGCGTCTGGGTCACCGGTGGCCCGCTGCCTGATCTCGGCGGAGGTCCACGGTCCGATGCCGGGCAGTGACCGCAGGCGGCGGTCCGCATCGGCCGAGCCGAATCCGGCGATCTCCTCGAGCCGGCCGGCCACCTCGGCCGCGGTGATAATGGTCCGGGACCGGACGCCCTCAACCCCGGCTCGGTGCCAGTCCCACGACGGGATGCGCGCCCACACCCGCGGCGGCGGGCACACCCGCATCCCGGCGGGGGCGGGCCCCGGCGCCGCCTGCCCAAACTTGACCAGCAGGAACCGCCAGGCGCGGTGCGCCTCGACGCTGACCACCTTCTGCTCCAGGATGGCCGGCACCAGCGCCTCGAAGACCCGTTCGGTGCGTCCGACGCGCAGCTCCTGGTGGCGGCGCATCAGCTCGCGGACGACCGGGTCCCGGGCGGTGAACCCAGACCTGTCGTCCTGGCCGCCGAGCTGGGCGGGCAGTCGTCCGAGCAACCAGCCCGCGCCCGGACCCCACGCCTGCCCGGTCACCAGCGTGCTCCCGGGAACCCCCGCTGGCCGCGACAGGACCCGCAGCGTACCGGGCCCGTCGGGGGTCAGCGAGGTACGCCACACGGCGCCGGAGGGGTCCACCGCGTACGTGGGATCACCGCCGCCGCGGCGGTGCACGGACAGCATCAGGCGGGCATCCACCGCGAACGGCAACTGCCACTCATGGCTTATCCCAGCCACCGGGG
>JALYVS010000172.1 GCA_030853115.1 Actinomycetota bacterium
CGTCAACCCGGGCGGCCAGTTCCGCGGCGACCTCGCGCGGGCTGCGGCGAAGCCGCTTGCCGAGCGGGAGCGCCACGTTGGCCTGGAAGTCGGCGAAAGCGGAGGGCCGGATCAGCGGGTCGACGTCGCCGTAATCCGGGCCGAACGACGCGACGATAGCGTCGTGCACCCGCAGTGCGAGGATCTGCTGTGGATCGGCCATGGCTCAAGCCTATCGGTCATCGCGACCCAGCCGGAGGTAACGGAGCGTCGTAACGGGCGGCGCAGAAAGTGGCCGCCGCGGTTGGCGGACCGTCCCGGGCCGAGGCGCTGGGTAATCTTCTCGGTGATCTCGCCCCGGGCCAGGTCGGCCGCGAGCAGGCAGGCGGAGGTGACGGCGCGGGCGGTGCTCGCGCCGTGCGCGATCACCACGGTGCCGCCCAGGCCGAGCAGCACCGCTCCGCCGTAGTTCTCGGCGTCCAGTCGGGCGGCGAGCTCCCGCAGTCCCCGGCGCTGCAGGAAGGCGCCGACACGAGCGGCCGCGGTACCGGTCACCGCGGCCCGCAGCTCGGCCGAGGCGAACCGGATCGAGCCTTCCAGGGTTTTCAGCGCCACGTTCCCGGTGAAGCCGTCCGTCACGATCACGTCGAGCCCGCCGGCCAGCAGGTCGCCGCCCTCCACGTTGCCGGCGAACCTCAGCGGCAGCGCGCCGTGCGGCGGGTCGCTAGCCAGCAGTTCATGGGCGCGCCTAGTGAACTTGTTGCCCTTGCCCGGTTCGGTCCCGATGGTCAGCAGCCCGACTCTGGGGGCCGCCACGCCCAGCGTCAGCTGGGCGTAGGCCACCCCGAGCTGGCCGAACTGGACCAGCATCTCGGGCTTGGGATCGGCGGTCGCGCCCGCGTCGATCAGCACCGTCCGGCCGGGACGGGTCGGCAGCACCACGGCGAGCCCGGGCCGCTCTACCCCCGGCAGCGGTCGCAGCCGGAGCCGCGCGGTCGCCACGATTCCGCCGGTCGGCCCCGCGGACACCACCGCGGCCGCATCCCCCCGCCGGACCAGCTGGCACGCGACCGCGACGCTGGACCGGGGGCGGCGCAGGCTGGCCAGCGCACCCTCGTCCATGGCCAGGTTGTCCTCGGCGGCCACGACCTGAAGCTCGCCGCGGGCGTCCATCGCGGTCAGCGCCTGGCCCAGCCGCGTCGCGGGGCCGGTCAGCACCACGCGGACGCCGTGCTCGCGGTGCGCCGCGAGCGCTCCGGCCACGATCTCGTCCGGGGCATGATCACCGCCCATGGCATCGACCGCGATGACCGGGCCCGCGGCGCCGAAACCGCCGCGCGGCACGCTGTCCGCCAGCCGGCTCCCGGGGTCCTCGGGGCCGGGGCCGGTGACCCCCCAGGGGTCCCCGGGACCTCTCGCGCCCCCGGTCTCTCCTGCGCCCGATGCCCGTGTCGTGCTCAGCGGGTCACCGAGGTGCGGGGCCGGAGATGATGTCTCATCCTTGGTGTCCTTCAGCCGACGGGTGGTGCGCCCCATTATGGCCCTGACGAGCAAGGCCGGGACCTCGCACCGCGGCGCGAGGCAGCTGGCGGCGGCCAGGACCACCACGGCGATGGCGTGACCAGGTTGGGTATGCTCCCACCATGGATCTGAACGGTACTGCGGCCATTGTTTCAGGCGGTGCGAGCGGGCTCGGCGAGGCGACGGCCCGGGTGCTCGCGGCGGCAGGCGCCATGGTCGTGGTGGCCGACCTGAACGAAGATGGCGGGAAGCGGGTGGCCGGGGAGATTGGCGGCCTGTTCGCGCGGACGGACGTATCGGACGAAGCCTCGGTGCAGGCGGCGGTGGACGCCGCGGTGAACGCGGGAGTTCCGCTCCGGGCCGCGGTTAGCTGCGCGGGCATCGGCTGGGCGGCGCGGACGGTCGCGCGTGATGGCACCCCGCATGACCTGGCCAGCTATCAGAAGGTCATCACCGTCAACCTGATCGGCACGTTCAACTTGATGCGTATCGCCGCCGCCGCCATGGCCCGCACCGAGCCGGCGGACTCCGACGGGCAGCGCGGCGTCATCGTCAATACCTCCTCGGTCGCGGGCATCGAGGGCCAGACCGGCCAGATCGCCTACTCCGCGTCCAAGGGCGGCATCATCGGGATGACGCTGCCCGCGGCGCGGGACCTGAGCGCCATCGGGGTGCGGGTGAACACGATCTGCCCCGGCATCATCGACACCCCCATCTACGGGTTCTCGGAGAACGCCGAGGAGTTCAAGGCCAAGCTGGTCGCCCCCGTCGTGTTCCCCAAGCGGATGGGGCGACCGGATGAGTTCGGCGCGCTGGTCCGGGCGCTGATCGAGAACGATTACCTGAACGCCGAGGTCGTCCGTTTTGACGGCGGCATCAGGTTCCAGCCCAAGTTATGACCGGCTACGTCCCGCTGTTATCTGGCCTGCGGGAACGCGCCCTTAGCGGCCTTCCCCGCCAGGCTGCGCCGTCACTGGGCCGTCCGGTTCCGAGCCGAGGGACGTCGCGAAGATCGCCTCGGCCTGCCGGTATGGGGCTTGCCATCGACGATGAGGGTGAGCAGCAGGTCGCCGAGCAGGGCCATGCCGGTCAGTGGCCGCTGTGGGCGCCGGTCATCATGGCGGCCAGGTCGTCGGGGTGCAGGAATGACGGCGGCGGAGGCGGGCCCCAGGCGTACAGGCCTTGCGCGCCTTCGAGGTCTTCGGGTGTCCACAGCTGGTCGTCGACGATGCAGTCCATGTCGCTGTAGTACTCGCTGAAGTTGCCCGCTGGGTCTTTGAGGTACCAGAAAAAGTTCGAGCCGCCGTAGTGGCGGCCTAGCCCCCATACGTGCCGTTCGGGATTACCCTCGAGCATTGTGTGGGCGCCTCGGCCGACCTCATCGATGTCGTCGACCTGCCAGGAGGTGTGGTGCAGGAACGATACCGGGGCGGCGAGCACCAGGATGTTGTGGTGATCGGTGGAGCAGCGCATGAAGGTGCCGGCGCCCTTGATGTGGTCGCTGACCTTGAAACCGAGACCGTCGACGAAGAAGGCTCGGGTGATCTGGTAGTCGGTGGAGCCGAGCACGGCGTGGCCGAGCTTGCGGGGCTTGACCGGTCCGGTGCGCAGCACGCCCGGGGCGCGGTGCCCGGAGCGTTCGTAGCGGCCGGGGCCGTTGTACCGGGTGGCGGGGACGGCGGTCTGCTTCACGCGGCCGGCGATCTCGAGCACGGCGCGGGTGCCGGTGGCCTTCTCGACCGCGCTGATGCGGGCTGGCTCGCGGTGTACGTCGATGCCCAGCCGGGCCAGGCTCGCGGCGGCGCGGGCCAGGTCGTCAGCGTCGTCGACGCCGACGTGCAGCTCGACGAGCCGCCGGGTGGGGGCGTGGACGATCCGCAGCTGGCGGCCGGCGTCGCGGGTGGTGAACCAGCCGTCGCCGTCGGGGGACAGCCCGAATTCGGCGTAGTAGGCGGCGGTGCCGGCGACGTTCGGCACGCCCATGATGATCGAGGTCAAGCGGTGCAGGGCCATTGGAGGCACCTTTCTTGCGCGGGGTGGTCAGCGGGCGGCGACGAACCGGTGCCGGAGTTCGCCAATGCCCTCGATGCGGCTGACGAGCTCGTCGCCGGGGGCGAGCCAGCGCTGCGGGGTGCGGCCGAGGCCGACCCCGGCCGGGGTCCCGGTGAAGATGACGTCGCCGGGCAGCAGCGGCAGCGTGGCGGACAGCCTGGCGACCAGGGCGGGGACGGAGAAGATCAGGTCGCTGGTCCGGGCGTGCTGCATCTGCTCGCCGTTGATCGCGCAGCTGAGTTCGAGGTCGTTGGGGTCGGCGAACTCGTCCAGCGTGACCAGCCAGGGCCCGATCGGCCCGAAACCGGGCAGCGACTTACCCAGGCTGAACTGCGGCGGGGTGGCCGCTGACTGCAGGATGCGTTCGGAGATGTCCTGCCCGGCCGCGTAGCCGGCCAGGTAGGACAAGGCGCCGGCCTCGCTCACGTGCTCGGCGCGGCGGCCGATGACGGCGACCAGCTCGACTTCCCAGTCGGTGTGGCCGCCTTCGGGCAGGGTTATGTTGCCGCGGGGTCCGGTGATGCAGCTGGGGAACTTGGTGAACACGGGCGGCTCGCCGGCCGGGGCGGCGAAGCCGGCCTCGGCTGCGTGCTCGCGGTAGTTCAGGCCAATGGCCAGTACCTGCCGCGGCGCCGGGGCGGGTGAGCCCAGCTGGCCGGGCACCACCGGCGTCCCACCCTCCCAGCTGGCGGCCGCCGCCCAGGGGCGGAACGCGTCCCAGTCGTCGTAGATGGCCTGCGGGCCGGGGCCGAACCGGCCGCTGCTGTTCTTCTCGACGTCGTGGGCGATCTCGTGCCCGGCGTCGCCGGTGAGGACGACGAGACGACCTGCCAGGTTGGCGATGCGCATAGGAACTCCGGATTCGGTACGCCGGCGCGGCGCGGCGCGGCGCGCTGACGGGCGTCGGGGCGGCTCAGACCAGGGGGGTGATGTGGTCTTCGCGGTCGAGCAGTGCCTTGCCGTAGACCTCGTAGCCGACCACGGGCAGCACGACGGCGTGCCGGGCGGCCACCGAGGAGTCGCGCCAGATCCGCTGCAGCGGGCTGGCCTCGGCGAAGCTGGCGGCACCGTGCGCGGACAGCAGGATGCCGATGGCTTTGGTGATGTGGTCGATGACCCAGCCGGTGTCGGCCCGCACCCGGGCGCGGGTCAGGTAGTCGGGGTAGACGCCCCGGGCCGCGGCCTGGTCGATGTCGTCGGCGGCGCGGTAGGCGTGCAGGTGCGCGGTGTCGATCAGCATCGCGGCCTCGGCCAGCTGCAGCTGGAACGCGACGGAGTCGGCCTGGGCGGTGTAGAAGGTGTAGGAGATCGGTTTCTTGGCCGCCTTCTGGCTGACGATCTCGAGCACCGCGCGTCCCATGCCGAGCTGCGGGCCGGCCAGCACCAGCGCCAGGATCGGCACGAACGCGGACCGGTACAGCGCCTCATCGGTGTGCTCGGTGCCGTAGTCTCCCTCGATCGCGGCCGGCACGGAGACGATGCGGTGGTCCGGGACGAAGACGTCTTTGGCGATCATGCAGTTGCTGCCGGTGGACTTCATCCCGGCAACGAACCAGGTTTCCTCGTACTCCAGGTCGCTGCGCGGGATCAGCGCCAGCCCCTGGTCGACGGTCTCGCCCTTCTCGTCGGTGACCGGGATGCCGAGCACCGCCCAGCTGGCATGCCAGGAGCCGGAGTTGTAATACCAGCGGCCGCTGACCCGGTGCCCGCCGTCGACCTTGCGGGTCTCGGCGGTCGGGGCGAGCACCCCGCAGACCAGCGCGTCGGGGTCCTTGCCCCACACCTCGTCCTGGGCCTGCTGCGGGTACAGGCCGGTCATCCAGGCGCACACGTTCAGCAGCGTCGTCACCCAGGCGGTGCCGCCGTCGGCCTCGCCGAGCGCGGCCGACACGTCGAGCATGGTGCGCATCGAGGTCTCATAGCCCCCGTACCGCTTCGGCTGGGCGATCTTGAAGATGCCCGCCTCGCGTAGCGTCTGGATGCTCTCTTCGGCCACGCGGCGGTCCTGCTCACCCCGGGCGGCGTTCTCGCGGATCAGCGGCTGCAGTTTCTTCACCCGGGCGACGAGCTCGCTGGAGCCGGGGATCCCGGCCGGCTCGGTGGCGGACGGGCGGTCGGTCATGGCGGTCATGGCGGTCATGTCAGGTCTCCTTAAAACGGTCCGGACGCGTGCGCTCAGCTGGCGCAGGCGGCGATGAGGTCGGCGATGCTCGGGCGGGGCCGTTCGGCGAACCGCGAGTGGGTGCCGAAGGTCCGGTGGGCGTAGACGAGCGGTGCCAGGTCGTTGCGGCTGCTGGCCGCGCGGACCAGCCCGAACAGCAGCAGGTGGTCACCGGCTTCGACGGTCTGGTAAAGATCGCAGACCATCCAGCCCGCTGCGGCGGCCAACCGGGGCAGTCCGCGGTCGTCGAACCAGTCCGTCCCGTCGAACCGGTCGGCGCCGCGGCGGGCGAAGGTCATCGCCAGGTCGTCCTGGGCGTGGCCGAGAATATTGACCCCGAACCGCCCGGCCTCCCGGATCTGGCCCAGCAGCGCCGAGCCGCGGTCGAACGCCACGCTGACCAGCGGTGGGTTTAGCGACAGCGACGTGAAGGAACTGACGGTAGCGCCATACGGGCGGCCGTCCCCTGTGGTGGTTACCACCGTCACGGGGGCGCAGACGCCGGCCATCAGATCGCGGAACTCTTGCGGCTCGATCATCACGGCTCCTATTCTGTATGATGATTATGGCTATACTGCGCCAGGGATCTAGCCAAGTCAACGGTTATCATCATATTCTTTATAGAGAATTATGGACAACGGCGACGGAGGGCACGATGAGCGGCACCGGAGATGAGACGGGCTTCGACACGCCGGCGCTGCGGCCCCAGGAGTGGCGCCGCCCCCGTCCCGCGGACGTCCGGCCGGGCCCCCGGCTGTCCCGCGGGGAATCCGCGGCCGCCGAGCTCATCACCATCGCCGAGGCCGCCGCACCCGGCGATCGGCTCGGCTCTAAGGAAGAGCTCCGGGCCCGCTGCGAGGTGTCGGTCGGCACCTTCAACGAGGCGGTCCGCATCGCCCAGTCACGCGGGATCATCTCGGTGCGGCCCGGCCCGGGCGGCGGGGTGTTCGCCGCCACCCAGTCGCCCATGGTCCGCCTGGGCAACTCCGTCTTGGCCCTCGACGCCGCGCAAACCCCCGTGGCCGAGGCGGTGCGGATCCGTGACGCGCTGGATCCGCTGCTCATCGAGGACGCGCTCTGGCACGCCTCCCCCGCCGACATCGCCGAACTGCGCGAGATCCTCGCCGGCATGGCCTCGGCAGTGCACCGGCTCGATCCCACCGCCTTCGTGCACGCCAACTGGTCGCTGCACGCCCGCATCGCCGCCATCAGCCCGCACGCCGTGCTGCGCTCGCTGTACGTCAACCTGCTCGACCAGATCGAGTCGCACACCCTCGCCGTGCTGCCCGGCAGTGAGCAGCCGTTGCCCGAGTACATCACGTCCCGTCACGCCCTGCACGTGGCTATCATCGACGCCCTTGAGCAACGCGACCACGACAAGGCGCTGAGCCTCATCGCGCAGCACAACACCAGCAACGCCCGGCCGGCCTCGCTGGTCCCGGCCGGGTCAAGGTGACCTGCCCCTGACCGGGCTCCGGTAGCTTCCAGCACCACGCCGACAATGACGCGTCCGACTTCGTGCTGGCCGGGGCCGGGCGGCAACCGGCGATGACCGATGACGGCCAACGTTGACCAATGAAGTCGTGAAGGAGCAGGAGCAAGCTGCGAGGGATGTCCCGAACAAAGGTGCTGATCGGCGCGGATGCGGTTGGGGTGCGGCTCACTTCCAGCCCAAGTAGGCTGGTCGGGGCACGGAACCCCTAAAGACCCCGATCGTTTGGCGGCGCCCATGGGCGGAATTACCGGCTGCCTGGCGCTGGCGGACGGAGCAGGCCCCGACACCGACTGGGTCAGCCGTGCCGCGCTGCGCATCGCCCATCGCGGGCCCGATGACGAGGGGTTCTTCGCCGATACCGATCTGGCGCTCGGCTTCGGGCGGCTGGCGGTCATTGACCCGTCCTCGGCCGGGCGCCAGCCGATGCGCTCGGCTGACGGCCGCTACGTGATGGTCTTCGACGGCGAGATTTACAACTATGTCGAGCTGGCTCAGCGGCTGGCCGAGCGCGGCGTGCAGCTGCGCGGCCACTCCAGCGCTGAGGTCCTGCTCGAGATGTACGCGTGGCTCGGCAAGGACGTCGTGCGCCAGCTCAGGGGCATGTACGCCTTCGCGATCTGGGACCGGCGCCACCGGGAGCTGTTCTGCGCCCGGGACCCGTTCGGCATCAAGCCGTTTTTTTACGCGCTGACCACCGGTGGTCAGCGGCCCAGGTCGGGGCCGCAGCTCAGGTTCGCCTCCGAACGCAAGGCGCTGGCCGGTCCCGGCGAGGTGACCGCGATCGACCCGGACGCGCTGCGCCGGTACCTGTCGTTCCAGTACGTGCCGGCGCCGGCCACGCTGGTGCCGCCAGGCCGGTCGCTGCCGCCCGGGCACGTGCTGATCGCACGGCCAGGCGGCCGGGTGGACGTCTTCAGGTACTGGCGTCCTGAGCTCCGGCCCGCCCGCTCCCCCTCGTCGAGTTCGCCGGAGAAGATCCTGGCCGTGATGCGCGACTCCGTGGCCGTTCACCTGCGCAGCGACGTGCCGGTCGGCGCGTTCCTCTCCGGCGGGGTGGACTCGGCTACCCTCTGCGCGCTGGCCGCGGAGTCCGTACCGGACCTGCTGACCGTCACCGTCGGGTTCGAGCGCGAGGGCTACAGCGAGATCGACGACGCGGCGGCGACGGCCACGGCGCTCGGCGTGAAGTCGATCCCCTACGTGATCAGCCTGGAGGAGTTCATCGCCTGCCTGCCCCGGATTATCTGGCACCTTGATGACCCGATGGCGGACGCGGCCGCGGTCCCGCTGTGGTTCGCGGCTCGGGAGGCGCGCAAGCACGTCAAGGTCGTGCTGTCCGGCGAGGGCGCCGACGAACTGTTCGGCGGCTACGGCGTCTACTACCAGCCCGGCATGGTCCGGGCCGGCAAGGCCCTGCCGGGCTGGGGGCGCGCGACGATCAGCCGGGTTGCCTCCGAGCTGCCGACGGGGGCCAAAGGGAAGGGCCTGCTCAACCGGACCTCGGTCCCGTTGCGCCGGCGTTACATCGGCAACGCCTACGTGTACCCGGCCGACCAGGCGCGGCTGCTGGTCAGGCGCGGGAACGGCAGCGAGTTCGACGTGACCGACCCGGTGTACCGGCAGGCGGCCGACGCCGGCCTGGACGACGTCGCCACCATGCAGCTGGTCGACATCAACACCTGGCTGCCCGGCGACATCCTGGTCAAGGCGGACCGGATGGCCATGGCGCACGGCCTCGAGCTTCGCACGCCGTTCCTGGACCGGGAGGTGCTGGCCGTCGCCGCGCGGCTCGCCCGGGTGGAGAAGACCGCGGCCGGCACCACCAAGTTCGCCCTTAGGGAGGCCATCGGCGCCCTGCTGCCTCAGGCCGCGGCCGAACGCGCCAAGCTGGGTTTCCCGGTGCCGCTCGGTTACTGGCTCCGCGGCGGTATGTTCGGTTTCGCCGAGCAGGTGGTCCGCACGGCCCAGACGGGTCAGTGGCTGAACCAGGGCGCCGCCCTCGACATCTTGCGCCGCTTCCGGGCCGGGGATCCCGCGGTGAGCTGGCGGCAGGTATGGCTGCTGGTCGTATTCTCGCTGTGGCACCAGATCTACGCAGAACACGTCTATGACCCGGTGACGCTCGGCTGGCTGGGGGAGCACGGGGGGCACGGGCAGCCCCCCGTAACCGGGGGGCCCAGGGCGGTCGCCCCCCCGGACAGTAGGAGACCTCAGTGACCAGCCCCAGGATCAGCGTCGTCGTGGCGTTTTTCAACAACGAAGACGATCTCGCCGACTGCCTGGACTCGATCGCCGCACAGTCGTTCACCGACCTGGAAGTGATCATGGTCGACGACGGGTCCACCGATGGCGGCCCCGGCATCGCCCGCGCCCAGGCGGCCGCCGATCCGAGGTTCACGCTGATCCAGCCGGAGCACGGCGGCCCGGGCGGCGCGCGGAACCGGGGCGTCGAGCGCGCCCGCGGCGAGTTCCTCGCCTTCGTCGACGGAGACGACATGCTGCCCGCCAACGCGTATGAGCTCTTCGTGCACGCGCTGGAAAGCTCGGGCTCTGACTTCGCCAGCGGCGCCGTCTTGCGCATCGGGCCCAAGGGCATCAACCCGTCGGCGCTGCATTCGCTGGCCATTAAGGGGCGCCAGGTCAGAACCCATATCACCAAGACACCGCGGCTGCTCTATGACGTGTCGGTGTGGAACAAGCTGTTCCGGCGCCAGTTCTGGGATGCCTACCAGCTGGCGTATCCCGAGCACGTGGTGTGGGAAGACATCCGGCTCATGACCAAGGCGCATGTGCTGGCCACCGCGGTGGACGTCATCCCCGACATCGTCTACTTCTGGCGCGAACGCGCCCAGGGCGGCCTGTCGATCACCCAGAGCCGGACCAGCATCGCCAACCTGCGGGACCGGATGACCGCGCTGAACGACATCGACGAGTTCATCGCCGCGCACTCGACCGCGAAGCTGCTGCGGGCCCACCAGCGCAAGGCCCTGAAGAACGACCTGTGGCTCTACGTCCAGGACCTGCACAAGGTGACCGAGGCTTACCGGGCCGAATTCACCGAGCGGGTGAACGGGTACCTGGACCAGGTGGGCCGCCGGGTGATGCGCAGCCTGCCCGCGACCCACAAGCTGGCCTATCATCTGGTCCGGATCCGGGCCGTGCCGCAGCTCGCCGAGCTGGCCGCCTGGATGATGGACCAGCCGGTGCGGCAGGTCCCCATGGTCCGCCGCTGGGGCCGGCTGCGAGCCGACTTGCCGTTCCGCCAAAGTTCGCCGGTGCCCGTGCCCGGCCGCGTGTTCCGGCCGCACTGGCGCGACCTGGACCCGTACATTCAGGTGGATGACATCGGCTGGGCCCATGCCCAGAAAGGGCGGAGTGACCAAGAGGGGCGGAGTGACCAAGAGGGGCGGAGCGCCCGGCTGGTGGTTACCGGCCGGGCTAACATCCCGTCGGTTGATATCGCCAAGCGCAGGAATACCTCGAAGATCGCGATCCTGCGGCCTCCCGGCCGCCGGCTGCCCGTGGTCGTGCCCGTCCGCTCGTTTCTGAACCCGGACGCGACCGCGCTGTCCGAGCAGGAACGCTACAACTACGACTGGTCCGGTTTCCGGTTCGCGATCAGCCCGCGCCGGTTCCGCGGCCCCGGCGAGTGGCAGTGCTACATGCTCGTCCGCGGCCACGGCGTCTGGCGCCCGGCCCGCGTGCATACCCCGGTGCCCGGTCCCGCCGAGCGGCCGCAGCCGCGGCAGCTAGGACCCGGGCTGCGGTTCGGCGCCCGGTGGGCCGGGCTCGGCCTGAACGTGGCGGCCTGGCGGCTCGGCGCGTTCGTAGCCAGTCACGCCTGGCACGACGCGGACCCGGCGGCGGTCGAGATCGAGATCGAGGTACCCGGCCTCGGTACCCCAGCCGGCCCGGCCGAGCTGGTCCTGGTCCGCAATCGCGGCGCGGCGACCCGGTCGTTCAGTGCTAGCCCGGGGGGGACGACCCCCCCTGCCCCCCCCGCTCGTGGGGGGACCCATCCCCCCACACCCCCCTTGGGAGGGACCCATCCCCCCACACCCCCCTTGGGGGGGACGACCCCTCCGGCTCCCCCCGCACCCCCCTTGGGGGGAGGCGGGCCTCCCCGGACTACGTATCGTGCGGTGGTGCCACTGCGGGACCTGGCGGGGGCGGGGGACGTG
>JALYVS010000619.1 GCA_030853115.1 Actinomycetota bacterium
GCTCGAGGCCGGCCGGGACCTCATCGCGCGGCGGCTGGCCGAGCTCGCCAGACCGCACCTGCTCGAGCAGCCTGCGGGTCGCGTCCACGATCTGGGGCGCGACGCGGCGCAGGCTCTCCGCGTCTTGCGGGCCGACGACGTCTGCCGGGAAGCCGGCCGAGGCCACCAGGCCCGTCAGCTTGCCGCCGAGCCAGCCCAGCGGGTCAGCGGACAGCTCCCGTTCGAACACCCGGCTTATGAGGTTCCCAGCCGCTGAACACGGGATGGTGATGAGTGCGGTCCGAGCTGCCCGGCCGCCCCGCGACCGATTCCAGGAGGTCGGCTCGCCAGATCGGCTGGCCGACCTCGATGGGCTGCGCCGAGTAAATCGACCCCTTGAGTGCGCCAGGCTCCAGGACCCGCAGTTCGAGCCGGACGCCGTGCTCAGCGCCTTCCTGACCCTTACCCGGCGCTGGGTCGACGAGGTACAGGTCGCTCACCAGCACGCCGACTCGCTCGAACCCGAAGGCGTAAAGCATGGGATGAGTCCCTTCCTCGCTGACGTCAGTCTCGTCCTACCCGGCCGGCCGCCGGGCCGACGCGCAGGAAGTTGATCGCGGTGCACCGCATGACCGTCCGGCCGTCCTGATTCGCTGTCTCAGCCAATGTCTTGATAATGCCCCGGTCCGGCTTGCTCAGCGATCTCCTGGACTCCAGGACCGTAGCCCGGACACGGAGCGTGTCTCCCGGCCGTACCGGATAAGGCCAGCGGATTTCGTCGGCGCCCGCGCCGCCGAGGCTGGCCTCCGCCGAAAGGTAGTTCTCGACCAGCAGGCGCATCGTGAGGGAGGCGGTGTGCCAGCCGCTGGCGATCAGTCCGCCGAAGGGTCCGGCGGCCGCGGCCACCGGGTCGACGTGGAAGGACTGCGGGTCAAACTCTTTCGCGAAAGTAATGATACTAGCTTCGTCGATGCTGAAGGTGCCGCACTCGTAAGTGCTGCCGACCGGGTAGTCCGCGAAGTACCTCAGGCCATGATCGTTCACAGCCGCAGTATCTCAGCACCCGCCGTCCGCTGGCCCCTAGATCACAGATGAGTTACAGAAATACCTCGATTTACCTGCGAGGCTCCGGAGGCAACTGCGATGCTTCCGCAGATGGCACAGACCACCGGAAGCGTAGGAAAGCCTCATCGGTTGCGGACAGTGATGTAAAAGGCTCGCCGACAGGACCTCTTGGCAGGTACCCGAGTAGGCGGCCGCGGAAACAACTTGGGGAGTTCTGTGAATTCAACGAACGTCGACCGCCACTCGCGGAAGATCCGACGAACCGGCCGGCACACCACGCCGTCGCAGGTCGAGAAGGTCGCGGAGAAGGCGGGCAAGGCCGCCCCCGTAGTGGTGATCGCGGGCGCGATGGTCGCGACGCCGGCCGCGCAAGCCGCGGTCAAGGCTCCCGCCAGGGCGGCGACCGTGACCGAGCAGACCGTGACCGGGCAAGTGCGCACCGAAACCCGCACCGACGCCCTGGTCCGGAAGGCCGAGCCGGCCGCGCGCAGCTACACGGTCCGCTCCGGGGACTCGCTGTCCATGATCGCGGAGCGCCTTTACGGCAGCGCGGCGCACTGGCAGTGGATCTACGAGGCGAACAGGTCCAAGATCTCCGACCCGAACGCTATCTACGTCGGGGAGTCGCTGACGATTCCCTACCGGGCACCGAGCACGACGTCCTACATCCCGGGTTACGCCCCGAAGCACGCCAAGCCGAAGGCCAAGGCCGTGGTGCTGACCTCCACCACTAGCCTGAGCGGCACGCTCGGCTGCGCCGGCCTGGAGACCCTCTGGGAAGAGGGCGGCGGGTCCGCCGCTGAGGCCTTCACCGCCGCCGAGATCGCGATGGCCGAGTCGGGTGGCCGCCAGTACGCTCTCAGCCCGACCAACGACTACGGCTACTGGCAGATCAACGGCTCGCACGGACCCGCGCAGGCGACGTTTAACCCGCTCGGCAACGCCAGGGCCGCGGTCGCCATCTCCAACGACGGGAACGACTGGGGCCCCTGGACCACGTACACCAGCGGGGCCTATCGCGGCCGCTGCTAGACCGGTCCGCGAGCTCGCTGCCCGTACGCCGCGAACTGCCTGGCCACCCGCGCGATTTCCGCGGGCGGTAGCAGGCGCGGTTGCCTGGGTCCTCCTGCAGGCTGGCATACCGCCAGCGCACGCAGGTACACCTCGCACAGCCACTCCAGGTAGCGGCTGCCCGTCAGGGCTGCTCTCAGGTCCGGGCCGGTCGTTACCGCTCCGTGGCTGGCCATGATGCAGGCGGTCCGGTCGCGCAGTGCCGCCACCACATAGCGGGCCAGCTCCTCGCTCCCGTAGGTGGCGTACGGTGCGACCGCCAGCGGGCCGCCGAACATCGCGACTTGGTAGTGGATCGCCGGCAGTTCATCCGCCACCGCGGACAGCGCCGTCGCGGCGACAGAGTGGGTGTGCACAATCGCCGCCGTCCCGGTGGCGGCGTAGACGCCGAGGTGCAAGGGCAATTCGCTGGTCGGGCGCAGCACCGCCTCGACCGGGGTTCCGTCCAGCCGGTGCACCCCGACCAGGCCGGCCGTCAGCTCGGCGTAATCCACGCCGCTGGGGGACACGACGACGAGGTCGCCATCCCGCACGCTCACGTTGCCCGAGGTCCCTACCACCAACCCCGATGCGGCCAGTTCCCGGCAGACCCTGACCACATCGTCCCGCAGGTGTTCCAGCAGCATAGGTTAACGTTATGAACCCACCGGACGTGCTCGCGTGGCGGGATGGGCACATCGAGGCCCTGGACCAGACGGCCCTGCCGCATCAGGTTCGCGTGCTGCGTATCAGCACCGTGGACGAGCTGATCGAGGCGATCACCCGGCTGGCGATCAGGGGCGCGCCGGTCCTCGGCGCGGCCGGTGCGCTCGGCGTGGCGCTGGCCGTTCACCAGGGCGGCCGCGAGGGCTGGGACGGGACCCGGCTCGACGCGCAGCTCCGC
>JALYVS010000620.1 GCA_030853115.1 Actinomycetota bacterium
TCGCGGGCCCGGTCGCGATTGCCGCGGCGCGCGTCATCAGCGCCGCCACCTGGCGCAGCGACCCGCCGCGGGCCCGCAGCATGGTCAGCTCGGCTGCGCGGCGCGCCACGATCATGCTGGCGGCGAGCAGTATCACCGCCGCGCCGACCACGATCAGGCTGACGAACAGCAGCAGGAGCACCGTTTCGATGGCCGCCTGGGTGCCGAGAAACTGCGTCAGGTTCTGCAGCAGCGGCGCGCTCACCAGCAGCCCGACCGCGGCCGGCGCCAGCGCCCCGGTCAGCGGGAAGGTGGCCCCGGTGGCCCGGTTGAGGTTGTCGGACAGCCGCTGCGCCTGGTCGGCCCCGATGCCGCCGAGCGCGAGCGGGAACTCCCAGTTCATGTTGAGGCCGGGGCCGCCGAACGTGTTCTGCATCGCGGCGAACTGGTCCGGGTCGGCGAAGACCCCGCCCACCCAGTACACCGGGGCGCCGTGCGGCGGCCTGGTGAGGCTGGGCACGGCCACGGTGGAGTCCTGCGTCCAGAACGTCGAGGCGGGGCCGCGCTCATGGATGATCGCGGTGACGTACAACATCTGCGCGCCGTCCGGGCCGCTGACCCTAAGCCGGCTCCCCGGGTGCAGGGCAAACCGCGCCGCGGTCTGGGTCGTGGCCGCGACCGCGACCGTGCCGCTCGGAGCCGCGAGGCTCGCGTAGCTGCCCGTCACCAGCTGCGCTTGGCCGGGCAGGGCATCCCGGTAGGCCACCTCGAGCTTGGGCGGTGCTCCGGCGTCCGCGCTGGGCGCGGCACCGTGCAGGGTGAGCAGGTTGGTGGTCAGGCCAGCCCACGCCCCGGCGGCCAGGGGCAGCCCGACGGCGCTGAGCCCGCGGCCGATCTGGTCGCCGGACTGGCTGAGGGTGCCGTCGGGCAGCACCTGGCCGGACAGCGTCCCGGCGTCGGTGAGGCTGCCGGTGAAACCGATCCAGGTCTCGGTCACCTGGACGGCCCTGGTCGGGCTGGACAGTCCGGCCATCATCTGCTGCAGGGCCTGGGACCGGGTATGCAGGCTGAGCGCGGGGCCGGCGAGCGCGGCGAAGACGCAGCCGCAGACGAGCAGGACCAGGGCGACGGTGCCGGCCGCCGCCGAGCCCACGGTCCGTCGCAGGCTGTATCGCCTGCTCGCCTCCGGCCGCTGTCGTCCGCTCGCCTCCGGCTTGGTCATGCTGACTCCGCGGCCCGTAGTTCGGCGGCCGCGTCGGGGCGCCGGACGATGGTCAGGCCGGCCGCCAGCACCGGCAGCACGGCGACCGCCAGGGCCAGCGGGAGCGTGTGGGCCCAGCTGAACTGGATGAGCGCCGTCGGGACCGGCGTCGTCGCGGCCGCGGTGAGGGTGACCGCGGGCACCAGGAGTTCGGCGAGCACGACGCCGAGGACCAGCCCGGCCAAAGCCGACGGCACGCTCAACATGAGCTTTTCCAGGCAGAGCTGCCCCGCCGCCGAGCGGGGCGGGACCCCGAGCGCGGCCAGCAGCGCGCTTTCGGCCCGCCGCTGGCGCACTCCGGCCGCGATGCTCACGCAGAAGCCGGTGATGGCCAGTACCGCGGCCGCGAGGGCGACGGCCAGCAGCGCCTGCTGCGGGATGGTCGACAGCGGATTGCCCAGCAGCCCGGCGGCCTGGCCGCCTGTGCTGGTGACCGCGGAGCCCGGCGGCAGGCTGGCGGTCAGGCCGGGTGGCAGCCCGGAAACCCCCGATGAGGTAGCCAGCCACCACTGCGTGGCCTGCGCGGGAGGCAGCGAGGCCGCGGTCAGGACGTCCTGGAGCGCGCCGAGATCGATGATCAGGGCCCCGCCGCTGCTGGTCACGGTGGGGAAGCTGGCCAGCGCCGCGACGATCTTCACGCTGACGGGGGTGCCGTTGACGACGGTCTGCACGGCGGAGCCGACACTGGCGTTGGTCGCGGCGAGGAAGCGCCGGGTGGCCAGGCCGGGCACGGTGGTCCTGGGGGCCGGGACGGTGAGCGCCAGCTGGGCCGCGATGGGGGTGGAGGGCGCCCCAGGAAACGGGCCCGCGGCCAGCCCGTAGCCGGTCGCGAACGTCACCGTGAGCGGGCCCTGTCCCACGGGTACCGCGCCGCGGGTTGACGAGACGGCGGGTGCGACGGCCACCCCAGCCGTACCGCCGGTCTGGCGGACGCCGGACAGCTCGGTCGACGAGGCGATGGCCGGCCAGCCGCGCAAGGCCGTGCCGGGCAGCTGAGCCGGGCCCGGGCCGCCGGAGACGCTGACCACCGTGAACGTGGCCGGGCTCTGGGGCGGGGTCGCGGGTAGCGTGTAGGCCAGGCTGACCGCGGTCAGCCGCAGCGGGTAAATCGCCCCGCTGCCGTTGCTCAGGCTTACCGCCAGGGTATGGGCCTGTCCGTCGGCAGCCAGCGTGCCCGCGTTGAACTGGTAAACGTCGCCGTCAGTGTCTTCCACCGACACCGTGACCAGGGCCGGAGCCAGTCCCAGGGCGGCGGGGCCGAGCCGCGCCGTGAGCTGGAGGCCGGCCGGGCGGCCCGGCAGGGTGACGCCTGCGCTGAACCCGGCCGGCTGGATTTTTTTGTACAGCTCGGGTTCGGCCAGCGGCAACTGGTCCGGACGCAGCAGCACGACGTCCGCGGCCTGGGCGCTATCGACGGCGATGGTCTGCGCGCCGATGGCGGACTGCGCGAAGGTCGCGACCGGCATCGCGTGCTGTACCCCGGGAGCTCGGGCGAGCGCATCGGCCTGAGCCAGTGAGAGCGGCGCGCTGGTCTGCACCCGGACGTCCGCGCCGGAGTTGAACGCGGCCTGGTCGTGATCGGACCGGGTCCAGCTGTCCCGCTGGGCCAGCGCCAGCGTTCCCGTCGCCACGGCCAGCACGATCAGCAGCGCCGCGCCGCCCTGCCTGACCGGCTGGCGGCTGATCTGCCAGCTGGCCAGGGCCCCGGTCAGCCGCCGCCCGCGGGCCGCCAGCCGGTCTCCGGCCTTTCCGCAGG
>JALYVS010000621.1 GCA_030853115.1 Actinomycetota bacterium
CCCGGTCACCGGCAGGGGCACGGTCTTTGCTCAGGGCTCGAAGCCCGGGAGAGACAAGTGCTCACCTGCCGGCGGCCACCACACTCCGAGTCTGCCGTATGGCCGACCCGACAACACTTATTAGGAGAGCCGGCATGACAGCGAGCGAAGGCCAACAGCGGCCGATCAAGCCCGTGTACCTCAGCAGAACCCTGACGGTCGAAGCCGAGCTGTCCGCCGGGCGCCTGTACGACGGCTCGACGCACGCGGGAAACGCCTCGCGTGTCCTCGTCGCGCTGGTCTTCATCGGCGGGGCGGCGATGCTGTTCACGGAGGACGAGAGCGGCCAGCTCACAAGGCTCCGCATTCCGGGACCGGGGTTCCTCCGCCTTACCTGTGACGCTGAGGGCAAGCTCGCCCGGTCGTGGCAGCAGCCTGACAGCCGACCCGGTGACAGGGGCGGGGACCAGTGAGGCAGGTTCCCCGGCGCGCCCGGCCGGGCGGGACCGCCACCGGGGTAACCAGCCCAGGCAACACGCCTGAACCCTCCAGGGAACTGTCAGTCGGCGACGTCGTGGCGGTCGGCGAGGTCCCGCTCGCCGTCGCGAAGGCCGGCTGGGCCCTGGTCAGCGGCGGCCGACCGAGGTCCGCACCAGCGAGCACGGCACCCGTCCCCTACCGGAACGCAGTCGCCCCTTTGATGCCGCAGGAGACGCGGCCAGCCCCTGCGCAGATGAAGGAGGGTCCTGATGAGTGCAGGCACGTGGGCGGACCGCGCCGAAGCGTCCTGGCTCAGCGACGAGCTCGGGGGCAAGCCGCATGTAGCCCTTGCATGCGGCCACCTGTCGGCCCCCGGCAGCGGCCCCCTCGCCGAGGCCGGATACGGGTACTGCCGGTACCACGGCGTGACCCGCATCGCCCCGGGCGCCGAGATCACCAGCCCAGGAGACGCTGCGGGCGCCGGCGATACCCCGGTGGCGGTAGCGTCCGCCGGCTGGGAGCCAGTCACCGGGGTGCGCAGATCCTGCCGCCCGGCGCCAGGGTCATCTCCGTCGACGCCGCCGCAGCCATGCAGGCAGCAGGCCAGCGCGCCCTCCCCGACCCAAGGGTCAGCTGGATCACCGCGCGAGCCGAGGACGTGGCCTGGCACATCCGCGAGCCCGCCGACGCCGTCGTGTGCAACTCGGCGATCTGGAAGACCGACACCCCCGCCGTCTTCGCCGCAGTCAAGCAGGCGCTGCGCCCTGGCGGCCGGCTCGTCTTCAACATCGGCGGGTCCTTCGCCGGCCTCCCCTCCGCACGCTCGAAGCCCCGCCCAGGGCCGTCCCTGAATGAGCTGATCACCGCCGTGGCCGCCGAACGGTACGGCTACACGCCCTCGCCAGATCCGCAGCCGTCCGCGCCGCTGACCGCCGGCCTGGTCCGGTCACAGCTCAGCGCGGCCGGCTTTACGGTCCTGGGCACCGAGACCGTCACGCACGCCGGCACGCTGGAGGAGAAACGAGCGTGGCTGTCGATCCCAGCGTTCGCCCGCCCGCCTGGCCCGTTCACCTACGAGCAGCGCATGGAAATCCTGGAGCGGGCCTGCGCCCGAGCCGACGCTTCCCGGCCGGTCACCACCGCCTGGCTCGTCGTCACCGCCGAAGCATGACCATCCCGTTCAGGCGGTCGCTGCCCTCCATGCTGCCTCCAGGTGCCTGGCGAAGGCCCTGATCCGGGGCCTGTCGCCGGGGAAGGCCCCGTCCCAGTCAGATGACAGCGGCGTCCACGCGGCGGGCTGGCGGCTCTCCCCGGCCGGGGAGAGAGAGCCGTCCAGGACGGCCGCGTACGACAGGCCGAGCGTGGGCGTCCAGTCCTCCCGGTAGGTCCGCACGGTCACGGCGGCGGGAGTCTCCAGCAGGTGCCCGTCGAGCCCGGTCTCCTCCCGGAACTCCCGCCGGGCCGCCTCCCGCGGAGTCTCCCCGGCCTCAACCCTCCCGCCCGGCGGAACCCAGCCCCGCCAGCGGTGCCTTACCAGCAGCACGCGCGTGAATGACTCATCGAACGCCCACACCTCGGCCGCGATCGGCTCCATCGGACCCTTCACCGCGATCTCCAGCCAGGCCAGCGCGTCATCGTACTCGGCCATCGCCGCACGGGCATCAGCAAGCAAGGCGTCGAGCGTGCGCTGGTCAAGCCCCGTGGAAGTCACCCGGACACGGTACAGGGAAGCGCCGCCGCAGCACGGCGGAGTCCGCGATGCCGGGTTCGCCCAGGCAGGGCGCTCAGGTGTACCGCACCACCGGCGTGACCACGAGGCCAGAGACAAGCCACAGATATGAGCTTCATCACCTGCGGTTCCCCGAGCGGGTAACGGCTGCTGTGGCGGGTGATCCTGTGCCGCCTGGCGGAGCCAGGTCAGCTTCGAGAGGTTGTTCTGCTCGGCATGGACGACGCACTCGTCCAGGAGCTGGCGCGTCCAGGCGCACAGCTGACCGAACTCGTTCATGAGGTCGTTACTGGGCCGGCCGCTGATCACGCGGCTGGCCCGAGATCGAGCCCGCCCGTGAGCTGCTCCCGGCGGATCACCGCGTCGGCGGTGAACCACTTGCGCCGGATGCCCCAGCTCCCGTCAACGGCCGGGATGAACGCGATATAGCCGCGCTCCGCCTCCGGGCCGGCGATCTCGTAGATGTGGCTGAGGAAGTCCCACTGCTCGAACCCGCCGTTGCTGCCGTGCTCGGGAATCCAGCCGTTGATGGCCCCGGCGGCGACCAGGTCCCGCGTGCGGGCCGCCAGGAGCCAGATGTCCGGCCGCCCGGCAAGCGTGAACTTCTGCTCGATTTCCAGGCCCGGACGCGCGTTGACGAACCAGCGCTGATGGCCTCGCAGACGAACAACGACGGTCTCGAAGCCCAGGTCAGGTTCCTGGCCGGGTCCTACGGCACCGAGGGTGCCCGGTCCCTGCTCAGCGGACTCCTGCCGCAGACGGCAAGGGCCGGGCTCTGGCGGCGGGCGGAGCAGCGCCCGCCG
>JALYVS010000622.1 GCA_030853115.1 Actinomycetota bacterium
CCGCCACGGTGCTGCGGATAGTCAGGCGCGACGGCGGCCGCCATCCCAGCCCGAACGCGGGCCAATGCGAGGCCGCCTTCGCCGCTGCCCTCGGCATCCGCCTGGGCGGGACGAACATGTACGACGGCGTCGCCGAGACGCGGCACGAGCTGGGGGAGGGCAGAGCCCCCGAGCCCGGTGACATCCGCCGTGCGATCTTGCTGTCCCGGGCGGTAACCGTGTCCGCGACCGCCCTGGCCGTGCTCATCGCCTTCGCGCGCCTAAGGTAGCTCTTGACCGGGGGGACGCTATCTAAGGAGCAGTCATGAGCAGGGTTCTGCTGATTATCTTGTGTTTCTTCTTCCCGTTCATCGCCGTGCTGATTCATGACGGGCTGAGCATCAAGGTGCTGTGGGCGTTCCTGCTCCAGCTGCTCGGTCACATTCCCGGCGTGATCTACGGCATCTACCAGGTCACCCGCGACTGAGAACCGGAAGCCCCGGCAGTAGCCTCACTGGCGTGAAGGGAACGCTGCTGGTGGCGGGGACTGGGTCAGACGCGGGTAAGAGCGTGCTGGTCGCGGGGCTGTGCCGGTGGCTGGCCCGGCAGGGCGTCAAGGTAGCCCCGTTCAAGGCGCAAAACATGTCGCTGAACTCCTTCGTGACGGCGGATGGCGCGGAGATCGGCCGCGCGCAGGTCATGCAGGCGGCCGCGGCCGGCATCGAGCCGACCGCCGACATGAACCCGGTGCTGCTCAAGCCGGGTAGCGACCGGCGCAGCCAGGTGGTGGTGCTCGGCCGCGCCGTGGCCGAAGCCGACGCGATGGGGTACCGGTCGCACGCGCCCCGGCTGAGGCAGGTCGCGGTGGAGAGCCTGACCCGGCTGCGCGACCGCTACGACGTGGTGATCTGCGAGGGGGCCGGCAGCCCGGCCGAGATCAACCTGCGCGATACCGACGTCGCCAACATGGGCCTGGCTCAGGCGGCCGGCCTGCCCGTCATCGTGGTCGGGGACATCGACCGAGGCGGGGTGTTCGCCGCCATGTACGGGACGCTGGCGCTGCTCTCACCCGCCGACCAGGCGCTCATCTCGGGCTTCGTGATCAACAAGTTCCGGGGCGCGCCAGAATTGCTCGACAGCGGGCTGAGCATGCTCACCCGGCTTACCGCCCGGCCCGTGTACGGGGTGCTGCCCTGGCGTGAAGGCCGGTGGCTGGACGCGGAGGACTCGCTGTCGCTCGGTGCCGGCGGGGACTCGCTGTCGCTCGGTGCTGGCGGGGGCTCGCTGCCGCATGCGGCCGCCCGCTCGTCCGCAGCTGAGCCGGGCACGCAGCCGGGATCGTTCGGCCGACAGGATGTGCTCCAGATCGCGGTGGTCAGGTTCCCGCGGATCAGCAACTTTACCGACGTGGACGCGCTGGCCGCCGAGCCCGGCGTGTCGGTACGGTTCGCGGTGCACCCGGCCGACCTGGCCGGCGCCGACCTGGTGGTGCTGCCCGGGTCGCGGGCCACCGTGTCCGACCTGGGCTGGCTGCGGGAGCGCGGGCTGGCGGACGCGGTGGCCGAGCGGGCCCAGGCCGGCCGCCCGGTGCTCGGCATCTGCGGCGGGTACCAGATGCTGGCCGGCCAGATCGAGGACCAGGTGGAGTCGGGCCGCGGCACGGTCTCCGGGCTCGGGTTGCTGCCGGTACGGGTGGTGTTCAGGGCGCAGAAGGTTCTCGGCCGCCCGCACGGCCGCGCGCTTGGTGCCCCGGTGGCCGGGTACGAGATCCATCACGGCATAGCCGAGATCACCGACCCGGCGGCCGAGCCGTTCCTTGACGGCTGCCGCCGCGGCGCGGTGTGGGGAACAAGCTGGCACGGGGCGCTGGAGAGCGACGATTTCAGGCGCGCGTTCCTGACCGAGGTGGCGGCGCTGGCCGGACGGGATTTCACCCCCGCGCCCGGCACCGATTTCGCCGCGCTGCGGGAGGCGGGGCTCGACGCCCTCGGCGACCTAGTGGCCGATTACCTCGACACCGCGGCGCTGAGCCGGCTGATCCAGGACGGGCCCGCGCCTGGGCTGCCATCAGTGGTGGCATCGCTGTCCCGCGATCGATAAGGTTTCCTCATGCCCGACACGGTTCTCTACACCGCGGCAGCCACCTCGACCGGGGACGGCCGCAGCGGCCACGTCGTCTCCTCTGATCAGCGCCTCGACCTGGACCTCGCGCTGCCCGCCGAAATGGGCGGTAGCGGGGCCGGCACCAACCCCGAGCAGCTGTTCGCGGCCGGCTACGCGGCCTGTTTCCACAGCGCGCTGCGGGTGGTATCCCGCCGGGCCGGAGTCGATCCTGGTCCTTCGACCGTGACCGCCGAAGTAGGAATCGGGCCCGAGGGCGAGGCCTACGGCCTCGTCGCCACGCTGGTGATCAACATCCCTGGCCTGGACCGGGAACAGACGCGCGAGCTCGCCGAGGCCGCGCACCAGGTGTGCCCGTATTCCCGGGCCACCCGCGGCAACATCAGCGTCGAACTGCGCGTGCCCTAAGGAGGGCGTCATGTCGCTGGATCTGGCCGCGATCGAGGCGGAGCGTGCCCGGCTGCACGCCGAGTACATCCAGGCTGACCGGCCGCAAAGTAGTGCCAGCGGGATCCATCACACCGCGTTGCTGAGCTCGGACGTCGAGCGGACGATCCGTTTCTACAGCGGGATCCTGGAGTTCCCGCTGACCGAGATCATCGAGAACCGTGACTATGCCGGGTCTAATCACTTCTTCTTCGACCTCGGTCACGGCAACCTGCTGGCGTTCTTCGATTTCCCCGGCCTTGACCTGGGCCCCTACGCCGAGGTCCTCGGCGGCCTGCACCACCTGGCGATCTCGGTATCGCCGCAGAAGTGGACCGCGCTACGCGCCAACCTGGACGCGGCCGGCGTCAGCTACCTCGAGGAGAGCGGCGTCTCGCTGTACTTCCGCGACCCGGACGGCGCCCGCCTCGAGCTCCTCGCCGAGCCCCTCGGCGAGATGTATGG
>JALYVS010000623.1 GCA_030853115.1 Actinomycetota bacterium
GCGCCGGCCAATACCGCGGCCCCCGACGGACCGCCCGGCCCCGCCATTCCCGGGGCCCGTGGGGCCGTCATCACGCCAGCCGCGCCTAGCCGGTAGTAGGCCTTCTCGTCGTCGCCGAGCCGCATCGGATGGGGCGGTGCCTCCATCCCCTCGTGCAGCGGCGCGAGCAGCTGCTCCTTAGTCCAGATCAGGTTTTCCCGGCTGTCGTCGGCGATCTCGTACTCGTTGGTCATGGTCAGCGCGCGGGTCGGGCAGGCCTCGATGCACATGCCGCACAAGATGCAGCGCAGGTAGTTGATCTGGTAGACCGCGCCGTAGCGCTCGCCGGGGGAGAACCTCGCGTCAGCGGTATTGTCCCGGCCCTCGACGTAGATGGCGTCCGCCGGGCAGGCCCAGGCGCACAGCTCGCAGCCGATGCACTTCTCCAGCCCGTCCGGCCAGCGGTTCAGCTGGTGATGGCCGTGAAACCGCGGCGCGGTCGGCCGCTTGTCCTCCGGGTACTCGACGGTCTCGACCTTCCGGAACATCTCGTAAAAGGTGACCCCGAACCCTTTGATCGGGTTGAGGAACTCAAGCATCAGTGACCTCCTTCAGGGAGGTGTCCGAAGGGCTGGCGCCAGCCCCGGCCCCGGCGCCGGCCTCGAGGGCGGCACCGGCCTGGAGTCCTACGCCGTGGTAGTGCGGCAGGTCGAGCGGCGGGACCGGGAAGGCCGTCCCGGCGACCGCGGCCTCGCCGGCGCTGGCCGGGTCCGCGCCCGCGGGCGGCTCCATGTATCGCAGCGCGCGCTGCTGCGCGGCGCCTTCCCACATCAAGGCCAGCGCCACGATCAGCACGATGACGAAGCCGAAGACGACGTACGGGGCCGTGGAATGGCGGTCCAGCCGCCAGGCGCGCACCGTGGCGATCAGCAGGATCCAGACGATGGAGACCGGGATGAGGACCTTCCAGCCGATGTCCATCAGCTGGTCGTACCGGACCCGCGGCAAGGACCCGCGCAGCCAGATGTAGCCGAACAGCAAGATGAACACCTTGGCCACGAACCACAGCACCGGCCACCAGCCGCTGTTCGCGCCCGACCACAGCGACAGCGGCCACGGAGCCCGCCAGCCGCCGAGGAACAGCGTGGTCGCGAGCCCGGAGACCGTCGTCATGTTGATGTACTCGGCCAGGTAGAACATCGCGAACTTCATCGAGGAGTACTCGGTGTGGTAGCCCGCGACGAGCTCGCCCTCACCCTCGGGCAGGTCGAACGGCAGCCGGTTCGTCTCGCCGACCATCGTGAACAGGTAGATGACAAACGAGACCGGCAGCAGCCACGCGTACCACTCGTGTTGCTGGGCGTTGACGATCGCGGTGGTGGACAGCGAGCCCGCGTACAGGAATACGGCCACGAAGGCCAGTCCCATCGCGATCTCGTAGCTGATCACCTGGGCGGCCGAGCGCAGCGCGCCGAGCAGCGAGTAGGGCGAGCCGGACGACCAGCCGGCCAGCACGATCCCGTACACGCCGATCGAGCTCATCGCCAAGATGAGCAGCACGGCCACCGGCAGGTCGGTGAGCTGCAGCGGGGTGTGGTGGTGGAAGATCGATACTTCCGGGCCCCACGGGATGACCGCGAAGCTGACGAAGGCCGTCGCCGCCGATATCACCGGCGCGATCATGAACACCAGCCGGTCCGCGCTGCGGGGGATGATGTCTTCCTTCAGCGGCAGCTTGAGCGCGTCCGCGATCGGCTGCAGCAAGCCGAAGGGCCCGGCCCGGTTGGGGCCCGGCCGGTTCTGCATCCGGCCGATGACCCGGCGTTCCGCCCAGATCATGAACATCGTCGTGAGCAGCAGGAAGAGGAAGACGATCCCGACCTTCAGCAGCACCAGCCACCAGATGAGCTGGTTGAAGTCGCTGAGCGTCGGATCTGTCCCCAGCACCGCCGAGACCCCGGGAGCCGCGAGCACGTGCGGCAGCGCCCCCTGGTCCATCATTGCGGCCTCCTCAGCGTGACCATGGCGCCGTGCCCCGCACCGAGCGCGGCGCGGATGGTAGAGCCGGCCCGCAGTTCCGGGCCGCCGGGATAAGGGGCGCCCGCGAGGTCCGCGTGGTCAGCCCGGGGTTCCGGGGTCAGTCCCGCGGCCGGCAGCCAGACCACATGGTCCGCCATCGGCACCACCTCGACCGGCACCGTCACCGACCCTTGGCCGGTGGCAACCGTCACCTTATCGCCGTCGGCCACGCCCGCGTCAGCCGCGGTCACCGCCGACACCCGGGCCAGCACGGGCCGGGCCGTGCCCGCCAGGGATGGCTCGCCGTCTTGCATGCGCCCGCTGTCGAGCAGCTGGCGCCAGGTGGATAGCACTGCCTCGCGGGGACGATCCCCGCCAGACCCCCCCTGCTCGCGGGGGGAAACCCGGTCTCCCAGCCCCCCTGGGCCCCCCATAAAGGGGGGAACCGTGGCGGTGGCGGGGAGCTCGGGGCGGGGGCCGCGCCAGGTGCCGAGGGCGGCTAGCTCGGCGCGGGCGGCGGCCGCGTCCGGCAGACCTAGGTGAATGTCCATCTGATCGGCGATCGCGCCGAGCACGTACAGGTCGGTGCGCACCTCGGGAACCCGGAGCGCCGCGCCGAACGAACCGCCGCGTCCCTCCCAGTTCACGAACGTGCCGGCCTTCTCGGCCACGGCCGCGACCGGGAAAACCACGTCGGCCCGGTCGGTGACCGCGCTGGACCGCAGTTCCAGGCTGACCACGAAAGGCGCCATCTCGAGCGCCTGCAACGCGGCCCGCGGATCGGGCAGGTCGGCCGGGTCCACCCCGGCCACCACCAGGGCGCCGAGTTCACCGGCGGCGGCGGCGGCGAGTATCTCCCCGGTGCCACGTCCCGGCGTGTCCGGCAGCGAGCTCCTACCCCAGGTCCTGGCCACCTCGGCCCGGGCCGTGGCGTCGGTCACCGGGCGGCCGACCGGAAGCAACCCCGGCAGCGCGCCCGCCTCGACGG
>JALYVS010000624.1 GCA_030853115.1 Actinomycetota bacterium
ATGTACAACGCGATGCTCCACCACCCCGAGCGCGAGCAGTACGACAGCTCGTCGCTGGAGGTCTGCGCGTCAGGCGGCTCGGCGATGCCGGTCGAGCTGATGCGCGGCTTCGAGGAGGCGTTCGGGTGCAAGGTGCTCGAGGGCTACGGCCTGTCGGAGAGCTCCCCGGTTGCCTCGTTCAACCATCCGGACCGCGAGCGCAAGCCCGGATCGATCGGCACGCCGATCGAGGGCGTGGAGATGAAGGTCGTCGACGACGACGGTGGCGACGTCGATCAGGGGGAGGTCGGCGAGATCGTGATCCGCGGCCACAACGTGATGAAGGGCTACTGGAACCGTGCCGGCGCGACCGAGGAGACGGTGCGCGACGGCTGGCTGCACACCGGAGACATGGCCACCGTCGACGAGGACGGCTATTTCTTCATCGTCGACCGCAAGAAAGACCTGATCATCCGCGGCGGCTACAACGTGTATCCACGCGAGATCGAGGAGGTCCTCTACGAGCATCCGGACGTCCGTGAGGCGGCGGTGCTGGGCGTGCCCCACGACGAGTACGGCGAGGAGGTCGGGGCGGCGGTCGCGCTCAAGGAGGGATCGGACGTGAGCGCCGACGAGCTGCGCGAGTTCGTCAAGGAGCAGGTCGCGGCGTACAAGTACCCGCGGCGGATCTGGTTCGTGGACGACCTTCCCAAGGGTCCGACCGGGAAGATCCTCAAGCGCGAGATTGATCCCCCCCAAGAGGGTTGAGCTCGTCGCGGCAGACCGGTGAGGCCCCGGGCGGGGTCACCATCCGTGACGCCGGGCCCGGCGACGTGCCGCTGATCCACGCGCTGATCGTCGAGCTGGCCGAGTACGAGCGGGCGCCCGAGCAGGTCACCGGGACCCCAGAGCTGCTGGCCCAGGCGCTGTTCGGGCCCCACCCGTCGGCGGAGGCGCTGATCGCGCAGCGCGCCGGTGAGCCCGTCGGCTTCGCCCTGTTTCACGGTACCTTCTCAACCTGGGAGTGCCGGCCGGGGATCTGGCTCGAGGACCTCTACGTGCCGCCGCGCCACCGCCGCGGCGGCGTCGGCCGGGTGCTGCTCTCCCATCTGGCGCGGCTGGCCGTGGCCCGCGGGTGCGCCCGGCTGGAGTGGCACGCGCTGGATTGGAACACCCCGGCGCTGTCCTTCTATGAGCGGCTTGGGGCCCGCCGCCTGCCGGAGTGGGAGCTGCACCGGCTCGACGGCGAGGCGCTCAGGCGCGTGGCCGGCGGACCACCGCCGGCCTAGTCCTGGCCGCGCCGGGCCACGCGTTCAGCGGCCGGTGTCCTGCGGTGCGTGCCCGCGAAAGCTCAGCACCTGCTGGATCCCGCTCGGCCGGTTGGTGTAGGCCAGCTTGTACGGCAGCAGCCCGGGCACGAAGCTGATCTCCTCTGCCGTCGCGCTGGAGTGCCAGGCGGCGGGATCGGGACCCTGCTTGGCCTCGAGCTCGCCTCCGGCCTGGTCCATCGCCGCCCACAGCAGCCGGCGGCAGCGGCTGAGGTGGCCGGCGCCGCAGTAGCGGACCGCATATCTGCCGCGGACGGGCCGGCCCAGGATCGTGCGCAGGTCCTTGTCGATGTACATGTACCAGCCGGTGTACTGACCGCCGGGCGGCTGATCGAATCGGCTGTCGAAGCTGGCCAGCTCGTCGCGCAGCTGTGGATCGAGCACCGACGAGGCCCAGGCGTCGGCCAGCAGCGGCCATGCCGTGTCCATGATCGCCGCCCCGGGCGCCGTGATCTGTCCGTTTCCGGTGCGGTCCAGCCGGCTTCCGCCCTGGCGATGCCAGAGGTCGAGCAGGGTCAGCATCTTCGCGTCCCGGCGGTTGGGCGCGGGCCCGCTGTGCAGCACCTCGGACAGGACCGGCTCGACGGTCATCTCACGCACGTCCTGGGTGGCGGCCGCGTTCATCGCCGAGACCACCCGCGCCGGGGTGAGACCGCCGCCGTGGCCGAGGTTGCGCAGCAGCAGATCGACTCGCTGCAGCGAACCCAGCGACCAGTTGTCGTCCGGGGCCTCGTAGCCTGCCTGGGTTCGGTTGTTCCAGTTGACGATCTCCCCGCTGGGCGGGTTGATCCCCTGCGGATGGCGCTTGAACGGAACCCAGCCGCGCCACTCCTCCCTACCGGTCCCGTTGATCGGCAGGGCCTGATCGACGTTGGATGGGCGGATCGGCACCAGCCCGCTGGTGAACACGCCGATGTCCTTGTCGTCGATGTAGAGCGAGTTGAACGTCTGCGGCGTCAGGTTGGCAGCGCGGAAGAACTGATGCACGTTGTGGACCTGATCGTCGGCCAGCTTGCGGTAGAAGAGCAGGTCCAGCGAGTCCTTGCCGTAGCTGGCCCTCCGGCGCGAGAGCGCGACCAGGCGGCCGTGCACGCGGGCGTAGCCGAACACGGCGCCGTGGACGGTGCGGTAGAAGGTGATCGGCTGGGCGTGCTTGGTGCCCGGATTCAGCGTGCCCGCGTTGAAGAACTGCATCGGACGGCACTTGCCGTCGAACCGATAGCGGTGCACGCTGTGCCCGCACAGCGTCTCCACGTAGGTGTCGATCTGGTCCAGGCCGGCAGAGGTCAACGACCAGGCCGAATCCCGGCTTCGCCCGATGAAGATGTATCCGGGGAACGGAGCCGACGTGACGCCCCGCTGACTGATCCCGGGCCCCTCGAGGTCCATCTCGAGCGTCAGGCCCGGGTAGAAGTAGCCGATCTGGGGCCCGGCGACCATGATCGGATGGTGGGTGGCCGAGCGCTTGGCGGACACCAGCAGGCCATTGGAGGCGTGGGCACGGGACTCGGGCGCCACCGCCAGCGCTCGGGTAGCCGATGCCGACAGACTGCCCGGATCGAGGATCACGTTGCCCGAGCTGCTTCTGGGCGGCGGTTGGAACTGGACGCGGCCGGGCACGCTGGTCGGGGCCTCGGGGTCCTTGGCCTCGCGCAGGTCATTCCACACC
>JALYVS010000173.1 GCA_030853115.1 Actinomycetota bacterium
GCGTCGGCCTGCGCCGCGGCCTCCAGCACGGCCTGCCGAGCCCGCTGCAGGGCCGACTCGTGCGCCTGGGCTACCGCGAGCTGGCCGGCCAGCTTGTTCCTGCTGCCCTTGGTCGCCGTGACGAAGGCGGTCTGCCTGGCCACCGCGGACTGGACGGCGAGCTTGAGGTCGCTCGCCGCCCGCAGACCAGCTTGCCGAGCGGTCAGCAGATCGTGGGCCTGGGTCCGGAACACTTTGGCCACTACGTCGTCGGCCTGGTTCGCCGCCACCACGTCGGTGCCGGACTGAGCCAGCACCTGGCCCATCCCGACCTGGCTCATGTAGGCCTGCGGGCCATTGGCGTCACCGAGCATGGCCGTCATCGGGCCGAAGCCACCGCCGGACTCGAACTCCTCGGCCGCCAGGTTAGCCAGCCGCCGCTGGCTGCTGTTCTCCTGTCGGTTCGCCTGGCTGAGCCTGGCCTCGGTGACCCGGTAGGCGGACGCGGCCCGCTGCTCGTTCACCAGGGTCTCGTCGTAGCGCTCGGTCAGCACCTCAGCCTGGGTCTGCAAGGTAGCGAGCATCGCGGCGGCGGCCGAGAGCTTTCCCTGCGCGGCCCCCAGGGCCGCCTGATGCCGTCTGACCTGGTTTTCCGCGACCCGGATCTGGGCCGCGGTCGGCGGGGCCGGATGGCCTGCGAGCTGCCAGTGCGGCGACGCGGCCGGCAGGCTCACCGCCGCGAGCAGGCCGCAGCCGACGACCGCGCGCCAGCCGATACGACCCCCCCGGCGGCGAAAGGCCTGAACCGCCTGGCCCCAAGACCCCTTCGACCCCATGGTTTACGTGCACAGCTCAAGCCCCTAGCACCCCCCGAACCCTCGTGCTCTCACGCCCCCGCGTGCTATTACTACAGAAAGTAGTTAGAGTATCCGCTGATGTGATGTTAGTCTCGTCGCTACCGGCAGCCAGGCAGGCGCACTCATGTGATCCCGAGCACATCCCACTCCCGAGGATGATCCACACTTATAGGGCACGGTCACAAAACTATCGCTGGTCAGTCAGCCGGCCGAAGGGCCGGCGGCCCGCAGGGCCAGCAAGGAGGACTGGTGGAGGACGCCGAAGTAGTGCTGAGGCGGGCGCCGCTTTTCGACGGGCTCGACGACGAAAGCGTACGCACGCTCCGCCGGCAGACGTCGGAGGTCAAGGTGGCGCGCGGGGAGCACCTTTTCCTTGAAGGGCAAGACGGGGATCGGCTGTACGTCGTGCTCGACGGCAAGATCAAGCTCACCCGGGCGGCGGTCGACGGCCGGGAGAACCTGTGGAGTGTGCTGGGTCCCGGCGAGATGTTCGGCGAGCTGTCGCTGTTCGACCCGCGGCCGCGGACCTCGACCGCCAGTGCCATTACCGACGCCACAGTCGCGGCGCTGGCCCATGACGCGCTGCGCCCGTGGCTGCTGGACCGGCCGGAAGTTTCCATGCACATGCTGCAGGCCCTGGCCCGGCGGCTGCGCCGGGCCAACGACGTGGTGGCCGACCTGGTCTTCACTGACGTTCCCGGCCGGGTGGCGAAGAACCTGCTCGACCTGGCCGCGAGGTTCGGCGAGCAGGAGCGGGACGGCCTGCACGTCCATCACGACCTGACTCAGGAGGAACTGGCCCAGCTGGTCGGGGCCTCCCGGGAGACGGTGAACAAGGCGCTGGCCGACTTCGCGGCCCGCGGCTGGCTGCAGATCTCGGCGCGCTCAGTGCTCATCCTGGACACCGAGCGCCTGCGCAAACGCGCTCGCTGAAACCCTCGGGGGCCGGCTAGCCGGCCTCCCCAGGTCCGCCTCGGCGAGCACCCGGCGCCTTCCCTGGTCGCTCGTTCCCGCTCCTGGCGTCCAGGCGCCGCCGCGCCCCTACAGCTCACGGGGCATGACCAGCCGGGCCTGCCCGTTCTCGATGATCACCGTGGGCTGCCGGGGGGTGATCACCCGGCGGGGGACCAGGATGTCAGCCAGGTCCTGATGGGCGGCGAGCTCGCTGAGCGTGACGGCGGTCGGCGGCAGCAAGGTGATCTGACCGGACCGGGCCGACTCGAGCGCCTCGGCTGGCCGTAGCCAGATCCCGGCATCTGATTCCCCGGATCCGGCCCGGTGGGCCTGCTCCGCGGGCGCCGCCAGCGCGGCCGTCTGCCCGGGTGGCAGGGCCGCGGCGAAAAACCAGGTGTCGAAGCGGCGGGGCGAGGCTTCGGGGGTGATCCAGCGGGCCCACGGGGTCAGCAGGTCGGCGCGCAGCATCAGGCCGAGACGGCCGAGCAGCTCGGCGAAGGACGCCGACCCTTCGAGCAGCGCGTGCCGGTCCCGGGCCAGGGCGGCGCTGTCGTCCACCAGCGCCGCCTGGGAGGGGCCGGCCAGCAGCACGCCCGACTCCTCGAACGTTTCCCTGACCGCCGCGCAGACCAGGGCGCGGGCCCGTTCGGCGGATGTGCCCAGCAGGTTCGCGATCTGGGCCGGGGAGGGCCCGGCCCAGCCGATCTGCGGGTCGGCGTCACGCTCGTCGACGGACCCGCCGGGGAACACGCAGGCACCCGGCGCGAATTCCAGCTCCCTGGTGCGGCGCAGCAGGTAGGCCTGGACGCCGGAACCCTGCCGGAGCAGCATGATGGTCGCGGCGTCCCTGGGCACCGCGGCGCGGAGCCGGCCGGCCGCGAGTTCGCGGGCCCGTTCGGCGAGCATTTTCGGCACGGCGAAGCTGACGCCGGCCATCTCAGGCTCGGTCACGGGAACTCGTTCCCGGCGGCTCGCTTATCGTCCACGGCGGCTGGTTCAACGACGGCTCGCTGCACGGCGCGGCTCAGCTGCGAAGCTCGGCGATCAACTCGACTTCCACCGGCGCGTTCAGCGGCAGCTCGGCGACCCCGACCGCGCTGCGAGCGTGCCTGCCGTCCTCACCGAACACCTCGAGCAGCAGCTCGCTCGCCCCGTTCACCACCTGCGGCTGGCCGCTGAAGCCGGGCGCGCTCGCCACGAAGCCGGTGACCTTCACGATCCGGCCAATCGCGTCGAGGCCGCCAGCCACCGACGCGGCGGCGGCGAGCGCGTTCAGCGCGCAGGTGCGGGCCAGCTCGGCCGCTTCCGGCGCACCGACCTCAGCCCCCACCTTGCCCACGGCGGGCAGCTTCCCGTCCACCGTGGGGAGCTGCCCGGAGGTGTACACCAACCCGCCGGCCATCACGGCCGGCACGTACGCGGCGACCGGGGCCGCCACCGGCGGCAGCGTCAGCCCGAGCGCGGCCAGCCGCTCGGCCGGACCAGTCACCGGCACGGCCCGTTCGGCCTCAAGATTTTTCTCTCTTCATGTAGGCGACCAGCTGCTCGGAGTTGGGACCCGGTATCACCGCGACCAGCTCCCAGCCGTCGTCACCCCAGTTGTCCAGGATCTGCTTGGTCGCGTGCACGAGCAACGGCACCGTCGAGTACTCCCACTTTGGCATGGACCGACCTTACGCCCCGTCTTCGGAGGCGACGTCGGGGGCAGTGACCTCTCCCGCCCCAGGGTCAGCAGCGTCCTCTACCGGGGGCACCTCGGGCAGCTCGGGCACCTCGGGCACCTCCACCGGGGGCAGCCCGGGCAGTTCCGGCACCGGCGGGAGGGACGACTCCTCAAGCGCAGGCACCTTCACGTTAGAGATGGCCGCCTCGGCGGCCGCCACCTCCGCGTCGCCGAGGTCATCGAGCTCGGCGGCCGGCTCAGGCGCCGGGTCGGCCGGACCGGGCGCCATCTTCTCGAAGAACCTGAGCAACTCGACCGGAACCGGCATGACCAGCGTGCTGTTCCGCTCGCCCGCCACCTCGACCACCGTCTGCAGCAGCCGCAGTTGCAGCGCGGCGGGGTCGCGGGACATCACGTTCGCGGCCGCGGCCAGCCGCTTGGACGCCTGGTACTCACCGTCCGCGGTGATGATCCGGGCGCGCCGCTCCCGCTCGGCCTCGGCCTGCCGCGACATGGAGCGCTTCATGCTCTCGGGCAGCGACACGTCCTTGATTTCCACCCGCTCGACCCGGATGCCCCATGGGCCTTCTGTCGGCTCGTCGATGATCCTGCGGAGCTCCCGGTTGACCGTCTCCCGCTCGGCCAGCAGCTGGTCCATCTCGGACTGGCCGATGATCGACCGCAGCGAGGTCTGCGCCTGCTGAGAGATGGCGAACATGTAGTTCTGCACGTTCACGGTGGCCTTGATCGGATCCACCACCCGGAAATACACCACCGCGTCCACCCGGACGGTCACGTTGTCCCGGGTGATGCCATCCTGGGCGGGCACGGCCATGGCGACAATCTGCATGTTGACCTTCGCCATCCGGTCGCCGACCGGCCGGATGATGGTCAGCCCGGGGCCCCGTATCTCCGGCAGGACCCGGCCGAACCGGTAGATGATGCCCTTCTCGTACTGCTGCACCACCTTGAACGTGCGCGAGGCCGCGATAATCCCGAGTATGACCAGGATCACGATGACAGCAACAACTGCGCCCACCGGGATCACCTCTCTTCCTAGACCCCAGCTTCCCAGTCCCCAGCGTAGTGACCAAAGGAACTCATGCCAGACGCGGCTACCGAACCATAAGGTATCCGCGCCGAGATAGCCTCCGTGGGAGGACCGACCGGAGGCAGCGACGGCATGACCACGAGGGATACCGACTGGGACGGCGTGCGACTGCACGTGGTCACCGGCAAAGGCGGCACCGGCAAGACCACGGTGGCGGCGGCCTTGGCGCTCGCCCTGGCCACGGCGGGCCGAAAGGTCCTGCTGATCGAAGTCGAGGGCAGGCAGGGCATCGCCAGGCTCTTCGACTGCCCTCCGCTCCCGTACGAGGAACGGAAAGTCGCGATCGGCCTGGCCCCGATGCCCCCGCAAAGCTCCCAGGGGGGCGGCCAGGGCGGGGATGTGTACGCGCTCGCCGTCGACCCGGAGGGCGCGCTGCTCGACTACCTGGAGATGTTCTACAACCTGCGTCGCACCGGTAAGGCGCTGACCAGGCTCGGCGTGGTGGATTTCGCCACCACCATCGCCCCGGGCCTATCCGACGTGCTGGTCACCGGCAAGGCCACCGAGGCGACGCGACGCCGGGTCAACCGGCACGACGACACGCACGCGTACCACGCGGTGGTCATGGATGCCCCGCCGACCGGCCGGATCAGCCGTTTCCTAAACGTCAGCACGGAGGTCTCCGGGCTGGCCAAGGTGGGCCCGATAAAAACGCACGCGGACACCGTGGGCCGGGTGATCCGGTCACCGCAGACGGCCGTGCATTACGTCACGACGCTCGAGGAGATGCCGGTTCAGGAAACCCTGGACGGCCTGGCCGAGCTGCGTGAGCTGACCGGCGACGCCATCCGGCCAGGCGGTGTCATCATCAACATGGCCCGCCCGGCCATGCTCGGCCCCGCGGACCTGGCCGCGGCCGCCAGCGGATCCCTCGACGTCGCCGAGCTCGCGCTCGGCCTGAAAACGGCCGGGATCAGCGACAATCACGGGCTGGCCACCGATCTGGCCGCCGAGCTCAGGGAACACGCGCTGCAGGTGGCGCTGCAGGACCGCGAGCGCGAGGAGCTGCAGACATCGGGCCGCCCGACGTACGAGCTGCCGATGATCCCCGACGGGATCGACCTGGCCAGCTTGTACCAGCTGGCCGCCGCACTCAGGGACCAGGGGGCGGCGTGACCGTGACACCGGTAAGGCTGGACATGGACCGGCTCATCGACGACCGGCGGACCAGGATCATCGTCTGCTGCGGTTCCGGCGGCGTCGGCAAGACCACAGCCGCGGCCGCGATCGGCCTGCGCGCCGCCGAGCGCGGGCGGCAGGCATGCGTCCTCACCGTCGACCCGGCGCGGCGGCTGGCCCAGTCGATGGGCTTGACTTCCCTGGACAACACCCCACGCCGGGTCGACGGGGTACTTCCCGGCAGCGGCGGCAGCCTGCACGCGATGATGCTCGACATGAAGCGGACCTTCGACGAGATCGTGGAGGCGCACGCCGATCCGGACCGGGCCGCGCAGATCCTGGCCAATCCCTTCTACCAGTCGCTGTCGTCGAGTTTCGCCGGGACCCAGGAGTACATGGCGATGGAGAAGCTCGGTCAGCTCAGGCACGCCGACGAGTGGGACCTCATCGTGGTCGACACCCCGCCGAGCCGGTCGGCCCTGGATTTCCTCGACGCGCCGCAGCGGCTCGGCCGGTTCCTGGACGGCCGGCTGATCCGGCTGCTGACCGTCCCGGCTAAAGCCGGCATGTCCTACATGAAGGTGCTCAACGCCGGATTCGCCATGATGACGGGCGCGCTGACCAAGATCTTGGGGGCGCAGGTGCTCAAGGACGCGCAGACATTCGTCACCGCGCTTGACACCATGTTCGGCGGTTTCCGCGAGCGGGCCGAGGGGACGTACCGGCTCCTGCAGGCGCCGGGCACCGCGTTCCTCGTGGTCGCGGCGCCGGAACCAGACGCGCTGCGCGAGGCGTCCTACTTCGTCGAGCGGCTGGACGCCGAGCGCATGCCGCTGGCCGGGCTCATCCTCAACCGCGTGCACACCTCACCCGCCGGGCGGCTGAGCGCGGCCCGGAGCCTGGCCGCCGCCGAGACCCTGGACATGCAGGACCACCCGGATGACCCTGAGGTGAGTAGTCCGCGCTACTCGATCACCGCGGCGGCGTTGCGGATGCACGCGGAGCGGATGCACCTCGGCAAGCGGGAACGGCGGCTGGCTGAGCATTTCACCTCGGCGCACCCGGCCATTCCCGTAGCCGAGGTGGTCGCGCAGCCCGAGGACGTACACGACCTCGACGGGTTGCGGGTCGTCGGCGCACTACTGTCCCGGCCGGTCTCGTGAGACCAGCCGGGACAGCATGATAACTCTCTGATCAGTTCGCTGGCTGACGTGCGGCTAGCTTCGTTGCTGAGCCGCTCACTGAGTCACAGTGCTGAGCGACGATGCTCAACAGGCCACGCCAAGACCCGGGCTGGGTCCTTAGCTGGCCACGAGCTCGTCGATGGACTGCCGCTCGTAGTCGTCGCGCGCGCGTTCAAGCAGTTCGCGCCAGGAGATTACCTCGGGTCGCCGCCGCAGCAGCGCACGCCGCTCCCGCTCGGTCATCCCACCCCAAACGCCGAACTCGATCCCGTTGTCGAGCGCATCCGCAAGGCACTCGGTGCGAACCGGGCAGCCCCGGCAGATCAGCTTCGCGCGATTCTGCGCGGCGCCCTGGACGAAAAGCTCGTCCGGGTCGGTTCCCTTGCATGCGGCGCGTGTGGTCCAGTCAGTGATCCACATGTGCCCACTCCTCTTGATCGTCGAGCACGAAAACTCAGACGGTCGTCTCGATGGGGTTGCGATCCCGCGGTCAGTGCGTGCGGCCACCCTGCCACGGTTATCTGTTCGTGATCCAGCAACTTACGGAAGTCCGGCCGCCGTGCCAAGACCCCGGCATGGTCATTTACTAAATAGTTCTCACGGGCTATAGAGAATCAGGCAAATAGTCACTCTCCGGTTGCGGACCTGCTCCGATGGTGACTTCCCGGGCTCCGGCCGGGACTTTGCGGCCCCGCTGGCCGCCGCCGCGACTTCGGACATGAATTCTGGTTTAGGCATAGTTTGGCCGGTCTATACGGTTCCGGGCGTCTCTGGCACCCCTACGTCCAGTACAAGTGCACTGGCTACTGGCAATCGCGGCGTACCCTTACTCGCGTGCAGATCGGAGAGATTTTCACCCGGACCAGCGTAGTGGGACGCCTCATCGTCTTCGCCGCGATCGTCGGGGTGCTGGCCGCGGCGATGGTCGTCCCGATCGTCGCCACCACCGGAGTCCTGGTCAGGAACGAAGCGGACAAGTTCACCACCTTGTCGCTGTCCCCCCAGGGCCTGCCCCAGCGGTCCGAGATCCTGGACAGCAACGGCAACCTGCTGGCGTACGTGTTCGGTGTCGACGTGCCTTACTACAGCACCGCCACGAATTCCGAGCGAGTCCACTACTTCGGCTACGACCGGCAGCCGGTTACCTACCAGCAGATCTCGCCGAACATGGTGAACGCGCTGGTCGCCATCGAGGACTCCCGGTACTGGCAACACGGGGCGATCGACCTGCGCGGCACTATCCGCGCGGCGGTGAACGACGCGCAGGGCCAAGCGGTCCAGGGCGGTTCCACGATCGCGCAGCAGTATGTCAAGAACGTCCTGCTGCTCCGGGCTCAGCTGGCCGAGAACGCCCAGGGCGTAAAGGAGGCCGCCGCGGACACCCTGAGCCGCAAGCTGAACGAGCTGCGGATGGCCGTGGCTGCCGAGCAGCAGCAGTCTAAGCAGCAGATCCTCGACGGATACCTCAACGACGCTTTCTACAACAACAACGCCTACGGGATCGAAACCGCCGCCGAGACCTACTTCGGCACCACGGCGGGCAAGCTGACCGTGACCCAGGCCGCCACCCTGGCCGGCATCGTGGAGAACCCGTCGAAGTACGACCCGATCGCTCATCCCGCGATAGCGCTGACGCGCCGCAACACGGTGCTGGCCAGGATGTGGCAGACCAACAACGGCCTCACCCAGGCGCAGGGCGATGCCGACCAGGCCAAGCCGCTCGGCCTGCACGTCTCGACGCCGCAGAGCGGTTGCCAGTCCGCTTCGGTAGGCACGGCGGGCTTCTTCTGCCAGTACGTGGAAGAGGTCTTCCTGAACGACCCGGCCTACGGCAAGACGCCGATCGCCCGGGCCAAGCTGCTGTCCACCGGCGGCCTGAAGATCTACACCACGCTCAACCAGAAGGACCAGCAGGCCGCGAACAACGCGGTGAACTACGTCGTGCCGGCCACCAGCAATTACTTCAACCCGGGTCACAACGCGGACACCGAGGCGATCGTGCAGCCGGGTACCGGCCGGATCGAGGCGATGACCGAGGACCGGCCGTACGGGACCGGCTATGGCCAGACGGAGATCAACTACGCGGTGAACACCGCCTTCGGCGGCAGCACCGGGGTCCAGACTGGTTCGTCGTCCAAGCTGTTCACGCTGATCACGGCGCTGAAGCAGGGTGTCCCGTTCGGGTTCCAGCTGACCGTCCCGGGCACCACGACGATCACCGGCTACACCAACTGCGCGGGCGACGAGGCCGGGACGACCTCAGCTGGCACGCCTGGGTTCGACGTGTCGAACGCGGAGGGAGCCGGCAAGACTACCGACTCGCTCTACACCGGAACGACTAACTCCATCAACGTCTTCTACGCCGAGCTGGAGAAGAAGGTCGGCCTGTGCAACGTCGTGCACACCGCCGTGGACCTAGGCGTCACCCGGGCCGACGGGACCTCGCTGCTGGGCTGGGACGGTAAGGTCGCGCCGGCGGACGATTTCCCGTCGTTCACGCTCGGCTCCGTCAATGTGTCACCCCTTTCGATGGCGGCTGCCTACGCTACCGTCGCGTCCCGGGGCATGTACTGCTCGCCGGTCGTGATGACCAAGGTCGTCAACGGCAGCGGCGCCGCGATGGCGGTGCCTTCGGCGAACTGCCACCGGGCGCTGTCCACCGACGTCGCTGACGCGGTGAACTACATCCTGCAGGGCGTCCTGACCACCGGCACCGCGGGCAACCTCGGCGGCCTGGTCGGCCGCGAGGCCGCCGGCAAGACCGGTACCTCCAACGTGGCCAACAACAACGGCACCCCGTACGCCGCTTTCGCGGGCTACACGCCCAGCCTGGTGGGTTACGTCTCGGTGTTCAACCCCGACTCCCCGACCGTCGACACCATGGGCGGCCAAGGCGCCTGCTACCGGCTGGAAAGCGGCCAGCAGGCGAACTGCGGGGGTCAGATGTACGGGGCGAACGCGCCCGGATCCACCTGGCACATGTCGTTCGACCACGCCGATCTCGGCAACGTGACCTACTTCGTACCCGTCGCGTTCGATAGCCCGTTCAACAGCATGGGTGACGGCCAGACCGTCATCCAGCCCCCGGCGCCCACCAAGGGCAAAGGTAAGGGCAAGGGCACAACCGGGGGTACCGGCGGAACTGGGGGCAACGGCGGGACCGGAGGTGGCGGGACCGGCGGGAACCCGTTGCCCTTCTAACCGACCCACGTTGGTCGCGGCCACCCGCCGGCCGCGACCATAGATCCGGTACCTAGCGGCGCCGCGGAGGAACGATCATGGAATACCGGCTGCTCGGGCGCAGCGGATGCGCGGTCTCCGCGTTCGCCCTCGGCACCTTGACGTTCGGCAACGAGACCAGCGAGGCGGATTCCTTCGCACAGCTCGACCGGTTCATGTCGGCGGGCGGAACGCTCATCGACACCGCCGACGTCTACGCGGATGGCCGCGCCGAGCAGATCATCGGCCGCTGGCTGGCCAGCCGGGCGGATGCGCGCGACCTCGTGGTGATCGCCACCAAGGCCCGCTTCCCCACCAGCGATAGCCCGAACGGACATGGGCTCTCCCGCCACCATCTGACCGCCGCTCTCGACGCGTCGTTGCGACGGCTTGGCGTCGAGACCATCGACCTGTACCAGCTGCACGGCTGGGATCCCCTGACACCGGTTGAGGAGACGCTGCGGTTCCTCGACGACGCCGCCCAGGCAGGCAAGATCAGCTACGTCGGCCTGTCGAACTTCCTCGGCTACCAGATCCAGAAATACGTCGACCTGGCCGCAGGTCACGGGCTGATCCGCCCGGTGACCGTACAGCCCCAGTACAACCTGCTGGCCCGGGCGATCGAATGGGAAATCGTCCCGGCCTGCCAGGGCGAGGGGCTGGGCCTGCTGCCCTGGTCACCGCTGGCCAGCGGCTGGCTGACCGGCAAGTACCGGCGAGATGAGGCACCGGACCAGGGGACCCGCCTGTCGGAGCAGATGGACCAGGGGATGCGCATCTGGAACGAGCGCGGGCACCTGGAGCGGACCTGGCGGGTGATCGACGCGCTGCAGAAGGTTGCCGACAGCCGGGGCGCGGCGGCCTCACAGGTGGCGATCGCCTGGGTGCTCGCCCGCCCGGCGGTGAGCTCGGTGATCCTGGGCGCCCGCACGCTGGCTCAGCTCGACGGCAACCTGGCCGCGGGCGACGTGAAGCTGACCGAGGAAGAAACCCGGCTCCTCGGGGAGGCCAGCGACCCGGGTGCCCCCGACTACCCCTACGGCGAGCGCGGCCAGACCCAGCGCGACCGCCGCATCGCAGGCGGCCGTTTCTAACCAGCCGCCAGCCGTTAGTCAGGCCGGCCGTCAGGCGGCGGGCCGCGCGGCCGTCAGGCGGTAGTTAGCCGGCCGTCAGGCGGCGCCGGACCTCGGCCGCGACGCGGCCTCCGTC
>JALYVS010000174.1 GCA_030853115.1 Actinomycetota bacterium
GGCCCGGGCCGCGCCGATCATCGACGCGGTCCGCAGCGCCGTGCCCGACGGGGCGTCGGCCTTGGCCGCGTGGTGCAGTTCGATGACCTCGGCGGAGTCGAAGAACCTGGCCGCCTGCGCGGCGAAACGCATCATCAAGATGGCGCCGACGGAGAAGTTCGGCACCACGAGGACGCGCAGGTCCGGGTGGCCGGCCAGCCAGCCAGCCACCTCGGCCAGGCGATCCTGCGCGAACCCGGATGTCCCGACCACCACGTCCAGGTCGTGCTCGGTGCACCAGCGCAGGTTCTCCATCACCGCGCCGGGATGAGTGAAATCGACGACCACATCGCAGCCGCCCAGCGCGTCCAGGTCGTCCCCCTGGTCAACCTCGGCCGCAACCTCAAGATCGGCAGCCTGGTTAACCACGCGGACGACCTCACGCCCCATCCGCCCCCGCGCCCCTAGCACCCCGACCTTCGTCATCGCTGTCCTCCGGGTAACTCCGATGATCGTGGGACATCTACCCCGTGGTGGACGGGGTAGATGTCCGCGATCGTGAGCGGTCAGACTGCGAACGCGCTGGCGTCGTCGAAGGGGCCGACGACGGCCAGGGCCTTGGGGCGGGTCAAGATCTCGGCGGCGACGGCGCGGATATCGTCGTGGCTGACAGCATCTATCGCGGCGAGCACCTCGTCGACCGGCTCGAGCCTGGGGTAGACCAGCTCGGACTTACCCAGACGGCTCATCCGTGAGGACGGGTCCTCCAGGCTGAGCACGATCGAGCCACGGACCTGGCCCTTGCCGCGGTCGAGCTCGGCGTCGGTCAGGCCGCCTTCGACCACCCGGGCGATCTCCTCGGCGCAGATGGCCAGCACGTCGTCGGCCTTGGACGGCAGGCAGCCGACGTAGATACCCCACATGCCGGTGTCGGCGTGCTGACCGGAGAAGCTGTACACCGAGTACGCCAGGCCGCGCTTCTCCCGCACCTCCTGGAACAGCCGGGAGGACATGCCGCCGCCGAACGCCGCGTTCAGCACGCCGAGTGCGAACCTTCGCTCATCGGTCCTGGCCAGTGCCTCACAGCCGAGCACCAGGTTGGCTTGCTCGATGCCACGGGAGATCAGCGTGGTGCCGACGCCCCCCTGGCCGTGCTGCCGGTCTCCGGTCAGCCGGGGCGCGGCGGGGTCAGCCGCCGGGCCGGGGGCCGAGCCGAACGCCTGCGCGACCAGCCCGGTCACCGTGTCGTGGTCCAGGTTGCCCGCCGCGGCCACGACCAGGTGCTCAGGGGTGTACCTGGCCTGGTAGTGCTCGAAGATCTGCTCCCGGGTGATCCCGTTGATCGAGTCGGTGGTGCCCAGGATCGGCCGGCCCAGCGGGGTGTCGCCGAATAGTTTCGCGGTGAACGCCTCGTGCACGGTGTCCGAGGGATCGTCCTCGTTCATCGCGATCTCTTCGAGCACGACGTTGCGCTCGGCGTCCACATCCTTCGGCGTGATCTCCGAGCTGGTCACCATGTCGGACAGGATGTCCACGGCCAGCGGCAGGTCCGCGTCGAGCACCCGCGCGTAGTAGCACGTGTACTCCTTGCCCGTGAACGCGTTCATCTCACCGCCGACCGCGTCCATCTCCGAGGAGATCTCCAGCGCGGTGCGCCGCTTGGTGCCCTTGAACAGCAGGTGCTCCAGGTAGTGAGTCGCGCCCGCGTGCGTCTCGTCCTCGTCGCGGGAGCCGACTCCCACCCAGATGCCGAGGGCGACCGAGCGGACTGCGGGCAGGAACTCGGTCACTACCCGCAGTCCGCCAGGAAGGATGGTGCGGCTGACACCATCAGATCGTTCGGTAGTCATCTACTCGTTCTGCCCCCGGCTGCGGTGCCGCGTGCGACGCTGACTGTCGCCTGCTTCCCGGTCGCCACCCCGGTCGCCATTGCGCTCGCCGCGATCGCGGTCACCGCGGGGAGCGCTGGACTCGCGGGGCCGGTCGCCGCCGGACAGGTCCTCCCCGGCCGCCTCGCGCTCGACCACCTCGACGGGAACCAGCGACAGCTTGCCGCGGTCGTCGATCTCGCGGATCTCGACCTGGATCTTGTCGCCGATGTGCACGACCTCGTCGATGTTCTCGATCCGCCTGCCGCCGTGCAGCTTGCGGATCTGGGTGATGTGCAGCAGGCCGTCCTTACCGGGCAGCAGCGACACGAACGCGCCGAACGTGGTGGTCTTCACCACCGTGCCGAGGAACCGCTCGCCGACCTCGGGCATGTGCGGGTTGGCGATCGCGTTGATGATCGTCCGGGCCGCCTCGGCCGAAGTCCCGTCGGTGGCCCCGATGTAGATCGTGCCGTCGTCCTCGATCGTGATCTCGGCGCCGGTGTCGTCCTGGATCGAGTTGATCATCTTGCCCTTCGGGCCGATGACCTCGCCGATCTTGTCCACCGGGACCTTGATCGTGATGATCCGCGGGGCGAAGACCGACATCTCGCCCGGCTCGGTGATGGCGTCGCGCATGACCTCCAGGATGGTCATCCTGGCCCCGCGGGCCTGCTTCAGCGCGGCCGCGAGCACCGAAGCGGGAATGCCGTCGAGCTTGGTGTCCAGCTGCAGCGCGGTGATCACCTGCTCGGTGCCCGCCACCTTGAAGTCCATGTCGCCGAACGCGTCCTCGGCGCCCAGGATGTCGGTGAGCGTCACGTACTGGCCGCCCTCGTAGATCAGGCCCATGGCCACGCCGGACACCATGTCCTTCAGCGGCACGCCCGCGTCGAGCAGCGACATCGTGGACGCGCAGACCGAGCCCATCGAGGTCGACCCGTTGGAGCCGAGCGCCTCGGACACCTGCCGGATCGCGTAAGGGAACTCCTCGCGGGTCGGCAGCACCGGCAGCAGGGCCCGCTCGGCGAGCGCGCCGTGACCGATCTCGCGCCGCTTCGGCGAGCCGACCCGGCCGGTCTCCCCCGTCGAGTAGGGCGGGAAGTTGTAGTTGTGCATGTAACGCTTGGTGCGATCGGGGTTGAGCGTGTCGATCATCTGCTCCATCCGGAGCATGTTCAGCGTGGTCACGCCCATGATCTGGGTCTCGCCGCGCTCGAACAGGGCCGATCCGTGCACCCGGGGCAGCACGTGCGTCTGGGCGGACAGCGGCCGGATGTCGGCCAGGCCGCGGCCGTCGATGCGGACGCCCTCGGAGATGATCCGTTCCCGGACCAGCTTCTTGGTCAGCGAGCGGAAGGCACCGCTGATCTCCTTCTCGCGACCTTGGAACTGCTCGGCCAGCTTCTCCTTGGCCAGCGCCTTGAGCCGGTCCGTCTCCGCCTCGCGGTCATGCTTGCCCGCGATCGTCAGCACCTGCGCGAGCTCACCGGAGACCTCGTGGGCGACCGCCTCGTACACGTCTTCGCTGTAGTCGACGAACACCGGGTACTGGGCCGAGGCCTTGCTTCCCACCTGGTCGACCAGGCGCTGCTGCGCCTCGCACAGCACGCGCAGGAACGGCTTGGCCGCCTCGAGGCCCTCGGCCACCGTGTCCTCGGTCGGCGCCACGGCGCCGCTGGCCTCGTCGGCGAGCAGCTTGAGCGTCCCCGGGGTGGACTCGGCCTCGACCATCATGATCGCCACCTCGCCATCGGCGAGCACCCGGCCGGCGACCACCATGTCGAAGGTGGCCTCCGCCAGCTGCGCGTGCGCCGGGAAGCCCACCCACTGACCCTTGATCAGGGCGACCCGCACCCCGCCGATGGGGCCGGAGAACGGCAGGCCCGCCAGCATGGTGGACATGGACGCGGCGTTGATCGCCACCACGTCGTACAGGTGCTGCGGGTCGAGCGCGAGAATGGTCTCGACGACCTGGATCTCGTTGCGCAGGCCCTTCACGAAAGAGGGCCGCAGCGGGCGGTCGATGAGGCGGCAGGTCAGGATCGCGTCCTCGGAGGGACGGCCTTCCCGGCGGAAGAACGAGCCGGGAATCCGGCCTATCGCGTACATCCGCTCTTCCACGTCCACGGTGAGCGGGAAGAAATCCAGGTTGTCCTTCGGCTGCTTAGACGCCGTGGTCGCGGAAAGGATCACGGTTTCGCCGTCGAGAGTCACCACCGCTGAACCAGCGGCCTGGCGGGCCAGCCGGCCCGTCTCGAACCTGATTGTATGAACGCCGAATTCGCCGTTGTCGATAACGGCTTCGGCACTTTGAGCACCCTCCACGGGTGAGACCTCCTTGCGGTAGATCCCGCACCCACCCGCCGCCTTGCCGCATGTGGCCTGGCTTGCCTTCAGTGCTTACCTAAACAGTCTTACCTAAGCAGGGCAGCCGACCGGTCTTCGATTGAAGTCCTCGGGTTTGCTGGGTATCTAGGGTTTACCTAGGAGTACGCCGACCCGGGGACCACTACCGAGGACCGGCCCTTGGCGCTCGGGGCCGGGGGCTACGGGATGTCAGTTTTTTTATTCAGTTATAACTGGCGGTCCTGGCCAGGACCAGGCGCTCTAGCGGCGGATGCCGAGGCGCGCGATGACCTCGCGGTACCGGTTGATGTCCTTCTTGGCCAGGTACTTCAGCAGCCTGCGGCGACGGCCGACCAGCAGCAGCAGCCCACGGCGGCTGTGGTGGTCATGCTTGTGCACCTTCAGGTGCTCGGTCAGGTGGTTGATACGCCTGGTCAGCAGCGCGACCTGGACTTCCGGCGAACCGGTGTCACCCTCACTGGTCGCATACTCCGCCAGGATCTCCTTCTTGACGGCGGTGTCGAGCGGCACGTGACTCCTTAGAATTGGCACGAAGCGGGTTCACGAGCTGATTCCCCGCTAAGAGGCACTGAAGATAAGGCTGCCGCATGAGGGTGCAGCAAGCCTCTCACTTGTCCAGGCTAGTGGCCGGACAGCGTTTCACATTACCACGGGCCGCCCGCCGCCCGCGTCGCGTCTCAGGGAGACCGGCGGGCAGCCCGCTGACCTCCCCGGTTGAGCCCGACGTCGGCCGTTCCTAGCCTGGGCAAATGCCCGATCTGAGCACTGCGCTACGCCGTTCGTCGGGCCGTCCCCCGACCGCCGCCCCATCGTCGTCCCCGCCGAAGGCGGCTCGGCCCGCCTGGCTACCCGTATGGTCGGTGCCAGCCGCGATGCGGACGGTGCGCGTGGTCGTGGTGATTCCCCCGTTGTTCGCCTTGACCTACGAGGGCTTCGGGAACCTGCAGATGGCGCTGTTCGCCGCGTTCGGCAGCTTCGCCAGCCTGATCTTCGCCGCGTTCGGCGGGACCAGGCGGGACAAGCTCATCGCGCACCTCGGGCTGGCCGTGACCGGAAGCATCGGGCTGATCATCGGCACGGCGGTCAACCAGATCGAATGGCTGGCCGTGCTGGTCACGGTGCCGGTGGCGTTCGGGATCTTCTTCGCCGGAGTAGCGGGACCCAATGCGGCCTCCGGGGTGGCGGGCGCGCTGCTCGGCTACGTGCTGCCGGTGGCCACGCCGGGCACCATCAGCATGATCCCCGACCGGCTGGCGGGCTGGTGGCTGGCCTCGGTCATCTGCACGGCCGCCGTGCTGCTGTTCTCGCCGCCATCGCCGGGAGACCGGCTGCGGGCGGCGGCCGCCGGATCGGCGCGAGCGCTCGCCGCCCACCTGGAGGTGTCCGTGCGCGGCACCGCCACCGCCGCCGACACCGAACACTGCCTGGCGGCCAAGCATGAGCTGATGAACGCGTTCGCGAGCACGCCCTTCCGGCCGACCGGCCTGGCCACAGCGGACCAGGGACTGGCCAGCGTGGTCCAGCTGCTCGAGTGGTGCACCACGCTGATTGCCGACGCCACCGAAGGGCACCCGAACCTGGACCGGGCCGACCAGTGCGATCGCGACCTGCTCGCCAGTACCGCCGCGGTCCTGAACCAGGTCGGCGACCTGCTGGCGGGCACCGGCCCGGACCCGGTGGCCACGCTGCCGGATGCCAGCGAGATGGACCGGCAGCGCGAGGCCTGCGCCGCCTACCACGGGGCCGCGGCTCCGAACGCTGACTACGACTCGGTGGAGATCATCGCCCGGCACGCCTTTCACGCCCAGGCGATCTCCATCGCGGTCCAGGCCATCGTGGCGGACACCCTGATCGCCACCAGGCGCGCCGATCCCGAGACGATCGCCGCCCGGCGCCGCGGATGGTACGGGGCTCAGCCGGAGGGGACGATGGCGGAACGGCGGGTGGCCGGCCTGTCCGGCGCGATCGGCGTCCTGACCAGGCACGCGAGCATCCGTTCGGTCTGGTTCCTGAACAGCCTGCGCGGGTCGCTGGCGCTGGCCGCCGCGGTCCTGGTGGCCGACGTGTCCGGGGTCCAGCACGGATTCTGGGTGGTGCTCGGCACCTTGTCGGTGCTGCGCACGAACGCGGCCTCCACCGAGTCCACCGCGTTGCGCGCTGGGCGGCACGGTCATCGGCTTCGTGGTCGGCGCCCTGCTGCTGCTCGGCATCGGCAGCAGCACCCCGGCGCTGTGGGCGGCGCTGCCCATCGCCCTGGCCGTGGCCGCCTACGCACCGGGCACGCTTCCGTTCGCCTTCGGCCAGGCGGCGTTTACCGTCGTGGTGGTGGTCTTGTTCAACCTGCTGCAGCCGGTCGGCTGGAGGGTGGGCCTGCTGCGCATCCAGGACGTGGCGATCGGCTGCCTGGTGAGCCTGATCGTCGGCGTCCTGTTCTGGCCGCGCGGCGCCGCCTCGGTGGTCGGCGACGACCTCGCCGACGCGTTCCGGCGCGGGGCCGCGTACCTCACCCAGTCGGTGGACTGGGCGCTGGGCTCGCGACATGCTCCGCCGGACGCGGGCGCCGCGGCGGTCACCGCCGGCATCCGGCTCGACGAGGCGCTCCGCGGCTTCCTGGCCGAGCAGGGCGCGAAGCGGCTGTCGAAAGAGGACCTGTGGATGCTGGTCATGGCCACCATGCGGCTCAGGCTGACCGCCTACTCGCTGGCCGGCCTGCAGGCACCGGATTCCGCGCGGCACCGGCCGCATCCTGGTACCGCTGAGGTACGCGCCGCGCTGGCCCAGGCCACAGTTGACCTCAGCGGCTTCTACGAGCGGGTCGCCGTACTGGTCGGGCGGCCCGTCGCCCATCAGGTGCTGCTGCCGGTCAGCGCCCCGGACTTCGTCAGCCTGGACCGGAATCATGCTGACGGGGCGGAGGAGCCGGCCGTAAGGATCATGGCGAGCCGATCTGACGGGGCGACCGGGGCGGACAGGGCGGGCGGGACCGACGGGATGGGTGCCGAGGGAGGACCGGATCTAGTCCGGCTGATCACGGCCCCGCGTCATCCGCATCTGCTGTGGGTGCAAGAGCATTTGCGGCACCTGAGCACGCATGCGCACGCGATCTCCGATCCGGCCTCGCACGTGGCTGAGCAGCGGCGCCTGCCCTGGTGGCGATAGATCTGTGGCGATAGATCTGCCGGGCGCCCGGCCCTGGCCTTAGTAGCGGGCGCCGGCTACCTGGCTGGCCAGCGGGTCGAGGATGGCCAGCTCGTCCTCGGTCAGCGTGACGTCCAAAGCGGCGACGTTCTGCTCCAGCCACTTGATCCGCTTGGTGCCCGGGATCGGCGCCATGGACACGCCGAGCCGGTCGGCCTGGGCGTACACCCAGGCCAGCGCCACCTGCGCGGGCGCGACGCCGTTAGCGTCGGCGACCGAGCGGACCGCGTCCACGATGGCCTGGTTGGCGGTCGCGGCGTCGCCCTTGAAGCGCGGATTCCGGCTGCGGAAGTCCGTGGCGTCCAGCGTGGCCAGGTCCACGGTGGCGGTGAGGAAACCGCGACCTAGCGGTGAATAGGGCACCAAGCCGACACCGAGCTCGCGCATCGCGCTGATCGCCTCGGTCTCGACGTCGCGGGTCCACAGCGAGTACTCGCTCTGGACCGCGGTAATCGGGTGCACCGCATACGCGCGGCGCAGCAGGTCGTCGTCAACCTCGGACAGGCCGAGATAGCGGACCTTGCCCTCGGCGACAAGCTCGGCCATCGCGCCGACGGTCTCTTCGATCTCGGCTGTCTGCGGCGGACGGTGCAGGTAGTACAGGTCAATGTGGTCCACGCCCAGCCTGGTCAGCGACGATTCGCAGGACCGCTTGACGTAGGCGGCCTCGCCGCGGATCGTCCGGTGCGCGTCGCCTGCCGATCGGTCGATGCCGAACTTGGTGGCCAGCTGGACTTCCTCGCGCCGGTGCGCGATGCCGCGGCCGACCAGGACCTCGTTGTGGCCGGCCCCGTAGACGTCCGCGGTGTCGATGAACGTCACGCCGAGGTCGAGCGCGCGGTTGATGGTCGCGATCGAGGATTCCCAGTCGGTGGGCCCGTACCACTCGCTCATTCCCATGCAGCCCAGGCCCTGCGCGGACACGGTCAGCTCGCCGAGTTTGATGGTGCGCATGTGCTACCTCCCGGAAGCGTTGCCGAAGATCACCGTGACGTGCTGGAAGCCTAGCGAGGTCAGCATGCCGTCGAGCATCCCCTCGGTGTTCTTCTGCGCTTCGGCCAGCAGGGGGCTCTGCCGGGCCGCGGCCTCGATCTTGGCCTGGGCGGCCTCGTAGACCTGCTGCTGGCTGTTCGGGTTGCCGGAGAAGAAGTTGCCGATCCGGTTGAACAGGCCCTGCTGCTCGGCGGCCACGTACGACTGGTTCACATCGAGCGCGGCCGGTTCCAGCTGGGGCATGGGCAGCGAGACCGTCACCGTCTCCCGGTTCGCCGACATGGTGATGGCCTGGCTCTTCAGCCTGGAGAAGTCGATATAGGCGATGTCGCTGCCCTGCCCGATGAATAGCGTCTCGCTGCCCGCCAGGAACGACGGCAGCAGCGACGTTCGCTTGGTCAGGTCGACAACGACCTCGAACGAGCCACTCGCCGCCTCGTAGCGGCTGAGCGCGGTGATCGACTTCAAGATGACCGGCTGGCTGTTCACCGTGGTGGTCTGCGCGAACGGGCTTCTCAGCTGCGGCAGCAGGTGCACCGCGGACAGCACCACGACCAGCACGACCAGCGCGATGATCGCGGTCACGATCTTGCCCAGCCATCCTGTCCCTGGCACTCGCGGCATGGTTATCTTCAGTTCACGCGTTTCGCGCTTTTGCCGCGCCTCACGCGTCGTTTCAGATCGTTCCATCACGCCGTTCCGTCGCGTCGTAGCCGATGCCACATTCCGATCGGAGAACTACCCCGGGTCGGGCAGATAATTCAAGCCACCCGGCATATTGCGCCGTGCCTGGGCATACATAACGCCATGAGGTCCAGAGCCAGACGGCGCGAAAATTACCGGGAGCGGTCCAGGGGCCCACGTCGGCGATGGCGCCCGCGATCCAGGGCGCACGGCTGCCTGATGTGGGTGGTGCTGCTGGTCTTGATCCTTATCGTGCTAGCCGTCGCATTCGGCCGTTTCCAGAAAGGCACCAAGACCGGCAGCCTACGCGCTTTCCCCAGCACCTCCATTTCCGTACTCCGATCTGGTCCGCTGAGGTGATCGTGGACATTCACCTCGTTGCGAGCGAGGTCAATGTCCACGATCAGGCGAGCACGGGTTAACAGACGGGGATCGACGGGCTCGGACTCCAGGGCCAGGACGGCGAAGACGCATTCGTGCACCCGCCACAGCGGCTCGCCGCGCGCCACCCGGTCCAGGGCCTCCAGTCCGAGGGCGTATTCGCGTAGCGCGAGCGAGCGCTTGTGCCCGACCGCACGCTGGCGTAGCCGGGCCAGGTGGGCCGGCTCGGTGTAATCCGGGCCGTAGATGATCCGCAGGTACTCACGCCCGCGCACCTTCAGGCCCGGCTGCGCCAGTCCGCCCTGACCGGGGGTGGCCTGGCCCGGCTGCGGTGGTACGCCGCGGGTCAGGTTCGCGGCGGGCTTGACCACCATGCCTTCTCCCCCGGCGGCGGTCAGCTCGTCCCACCATTGCGTCGCCGCGGCGGTCGAGGCGGCGTCGCCCGTCTGCACGGCGAGACGGCGGGTGGTCATGATCAGCTCCGGGCTCGCGGCGGCGAGCCGGTCGGCCAGGCCGAGATGCCACAGGTGCGGACGCTTGTGGAAGACGGCGCCGTCGGCGGCGAGCAGCTGGAACGGGGCAACGCGAACGCCGGTCAGCTCGGCGGTGGGCCAGCAGTACCGAAGGTAGGCGGCGGTGAACGCGTCCGCGTTAGCCGACCTGGCCCGGGTCCGGTCGAGCAGCGCCTTGACCAGCGCGCCGTCCGCGGCCAGGGATCCGGCCCTGAACCGGGCGCTGGCCTGCTCGAGCACCGCCACCGCCGCGGGCAGCGCCGCCCGGGCGGCGGCACCGACCGCGGCGTAGGAGTCCCGCAGCAGCGAGGCGGCCTTGACGTTCCACGGCAGCAGCTCGGCGTCCAGCAGCAGCCAGGAAGTGCCGAGCTCGGTGAACAGCCCGGCCTGCTCGGCCGCCGCGCGGAGCTGATCGATCAGCACGGCGGTCAGCTCCGGGGGGAAGAACGGCCGCCCGGTCCTGGTCCAGATCGCCCCGGCGGCGGGGGCGACCGCATCGGAGACAGCGCCGGGTACGCAGGACCGGCCCGGGGCGCCAGACCCGGGCAGGCCGAAGCGCTCCGCCGCGACCTCCGGCGAGCGGCACACCAGCAGCACCGCGCGCGAGCCCATGTGCTTCTCCTGGCACAGCACCGATTCCACGCCGTCGGCACGGTACGCCGCGAAGGCCTGGTCCGGGTGCTCGAGCAGGTCAGGGCGCGACGAGGTGGCGACCGGGCTCATGGTGGGCGGCAGGTACAGCAGCCAGCGGGGGTCGACCGCGAACCGGCTCATCACCTCCAGGGCCGCCGCGGCGTGCGCCTCGCGGACCCCGACCCGCGGCAGGTACCCCGTCTCGATTACCCGGGACCCGCGCACGTCGCCGATGTCCAGGACGTCCGGCTCCCGGCGGGCCACGGGTCCGGCGACCGCCGCGGCCGCCGGGAAGGGCCGGGCCGGAGTGTAGTAGACGCGGGCCGCCGGGACTGAGACCACGGACCGTTCGGGATAATTCACTGCGGTCAGACGGCCGCCGAAGACACAGCCGGTGTCCAGGCACAGGGTGTTGTTCAGCCATTCGGGCCGTGGCACCGGGGTGTGCCCGTACACCTGGGTTCCGCATAATTCGGGTTGGCTAGAGCGCTGGATAGGGCTCTGACCTTGGGGAATGGCAGGCTGGCTAGCCGCAGGCCGTGTCTCTAGGCGGCGGCTCGACGAAACGGGCTCTGATCAGGCGTCGGGCGTGGTGAGCTCGTGGATCTTGCGGGGGACGTCAATTTTCAGGGCAGTGAGCAGGTCGCGGGTCGTCTTGGGGATGTCGGTGCG
>JALYVS010000625.1 GCA_030853115.1 Actinomycetota bacterium
CCGCCGAGCCGGGCCGGTGGGCGTACCTGCCCGGTGGGCTGCGGCCGCGGCCGCGGCCGGGCTGTCCGCCCGTCCGCTGGTCACCGGGGCCGTGCTGGGCTGGCTGGCCGTGCTGGCCGGATGCGCGCTGGCCCCCCGGTGGCGGCGGTGGCGGTACGTCCGGCGGGTGATCCGCCCGGTCTACCTCCAGCTCTGCCAGTACCTCGGCACCGACCCCGCCGACTGGCCCGGCCGGTGGCTGGACATCCCGGCCGGGTTCGCCCGTAATGCCGATGCGTTGATCACGCTGGCGTACCCGCCGACCTGGAATCCCGACACCGCCCGGCAGAACCACATCGACCAGCTCATCCGCCGGCACCTCGGCGCGGACCTCATCCCGTCCTTCTCCGCGTTCCAGGCGACGTGGCGGCACCCGCCCGCCCCGCCGGAACGAGCGCCGTTCGACGGCTACGACCTGCCCGCCCACAAGATCCACCTGGCCACCCTGCCCGGCGGCGTCAAGTGGATCGCGGACCTGCAAGATGAGGAACCGCACCTTTTCATCGCGGCCGGGACCGGCGGCGGCAAGACCAGCACCGCCTCCGTCCCCGCCGCGCACGTCCGGGCGCACGGCTGGCTGGTCGACATCATCGACCCCAAGCGCCGGTCCCCCTATCGACCGCAAGACCGGGCAGGACGTGCTCACGGACCTGCCCGGCATCCGGGTCCACACCGACATCGAGTCGATGATGTGGGCGCTGGAGGAGTTCTTCCTGTCGATGCTCGGGGTCAACATCGCGGTCGGCGCCCGGACCGCGTGGCCTGGCGCGTTTCCGCACCGGCTGCTGGTCATCGATGAGTTCGGCACCTTCGCCGGGATGGCGGCCCGGATGCACCGGCGGACGGGCGGGGCCGGGCCGGCGCCGGCGCTGGACCAGCGGCGGCAGATCGAATGGCAGGGCCGGCAGGCCGGGCACCGTCTCGTGCTGGCTGTGCACCAGCTGAACGTGCGGCTGTTCGGCGACTCCGACAGCCGGGGGCAGTACGGGTACCGGCTGATCACCGGGGCCTACACCACCTCGCTGCGGCGGCTGACGTTCGGGTTCGCCCCCCGGATTGAGTGGGACGCGAGGATCAAGGGCCGGGGCGTCGTGGGCGTCGGCGAAGCCGAGAACCTGATCCACGCCGCCCAGCTCGCCTGGATGCCGGCCGCCGAACGCCGCCGGTATGCGCTGACCGGCCCGCCCCCGCCGGACTGGTTCACCCAGATGCGGCCCGCCCCGTGGATCGACGCGCACGTGATCAGCGAAGGCCGGAAACTAGCCGGGGTGTCCCTGGTCGACGTCCCGGCGGTCGGTGTCCCACCCGGACAGGACATACGCGTACCTGCGCAAACACGCCGTCAGTCCCGCCCGATGTCCCGTCCCCGGACACCGGAACCCGTCCCCTGGCCATCCCCGGCCCGGCCCGCTCGGCCGGGCGGCCGCTACCTCGGCTACCGCAAGCCGGACAGCTTCCGCCGCGCCCGCACCCGCCGCCCCATCCCCGGCGAGACCAAGACCGGCGACGGCCGGCCCAGCTGAACTCCCAGCGCGCTGCGCAGCTGGCAGAGCAAACGGAAAATCGCTGGCCACCCGACACCCGGCAGCGAACCGGACTAACCGGCCCGGGGCGTGGGGGGGATGCTCTAGTCACTATCTGGGCTAGCCGGGTTCCGCTGGGCAAGCTCGGCGTCGATGGCGCCGAGGTGCGCCAGGATCGGGCGGCGGGTGGGTGAGCCGGGCCTGGCCAGGGCCAGGCTGGCATGCAGCTCCCGCCGGGTCCGCTCAAGCTGGCCCGGTGCCAGCCCGCTGACATCGGGGACGCGGCCGGGTTCGCTGGCGCTGGCGCGTGCTGCCTGCTCCGCGTGGACCTCAGCGAGCTCGCGCTGGACATCAGCGCGGATCGGAGCTGCGGTCCCCAGGGCTTGCAAGCAGCGCGCGAGCTGGTTGCCGTACAGGTCCAGCTCACGGCCAGCGAGCTGGACAATCCGGCTTCGCTGACTGTCAGGGGCGGCCGTCAGGCCGGTGTGCCGCGGGCCTGACGGGCAGCGCGTGGCCGGTCCCTGGTCAAGGTCAGGGCCGGGGTCAGGCATGAGCGAGCTTTTCGCGGGATTCCTGTTCTGCGGTGACGGCGTCAAGGGCGGCGTGCAGGTCATCCCGTGCCGCGGGGACGGGATTCCTGGTGTCGAAGAACGCGATCGCGTTCTCAAGCTGGCTGCGGTAATCGCGCAGCTCGAACGTGGTCAGCGCGTGCAGGGGGTGTTTCGGCTGGTCGATGGCTGGGGCTTGTCCTGCGGGCGTGGTCGGCATCGGGACTGTTTCCTCGCGGCATCTTCGGGGCGGGGGCTCGTGCTACCCAACGTGCCAGGACAGTGGGAGAATTGGCAGTAGTTACCCGCTTACTGACCGGCCTTGAACTGCGGTAACGAGAGGTGCGCACCGTGCCGACGCCGAGAGAACAGCTAGCCAGCCTCCTCCGCCAGTCCCGCCTGGACGCGGGCTACGACTCGCACGGGGTGCTAGCTAAGAAACTGAACGTGTCACGCCCGGTGATAACCAGGGCGGAGAACGCGGCTCACCCGGTGCCGTCCGATGCGGTGCTGACGGCATGGGCCGGTGTCACGGGCGTAGCGCTGGACACGCTGGCGAAGCGCGCGAAGTCGGGCACCCCTGACTGGTTCATGCCGTACCGGCAGGCCGAAGCCGGGGCGGGCATCCTGCGGTACTGGTCACCGCTGCTCGTCCCCGGCGTCCTCCAGACCGAGAGCTACATGCGCGCCGTACTCTCGGTCGAGCCCTACACGGCCGGACGGCTCGATGAGCTAGTGGTTTGTAAGGGCCTTGGTTTTAGTCTTGGCGCGTTGGATGCTGGCGAGGATCTCGTCGGCGTCCTTGGTCCAGGCGAACGGCTGCGGGTGGTCGTTCCAGTGGTCGATGAAGGAG
>JALYVS010000175.1 GCA_030853115.1 Actinomycetota bacterium
GCCGCTGGCCGCAGCGGCCCGCCGCGCTGCCGAGGTGGCCGGGGAGGCGGTCGCCCACGGGCTCGCTCAGCTCGGCGCGGGCGAGGGACCGGTGCACGTCCTGTCCGGCTGCACCTCCGCAGATCCCGTGTTCAGCGGCAGGATATCCGCCAGGGATGCGTTGACCGGCAGGGAGACGACGCGATGAGCGACAGTTTCAGCGACGAGCTGTGGAAAGGGGCGGCCGGTATCTATGCGGCCATTGTGGCCCATCCCTTCCTGACCGGGCTGACCGACGGCAGCCTGCCGCCGGACGCCTTCGCGTTCTACGTGGTCCAGGACGCGCTATACCTCCAGCGATACGGGCAGGCGCTGGCGGCCGTGGGGAGCCGCGCGCCGGTGCCGGCCGACACCGCGATGTTCGCCCGGCACGCAGCGGGCGCGCTCGAGGTCGAGCAGGCCCTGCACGAGTCGCTGCTAGCCGACCTGGGCATCGATCCGGCGAGTATCGCGCAGGCCGAGTTCGCGCCCGCGAACCTGGCCTATACGAGCTACCTGCTCGCGACCGTCAGCGTCGGATCCTACGCCGAAGGGGTCAGCGCGGTGCTGCCGTGCTACTGGATCTACTGGGAGGTCGGCAAGGAGCTGCTGCGCCGCGGCTCATCCGACCCGCGTTACCAGAAGTGGATCGATTTGTACGGCAGCGAGGAGTTCGGCGACATCGTGCGTGAAGTGCTCGCGGTCACCGATCAGCTCGGCGCCGCCATGGGGGCGCCGGAACGGACGCTCGCGCATCGCCACTTCCGGACCTCGAGCCGTTACGAGTGGATGTTCTGGGACATGGGCTACCGGATGGAAAGCTGGCCTGTCTAAGCTTCCCGCTGCTCGGCGGACCCCGTTGTTCACAGTTGATCCACAGGTCAGGCGGCCTGTCCGGCTTGCAGTTGCTTGACCGTCTCCAGCGCGTCGTTGACGTGCTGGCTGATATTGGTCATCGAGTTGAAGACGTGCCGGACCGTACCGGTGCGATCGATCACGTAGGTGACCCGGCCGGGGACCACACCGAGCACCGACGGGACGCCGTAGCTCTTGCGGACCCGGCCGCCGCGGTCGCTGAGCAGCGTGAACGGCAGGTTGTGCCGGCCGGCGAAGGCGGCGTGCTTGTCCGCCGAGTCGGAGCTGACGCCGATCACCTCCGCGCCGGCGTCGGTGAAGATCTCGTGGCTGTCGCGGAAGGCGCAGGCCTCGGCGGTGCAGCCGCTGGTGTTGTCCTTGGGGTAGAAGTACAAGACGACCACCCGTTCGCCCAGCCGGTCGGAAAGCCGGACCTGATCGCCGGACTGCGACGGGAGGGTGAAGTCGGGGGCCTTGTCGCCGACCTGTACGCCGCGTGCCATGCTGCGCCTGCCTCTCTGCTGTGCCGCTGAAAATCACGGGACTGTATCAAGGCTAGCGAACCCGGCCCGCGCAAGCTGCACCGATAGCTGACCCAGCGGGTTATGACCGCACCGGAAGCTAGGATCAGAACCCCAGCGGAATCTCCGGCGGGCTGGCGTGCCGTCACCAAGGAGCAGGCGATGGCACCGGCTGCCGCATACGACGAGATCGCGGACTGGTACGAACAGCAGTTCCTCGGCGGGCCGGGCCCAGGGGCCACGACACGTGACGGTAACCGCCTCGACCTCGGCAGCGTCCTGCGCGACCTCCTCGAGGAGGGCAACGGGAGCTGCCTGGAGATCGGGTGCGGCACCGGCGTCCACGCCGCGCAGGTCCGCGAGCTGGGCTGGACCCCCGTCGGCGCCGACCTGTCCGCCGGGATGCTGCGGCACGCCCGCGGCCGGCTTTACGTCGTGCAGGCCGACGCGGGGCGGCTGCCGGTCCGCGACGACTCGCTGCCCGCCGTCATCGCCATGATGGCCCATACCGACATGCCGGCCTACCCGGCGGTGCTGCGCGAAGCGGCCAGGGTCCTGCGCCCTGGCGGGATCTTCGTGCACGTCGGTGTCCACCCCTGCTTCTGCGGCGGGTTCGCCGACCGCAGCGATCCCGACGCGGTGGTGATCCGCCCCGGCTACCTCGACGGCCACTGGACCAGGGCGTCCTGGACCGGTCAAGGGGTGCGTGCCAAAGTCGGTGCCACGCACCGTCCGCTGCCCGACCTGATGCACGCCTTCCTCGCCGCGGGGCTGACTCTCGAACGGTTCTCGGAAAGCGGCGAGCCAACCCCCGTCGTGCTGGCGATCAGAGCGCGGAAGGACCTGGCGGGAAGGCCCGGACAGCGGCCCGCTGACTCCGGTAAGGGAGCACGGCAGTGACTCCAGCCAGCAGGACCTGGCGACCGCGGCCGGGGTGATAGGCGTCAGCCGCCGCGGCCGCCCGGTGCACCGCCGGCCGCGCCGAGGTGAGCGAGGCGAACACCACGGTGGAACTGAGGTAATGGCCGGTGGCGAAGTCGAAGGCACCGCCGCACGTGATCAGGCGAAGGGCGGCGAAGTCGGTCGGCCCGTAGATCGTTTTCGCCGGGAACCGGGTCTTGGAGTACTGCCGCACGCCGGTGACGCTGAAGATCGCGGTGACCCCGTCGGCGAGCCTGACGTCCACCTTATCGCCCGGGCGCAGGGCCCCGAGCCGGAAAAACACGGCGGGGCCCTGGTAGCTGTCGACGTGACCTTCGATAACTGACGCCCCGATCTGGCCGGGCGTCGCCGAGTACTTGTACCACGCCGCCTTACCGGAACTCGTCACGAGCGAAGGCACCTGGATCGTGCCGTCGGCGTTGACCCCGAGGTGCAGCAGCGCCGAGTCCACGCCGATCGCGGGAATGTCAACGGACACGGGCAGCGAGCGGCGCAGCGAGAGTTTCGCCGATGACCCGGTAGCGCCCGCGGCGGCTAGGGACGGCTGCGGCGCATGTTCCTGAGCGCTGATCGCGACGCCGATAGCGGCGACTCCGGCCAAGATGAGCAGGACTCCGGCCACGCCGGCCAGCCGGGACCGAAGGCCGCGGTACGTCGGCGGCGGGGGAGCGTACCCGTCCTGCGGCCAGGAGACGACCACGCGAAACCCGGCTACCCGCCGCCATCCCGCGTCCGCCAATACGTCATCCCCCTCCGTCTTCTCCCGGTGTCCTACTCGCGTAGCCTAATATTCCGATGCTGAACAAGCCATGGCCGGTCCGCGCCATCCTTAGGTCTCACTATTATCGGGCGCAGCGTATTCGCTCCCGCCCCCGGGCTGCGCCGGCCATGATCGGGCCGCTGCGCAGTTTCCTTCTCCTGCCGGTTTCTGCGGCCGGGATCCGGAAATGTTCCTGACGCCGGGATCCGGAAACAGGGTCGCCACCTGCCGGGCCTATGAGGAGGTTCCATGAAGGTGCGCACAACCATCGCGGGGACGGTGCTCAGCGCGAGGTTGACCGCAGCCGGTTTCGGCGCTTTGACCGTGCTCGGCTCTGTCGCGCTTTCGGCCTGCTCAGGTTCTTCGTCCACGACGACCCCGGCCATTTTCTCGCCCTCCGTGACCGGCTCAGCGACAGCGGGCGCCGCGGCCAGCAATACGGCCAGCAGTGGCGCCACCTCCAGTGCGAGCGCCAGCCCGTCGGCGCCGGCCACGTCATCTCCCACGGTCACGGTGTCAGGCACACACTCTGCGGCGGCGGCGGCTGCGCCCAGCCCGTCACCGACGCCGCGCCGGTCGGCCAGCTCGTACCCCACCGCGGCCCCGCCCACGGGCGGCGGAGGCACGGCCGGGGTGCAGGATGTCCTGCTCTTCGGGTTGGGCGGAGCGGCGATTGTGGCTGGCGCCGGTAGTGTCGCTTACCGCAGGAAACTCACCCGGGGACGCTGAGGGATACTAGCCGCTGTTCCTCGGCGCGGCTGAAGGCCAATCCAGGGCGGGCTCTCCTTTCGTGCCGGATTGCCGTGTCCATGCACGGAGTCTGCTCATGTTCCGGACTGATGCCGGCCGGGTGTCCTGCCGGGATCACCGCAGCGACGCGTCCAGCTGGCGGATCAGTTCTCCGACCCGCCCGCCGCCGCGCGGGGCGGCTGGGTAGCGGCTCAGGACCTCGGCCACGACCGGAGGCGCGAGGATCCGCGTCTGCGCGATGTAGCCGGCCCCGGCGGCGGGACGGTCTCCGGCGGCTAGCTCGAACGCTCGCGCGGCATGAGCCGCCGACCCGAGGATGTGCTTGACCCGGGTAGCTTTCGCCAGGGGGTGGAGGAACGCCGCGCCGGCCGCGGCGAGGGACGCGCGCAGGCCGCCGCGTAGCCGGCGACCCCGCGGAGCTCGCGCAGGCTGAGCTCGATTGTCGTGACGTCATCCGGCATGGCGTCATCCTGCGCAGCGTTCAGCAAGACACCGGCAGAATGCTCCAGGCGGTAAGGACCGACCCCCTGGGATAGGGTTAGGTCCTCTCAAACGGGCTGAGTCCGGTCACGCCCGTCCGGCGGGGAGCGAGATGGACGATGTCTGATCATCCGGCCACCCTGCGGGACGTAGCGGCCGCCGCGGGAGTCCATCCGGCGACCGCATCCCGGGCGCTCAACCCGGAAACGCGCCTGCTGGTCAGCGATGCGACCGCGCGGAGAGTATCGGCGGCGGCCACTAAGCTCGGCTACCGGCCCAATCCGGTGGCGCGCAGCCTGCGGACCCGGCGCTCGCACACGGTCGGGGTGCTGATACCTGACCTGAACAACCCGATCTTCCCGCCGATCGTGCGCGGTCTGGAGGACAAGCTGGCCGCGGCGGGCTACGTCGCCCTGCTCGGCAACACCGATTCCGATATCAGCCGTGAGCGGATGATTTTCGAGCAGATGCGGGCGCGTCACGTCGACGGTTTCGTGCTGGCCACCGCGACGCTACACGATCAGCTGATCGCCGAGGCGGCCGCCGCCGGGCTGCCCGTCGTGCTGATGAACCGGCTCGCGCCTGACTACAGCTTTCCCTCGGTCTCGGTTGATAACGACCAGGGCACGCGGATGGCGGTCACTCACCTGGCCCGTCTCGGCCATACCCGGATCGCGCACATCGCAGGTCCGCAGGAGGCGTCCACCGGTGTCAGCCGGCTGCGCGGGTTCCGGGCTGGCATGGCGGCACATGAGCTTGCGGTCGATGAGAACCTGATCGCGTACGGCGCCAGGTACACGATCGAGGAAGGCACTCGCTGCGGCCGGGAACTACTTGCCGGAGCTGGTGATTTCACCGCGGTCGCCGCCGCCAACGACATGCTGGCCATTGGCTGTTACGCCGCGCTGGAGGAAACCGGCCGCCGGTGCCCCGAGGATATTTCGGTGATCGGCTTCAACGACATGCCGTTCATCGACCGGCTCAGACCGCCGCTGACCTCGATACGCTTTCCGCACTACCAGCTGGGGACCGAGGCGGCCCAGCTGCTACTAGAACGGATCAACGGCGGCGAGGGACCCGTGAAGGTCCTCTACCTCGCGCCGGACCTCATCGTCCGGGGATCCACGGCCGCACCGCCGACGCGGGCCGAACCGCATGGCGCCGATGATGCTGCCCTGCCGCCGGTCCCGCTGCGCCCGGTACCGTCGCCCCGGGCGCGGGGAGCGGCACCGCGCAGCTAGTCCGGTAACTTCTTCTTACGGGCAAGCGTCAGGCCGTCGCCGACCGGGACCATGACCAGGTCCACGCGATCGTCGGCGGCAGCGTGGTCGTTGAAGTCCCTGATCGCGATCACGGTCGGATTGTCGTTCCCGGCGTCAATGACGCGGCCGTGGGAGAACGTGTTGTCCACCATGATCAACCCGCCGGGGCGCACCCGCGGCACGACCTCCCGCCAGTAGCCGAGGTAGCCGTCCTTGTCCGCGTCGATGAAGGCGAGGTCGAACAGCTCTTCGTCAGGCAGTGAGCGCAGCGTGCCGATGGCCGGGCCGAGCCGCAGCTCTATCCGGTCCGTGAGGCCGGCCTTCTCCCAGTACTTCCTGGCTACCGCGGTCCATTCCTCGTTGATATCGCAGCACAGCAGCCTACCGCCGTCGGCCAGCCCCCGGGCAATGCAGATCGAGGAGTACCCGGTGAAGGTGCCGATCTCGATAGCCGACGCGGCGTCGGCGATCTGGGTGAGCAGGGTCATGAGCGTGCCCTGCTCGGGAGCGATCGCCAGGCCGGTCTCGTTCGGGAAAAGGTCAGCGGTCTCGTTCCCCAGCTCCCGCAGGACGGCGTCCGGCGGGCTGCTGTGCGCGGTGAGATAGGCGTTGAGGTGGAGGCTGATCTGCTCGGTGCGCCGCGTCATGGGACAACGCTATAGCCATGACCTCCGGCAGGTGAGGCACTGGGGCATCGCTACGCGGTCGCCTGGCTCGGGCGCGGCTGTGAATCTCCTGGGTGTAAGGCCCAGTGATTGACCGCCGCCGGCTTGAGGTGCGCACACGCGGAGCACAGCACGTTCTCATCGCCAGTCCTTACCGTGAGCGCATGCGACGGCGAAGCGTGACACGCGGGACGGTGATGGCGGCGGCAGCGGCGACTGTGCTGGCAACCACTTCCCTGGCAGCATGCACCTCATCTACTTCTTCTCCTGCCAGCTCGTCCGAACGGGCTAGCGGCGGCCCGAGCGGCACGTATCTCGTGGCCGCAGGCATCCACAAGATCAAGCACGTGATCATCGTGATGCAGGAGAACCGGTCGTTCGATAGCTACTTCGGCACTTATCCCGGCGCGGCCGGCATCCCGATGAGTAACGGCGTACCGACCGTATGCGTGCCGAACCCCGCGGGCGGCTGCACACGGCCCTACCACGACACGGCGGACGTTAACGGAGGCGGCCCGCACGGCGAGGTTAATGCCGTCGCCGACGTCAACGGCGGCAAAATGGACGGCTTCATCGCCCAGCGCGATAAGGCTAAATCGAGCTGCGCCAATCCCGACGACCCCGCCTGTCGCAGCGGCACTACGCCTGACGTCATGGGGTATCACACGGGCGCGGAAATCCCGAACTACTGGACCTACGCCAAGGATTTCGTGCTCCAGGACCGGATGTTCGAGCCGGTCAAGTCCTGGTCCCTGCCGGACCATCTGTACATGGTCTCGGCCTGGTCGGCCAAGTGCAAGAACCGGACGCCGGCGAGCTGTGCCGGCGACATCGTGGGCCCGTACGGGGGCAGCCAGTTCGGCCAGGCCGTGAACGATGAGGTGACCACCGGCCAAACCTCGGTCGACCTAGCCTGGACCGACATCACCTGGCTGCTGTACGCGCAGCACGTGAGCTGGGCCTACTACGTGCAGACCGGGGTGCAGCCGGACTGCGACACGGACACGGCAGAGACCTGCGCGCCGGTCAAGCAGAACGCCAAGACGCCGGGAATCTGGAATCCCCTCCCGCTGTTCGGCGACGTGCAGGCCGATCATCAGGTCGCCAACGTCCAGGACCTGAACAACTACTACACCGCAGCCAAGGCGGGCACGCTCCCGGCGGTCAGCTGGATTACTCCCTCCGGGCCGGACAGCGACCACCCTCCGGCCAGCGTTCATCAGGGCCAGTCCTACGTCACCTCGATCATCAACGCGGCGATGAAGAGCCCCGACTGGAACTCGACCGCTATCTTCTTGTCCTGGGACGACTGGGGCGGCTTCTACGATCACGTGGTGCCGCCCGCCGTCGACCAGAACGGCTACGGCCTGCGCGTCCCTGGCCTGGTGATCTCGCCGTACGCCAAGCGCGGCTACATCGACCACCAGACGCTCAGCAGCGACGCCTACCTGAAGTTCATCGAGGATGACTTCCTCAGCGGCCAACGGCTCAACCCCGCCACCGACGGGCGCCCCGATCCCCGCCCTGACGTGCGCGAAACCCAGTCCATCCTTGGCAACATCGAGCAGGAATTCGACTTCAACCAGACTTCCCGCCCGCCGGTGCTGCTGGCGACGAACCCGGCTACGGACTCGCCCAGCGTCCCGGCCTACTTCACCGGCCAGCCGGCCTGCGCCGGCTGCACCAGTCCGCCCCCCGCCCCGGCGGGCAAAGCCAAGGGCAAGAAGCCAAAGAAAACTAATACCGCCAGCCCCGCCGCTTAGCCCGGGCTGTGATCCGTGCTGACCAGCCAGCCCAGCCTGCTGGACATGACCCGCGCGCAGTTGACGATGGCATGCACGTGATCAGAGGCCTCGCCCGCGCGCCACAGCACGGACCACGGGTAGTAGGAGGCCGGTTCGGTCAGCGGCCGCCAGATGGTTCCGGGCAGCGCAGAGATGCAGGAGGACGGCACGCAGTACAGGCAGCGTCCCCGGGCGACCAGCCCGGCGGCCGCCCGGATGCTCTCCACCGTGCCCTCGTGCACGGTGGGCGTGAACCCGGCAGCCCGGCACATCTCGACAGTGAACTGATTGAACTCCGGGGCGCGGGCTTCTTCGGAGAGCAGCAGCGGTTCGCTGGCCAAGATGGCGACAGGGATGGCCGCCAGGTTGGCGAGCCGGTGCTCGCGCGGGACCAGCACCCCGAGCGGATCGTGGCGGAACAGGTAGGAGGCGATCTGGGGCGGGGCGAGCGCGGCCCGGCCGATTCCGACGTCCAGCCGGCCGTCGGCGAGCTGCTGGTACTGCTCGGGCACGCTGGCTTCTACCTGATGGACGACAAGGCCGGGATACCGGGCCTGGACCTCGTGCAGGATCTGCGGCATCGAGTCGTAGCTGGAGTCGATGATGCCGGCCCGCAGCGTGGGAGAGGTAGCTGTAGTGCTGCGGGCGATCGCGGCGGCCCGGTCCACGTGAGCCAGGATCTGGCGGGCTTCACCCAGGAAAGCCGCCCCGGCAGCTGTCAGAGAGACATGGTGAGTACTGCGTTCCAGCAGGCGGACGCCCAGCTCGCGCTCGAGTCGCTGGACCTGCTGGCTCAGCGCTGACTGCACGATGTGCTCTCGGGCCGCGGCGCGGCCGAAGTGAAGTTCTTCGGTCAAGGTCACGAAATACCGAAGCTGACGCAGCTCCATGCCCGTCACCCCTGCCGCAGGCCTGTTACCCTGCCGCCCAGCGTACGTTGGCCTCCTTGGTGCAGCGGTCCAGGCCGTAGGGTGCGGGGGTAATCAGCCCAGATGATGGGCTCTGCTCGAAATGCCTGTTTCCCGTGCCGCCACACCTGGGCTTAACTGCAAGTAGCCAGCCGGCGATGCCGGCACTCTGGTGAGAGGTAAGGAGGCGTTGGCAAGATGTCCGGTCAGAGCATGGGCTTGGACGCGTCGGCGATGGGCCAGAACGGTTCGGCGCCGCGCTGTGAGCATCTCGACGGGCTGGTGCCGGTTACGCCTCAGTCGGATCACTGCCGGGCCTGCCGCGCCCGTGGGAGCCGCTGGCAATCGCTTAGGCTATGTCTGAGCTGCGGTTGGGTGTCGTGTTCTGATGATTCACCCAACCGGCACGCTAGCGCGCACTATCAGGAGACCGACCACCCACTCACCCGGGGTCTGGAGCCGGGAACACGACGGCGATGGTGCTACGTCCATCAGCGTGCGGTCTGAACCGTTGCTCCGCGCCCGGTCCGCACATCACCTGGCTATCCAGGCGATACCTGCCCTCGCTGGGCGATAGGAGCGATTGTGATAGATGAGGAAATGCCGGTCAGGTACGACGGTACCGGGCCTTTCCCCGACGGGCCCGGGGTGACGCCGGCCGGCCAGCGGCGATTGCAGGTAGGCGTGACCGCGCTGATCGTCATGGCCCCGTTCGCCGGGCTGATCGTCGCCGTGACGATGCTCTGGGGGCACGGCATCGAGCTGGCCGACGTACTGCTGGCGGTCGGCCTGTACATGATCACCGGCCTCGGCGTTACGGTCGGTTTCCACCGGCTGTTCACGCACCGCAGCTTCACCGCCCCGTCCTGGCTGCGGATCACGCTGGCGATCATGGGCTCGATGAGCTTTCAGGGCGACGTGATCGGCTGGGTCGCCACTCACCGGCGGCACCACGCCTTCACCGACCGCCCGGGTGACCCGCACTCGCCTTACCGGTACGGCACCGGTCCCGGTGCCCTGTTCCACGGATTGATCGACGCCCATGCGGGCTGGCTGTTCCGCGACGACCCGACCCCGGCCGACCGTTACGCCCCGGACCTGCTCGCAGACCCGGCGATGACCCGGATCGGCCGGGCTTTCCCCGCCCTGTGCGCGGTCTCGCTGATCGTGCCGTTCGCCGCGGGCTGGGTTATCGGTGGTGACCTGCGGGCCGCGTGGACCGCCCTGTTGTGGGCGGGGCTCGTTCGGGTGCTGCTGCTCCAGCATGTCACCTGGAGCGTGAACTCCTTGTGCCACATGATCGGCGCGCGACCGCATCCGAGCCGCCGTTTCGACCGGTCGACGGACTTGTGGCCACTGGCGCTGATCTCCTTCGGGGAAAGCTGGCACAACGGGCACCACGCCGCGCCGAGCTGTGCCCGGCATGGCAGCTGCCCGCACCAGATCGACCCTTCCGCCGGCCTGATCCGGGTCTTCGAGCGCCTCGGCTGGGCTACCGGCGTCCACTGGCCGGTTCCGCCGTCCGCTGACGAGCAGCGCATCGGGCCGGAGCCCGGGCGGCCGCGCACACGCCGGCCCGCACCGTCAGCCTCCGAGCCCGCAAGCCGGCCACCGCACGGCGGCATATATGCTCCCGCTTCAAACGAATTGTTCACATCACATGTCACGCCAACTAACACAGGACTGTCGCGCCCCTGTGGTGCGCCAGCCCGCGTAGAGTACCCGTCCGTTCCTCTCATTCCCGGCAAATAGAAGGTCAAAAGATTGCAATGCGTTGCAGGCCCGCCGGCGTGTTGAAAGATCAATGAGGGATCCGGAACGTGACCAGGGGAAGCAAGATATAAGATCAAATAGCGGGACAGCAGGTCTATGCTGGACTCGGCTGAGGGGTGTGTGAGGCGCAGGTCGATCACGGCTACCTCACGTGCGTACGTGAGGGATCTACTCAACTGCGCGGCTTAGTGAAAATTGGGGACGAATTTCGCTAACAGGGTGGCACGCCGGTGCCGCTGCGGACAATATTGCTTCCTACGTCATTGCTTCCTACGTCCGAGGGCGCCGAGTATTTACGGGCCGGCGCCGGGTCGTCATCGCACTACCGACGGTCCTTCCGCTCGCTGGCAGAGGCTGTCATTAACGCTAGGCACTTCCAAGGGAGGACTTGCCTTTTATGACCGCACGTCGAACACCAGCTGATGACCACGGTCCGGGTGATCCGGGCGGACATGATTTCGCCGGCTGATCGCGCGCTGGCGAGCCAATGCGCCGCCGATCCGCGGTGTGCGCACGTACCCTGCTTTCAGGTTCAGCTTGAAGCCTCGCGCCCCCGGCAGG
>JALYVS010000176.1 GCA_030853115.1 Actinomycetota bacterium
GGTCCGAACCGGTCGGCGAGGAGAGCGAGGCCGCCCGGCTCGCCGTCACGGTCGCCCAGCTCGAGCATGCGCTGACCGCGCGAGTCCGGGTCGAGCAGGCCATCGGGGTCCTCGCCGAACGGCACCGGCTGCGGCCTCGGCAGGCGTTCGACCTGCTCAGGAAGGTGGCCAGGTCCGGCGGCCGGCGGGTCATCGAGATCGCCGAGAACGTGGTGGACAGCGCGTCCAACCCGCTGCTGCAGCTGCCCGAGGAACTGGCCAGGAAGCAGGCCCCGGCCCGTAAGCGCGGACGCTCCCCGCGGCACGCCCGCGCCACCAGCTAGCGTTCTGTTCCCCTTCCTCAGCCAGCGTTCTGTCCCCTTCCTCAGCTGATATGCACCACTGTTCGCAGTAGTTACTGCATTACGGCAGAGCGGATGGCGGCTGAGCGAGACCCTTTTCGGTGCCATCCTGGGCGGGACGGCGGGGCTCGCATGGGTGACCTGGCTGACGCCGATGTCGGCGACTCGCTACCAAACGCCACAGACGCTGCGATAATGCCTGGATGACAGGGCTGCGCCTTGCCCTGGCCAACCTCAAGCCGGGCACCGGTAAGACCACTTCCGCAGTCTGGCTGGCTCACGTTTTCGCGCAGGCCGGAAACAAGGTGCTGCTAGTGGACGCCGACCCGTCAGGCAGCGCCCTGGAGTGGTCCGACCTGGCCGCCATGGACCCGCGGCTGGCCTCACCGCAGGCCGCCTTCCCGTTCCGGATCGTGGCCCTGCCGTCCCGCGAGCTGCACCGCCGGCTGCCCGAGATCGCCGAGGCCGAAGACGTGGTGATCATCGACACGCCGCAGATCGAGGACCACGCCGGTATCGCCAGGTCGGCATTGCGGTACGTCGACGAGATCGTGGTCCCGTGCGCGCCGAGCCCGATCGAGATCAACCGAACCTCACCGGTCCGGGACGAGATCGCCGAGATCCAGGCGGTCCGCGACGTGCCCGTCCGGTCGGCCGTGCTGCTGAACCGGTGCATCGCTCGCGCGCACTCCACCACCGATGCCCGGGAGGCGCTCGAAGGCCTCGGCTACGACGTGCTCGGGACGGCGGTGCCGCGACTGGAGGTCTACGCCCAGAGCTTCGGCCTGCCGATCAGGCAGGCGGGCTGCGAGGTGTGGCGGCAGGTGGCCCGTGACCTCATCGAGCGCTGCGCCCCGCTGACCACGGTGCGAACGTGACCAGCCAGCGGGAACAGCGCAAGGCGCAGATGGCGGCGGCGGCGGGCCGCCGGGCCGAACCCGACGCGGGCCCGGCGGGCCGGACCGCGATCCGGTCCAAGCCGGTCAGGATCACCCTGGACCTGAGTCCGGAGCTCTACCGCCAGCTGACGCAGTGGGCGGACTCGGCCGCGGTGACGCTCGGCGTGCCGCGCGTCTCACTGGCGGATACGGTCCGGGCGATGATCCGGGTCAGCGCCGAGGACGCGGAACCCGTCCTCGAACGGCTACGCCGTGACCGGGATCTTTAACGGTAAACATTCACCCTGGCGGCTTCTCTGGCCCCGCGAGCTCTGCGGCGCCCGTGCCTGTGCGGCCTCCGCGGCCTGTGCCAGCACAAGGGTTCATCATGCCGGCCCGGGCCGGCACAACGGTTCACCGTGCCGGCCGGACCCGCCGCGATGGCCGTCACGGGCGGTCCTGGTGTGGCCAGCGGGACTGCCGGCTAAGCGGATGTCCCGGACATCGCCGGGGATGGCCATGGAACCCTCAGGCCCCCGGGTGGACGCCAGGCCCTCGCCTCCCGCAGCCACGTGGTGGCCGGTTAGGGTCCGCGCGCATTAAGCACAGCACTAACGGGTACCGCAGGTCATAACCGATACTATGGATTTAATGGGCACCATACGAAATCCGGACTTGCGGGTGCTTGCGCCGGTAATTGTCCGGCCGTGAACTAGGTGCCCGGACGAGAATCCGTAAAAACCCACCCTAATCATTTCCTCAGGTGAGCGGCGTCCCGGCCGCTTTCTCGATATTATTGACCTGCTCCTGGCCGGTCGCTACGCTATCGGCAGCCAATGGGGAGCTGATGAATATGACTAATGATATTTCCGGCGAGATCCTCTCGCCGAGCAGGCGTGCATTGCTGAAGGCGGCCGTCGCCGGAGGAGCCTTCGCCGTTCCCCTTATCGCGTCGTTCTCGATGGATACCGCCTCGGCGCAGACGAAGGCGGAGGCCCTGCATAGTTCGAACCAGGTCATCGTCTCGAACATGTTCTGCTCGAACATGACCCGGGTGCCCGACGCCGTGTTCTTCGCCGTGCTGCAGCAGCTCAACGAGGACGACTTCGCCGATGGACCGGCGGTGGGGCTGGCCGGCCTGGAGTTCGTGCCGGGCCGCGACGAGCTGCGCTACGAACTGGCGGTCCAGGGGACGGTCACTGGTTTCTCTGTCTCCTTCGGGGGCTCCTTCTTCGAGGTCCTGGGCCGCGGCAAGACGGGAACGATCCGGGAGTCGGCACTGAACTGCGGACCGGACGGCCTGAGCACCGTTTACCGTGGCCTGGTGGCCGGCGGCGCGACCATCGAAGTCGACCTGTCCAATGACACCAGCCTGCAGGGCATGTTCATCCCGCTGGGCCAGGACAGTCCGTTCCGGGACCGCTTCAGGTTCACCGGCCAGGGTTAACCGGCACCGCGCCGCTCGCTGCCCCAGGACAGCACAGTCCGGTCATGCTACTTTCCGCCGCGCTGATCGCCAGGGACGAGGAAAGATTCCTCGGCTCGTGCCTGCGTTCGCTGGAGGGCCTCGTCGACGAGATCGTCGTGGTAGATACCGGCTCCGGCGACCGGACCCCGGAGATCGCCCGCGGAGCAGGCGCGCGGGTCTATCAGCGCAGCTGGACCGATGACTTCTCGGCCGCTCGTAACCAGGCGCTGGACCTGGCCCGGGGTGAGTGGATTCTCTACATCGACGCCGACGAACGGGTCCGGGCAGGTACCGCGGACGGGCTGAGGGCACAGCTCGGGAACCCCGCCTACATCGGCCACCGCGTGCTGCTGCACCCCCGGCCCGGCCACTCGCCGTACTGGGAGCTGCGTCTTTTCCGCAACGACCCGGCCCTTCGTTTCCGCGGGATCATCCACGAGAACATCTGGCCGGCTATCGAATCCCGCCGCGCGGCGACCGGCGGCCTCATCGGCCAAACCAAACTCGTGATGGATCACGAAGGATACGAGGGCGACCAGCACCGTAAGCACTTGCGCAACCTGCCGCTCCTCGAACGGTCACTGGCGCAGGATCCGTCCCGGGTCTTCAGCTGGTGCCACCTGGCTACCATCCGGGGGGCGCTCGGCGATGAGGCAGGCGCCGCGCGGGCCTGGGAGGAGGCGATACGCCTGGTGACCGGGAGGGCCGTACGGCAGCCCGAGGACGCGATCCCGTTCTTGCACCTGATCGAGAAGGGTCTGGCGGCGGGCGAGGATGTCACCGCAAGGCTGGACCAGGCCCAGCTGTTGTTCCCGTCCAACCTCCAGTTCGTCTGGCTGCAGGCGCAGGCGCTGATGGCGGCGGGCCGGGACGACGAGGCGATCGGCTACCTGCAACGGCTGGCCGGGGCGGACCAGGCCACCGGGTTGGACATGTCATGGGCCTACGACCGGCGGCTGTTCGGCGTCTTCGCCTACGACCTGCTCGCCGTGTGCCACTCCAGGGGGGGCCAGTTCGCGGCGGCCCGCAGGTATTACGAGCTGGCGGCGGGCTGTGAGCCGGCGAACGTGGAATGGCGGGCCAAGGCCGCCGCCTGCGCCCGGCTGTGCCGCTCCGGCTAGCGCGGCCCGGGATGGCGCGGCCCGGAATGGCGCGGCCCGGGGATAGCGGTGCCCGGGATGGCGGCCGGGGATAGCGGTGCCTACTGAACTAGCCCCTCGGTTGCTAGCGCGGCGAGGGCGTCGTCGACCTCGGGCCTGGGTGCCTGGTCCAGGCTGAACGCCTCTTCGATGAGCCCGGTGATCTGCGCCGAGGTCAGGGTCCCGTCGCAAAGCTCGAGGATCAGCCGGGCAGTAGGGTTCAGGTAGTGGACCCGGGCCCGGTCGGCCTGATAGACGACAAAACCGTCCTCGACCTCGTCGACTTCAAGTCCGTCGCTCTTCATGGGCCGATCTTGCATGGTGCGAAGTGTCCTTTCGAAAGATGTCCCCGCCCGGCATGCGAGCGGCTGGACCCGGCTGAGATGGGAACCAGTGGCAGGCCAGCGCTGCTGTTCCTGAGCCCCATCATGCCTGCCCTCGGCGGCAACGGCCTCGCCATGCGGGCCGGCGCGACGCTGGAGGCGCTGGCGGCAGACTACACCGTTCACCTGCTCGTCATCGATATCTCGGGGCCGTCCGAGCCGCCCGGCGAGGCGGTTCGCCGCTGGTCCGCGCGAATCCTGACGTATCCGGCCGAGCGCCACGTCGACCCGCTGTTCCAGCTGATCGAAGGTGTCCGCGACCCGGACGAGCAGCTGACCGCGCTGCTCGGCTACCCGCGCCCGGCGCTGTGCCGGTACGCTACCTCCGCGGCGGTGCGGGAGGCCGCGGAGGTAGCGGCCGGGCCGGACTACCGGGCGGTGCACGTGCTCCGGCTCTATCTGGCCCCGTTCGCCGAGCCGTACCTGGCCTGGCCGGCTGCGGGTCGTCCCGGCTGCGCGCTGGACCTCGACGACGAGGAGACCACGACGCGCACGCGCATCGCCCGGCTGCTCCGCGAGGACGGCCACGAGCGAGCGGCCAGGGCGCAGGAGTCGGAAGCTGACCGCTACGAGGCTCTCGCGGCGGCGGTGCTTCCCCGCTTCGACCGGGTCTACGTCGCTTCCGCGGCCGACCGCGACCGGGTCGCGCTCCGGCATCCGGGCCCCGAGGTGGCGGTGCTGGAGAACGTGGTCCGGTGGCCCGGGCCGGTCGCGCCGCCGCCGGCCGGGACGCCGTTCACCTTCGTCTTCGTGGCCAACTTCGGCTACTACCCCAACGACGACGCGGCCCGCTACTTCTGCGCCGAGGTCCTGCCGCTGCTCCGGACCGGGGCCCGCCGTCCCTTCCGGGCGCACCTGGTCGGGGCCAATCCGTCGGCCATCGTACGCCGGCTGGCCGATCAGCCCGAGGTAACCGTCATCGGCCGGGTCGCCGACGTCACCCCGTGGTACGAGTCGGCGCACGCCGCGGTGGTCCCGCTACGGGCCGGCGGGGGAACGCGGATCAAAGTACTCGAGGCGTTCGCGCACCGGCGTCCGGTGGTGTCCACCTCGATCGGCGCCGAAGGTCTCGGCGCCACCACCGGGTGCCACCTGCTCATCGCCGATTCCCCGGCGGACTTCGCCGCCGCCTGCGTCCGGCTGATGGAGGAACCCTCAGCCGGCCAGGCCCTGGCCGACCGGGGGGCTGCCTTCGTCCGGCGGCGCGTGCCCACCGGGCTGCGGGCTCCCCTGACGCACCGGCATGGACCATGACCGAGGTCGCGGGCTGGCCTGGTGACCGGGCCACGGCGCTTGCGGGCTGACGGGCCAGGTCGGGTGGGTCCAGGTCTCGCGGGCCAGGTCGGGCGGGGTCAGGTCTCGCGGGCCAGGTCGGGCGGGGTCAGGTGGCCTGGCCGCGGGGGCCGCGGGCGCGGCCGCGCTGCTTGGCGTCCAGGATGGTCTTGCGCAGCCGGACGGCCGCGGCGGTGACCTCCACGCATTCGTCGTCGGCACAGAACTCCAGCGCCTGCTCCAGGCTGAGCAGCCGCGGCGGGACGAGCCGCTCGAGCTCTTCACTGGTGGACTGGCGCACGTTGGTGACCTTGCGCTCGCGGCAGATGTTGACGTCCATGTCGTCGGTCCTGGAGTTTTCCCCCACGATCATGCCCTCGTACACGTGAGTGCCGGGGGTGACGAACAGCGAGCCGCGTTCCTGCAGGTTGAACATCGCGTAGGCGGCCGCGGGGCCGGACCGGTCCGCGACCAGCGAACCGTTGGCCCGGCCGCGCATCGGCCCGGCCCACGGCTCGTAGTCCTCGAACACGTGGTGCGCGATCCCGGTGCCGCGGGTCTCGGTGAGGAACTGGGTCCGGAAGCCGATCAGCCCCCGGGCGGGCACGATGAACTCGAGCCTGACCCAGCCGGTGCCGTGGTTGGTCATCGACTCCATCCGGCCCCGCCGCACCGAGATCAGCGAGGTGGCCGTGCCCAGGTACTCCTCGGGCACGTCGACGGACAGCCGCTCGATCGGCTCCCAGACCGCCCCGTCCACCTCCCGGGTGACGGCGGCGGGCCGTCCCACGGTGAGCTCGTAGCCTTCCCGCCGCATCGTCTCCACCAGGATGGCCAGCGCCAGCTCGCCCCGGCCGCGGACCTCCCAGGTGTCCGGCCGCTCGGTGGGCAGCACGTCGAGCGAGACGTTGCCGACCAGCTCACGGTTCAGCCGGTCCCGCACCAGCCGGGCGGTGACCTTCGATCCCGCCGCCTGGCCGGCCAGCGGCGCGGTGTTCACGCCGATCGTCATCGAGATAGCGGGCTCGTCCACCGTGATCAGCGGCAGCGGCCGCGGGTCGTTCACGTCGGCCAGCGTCTCGCCGATCATGATGTCCGGGATGCCGGCGATGGCCACGATATCCCCGGGCCCGGCCGAATCGGCCTGAACCCGCTCGAGCGCCTCCGTCAGGTACATCTCGGTGATCTTGACCTTCTGGATCGATCCGTCCCGGCGGCACCAGGCGGCCTGCTGGCCGCGCGAGATCGTGCCGTTGCGGACCCGGCACAACGCGATGCGGCCCAGGTAGGACGAGGCGTCCAGGTTCGTCACGTGGGCCTGCAGCGGCGCGCCGACCTCGAACGCCGGGGCCGGCACGGTGGCCTTGATCGTGGCGAACAACGGCTCCAGGTCCGGCGAGTCGGGCATCCCGCCGTCGGCGGGCCGGGTCAGCGAGGCTCGCCCGGCCCGCGCCGAGGCGTACACGATCGGGAACTCGATCTGCTCCTCGCTCGCGTCCAGGTCGATGAACAGCTCGTAGCAGGCGTCCACCACCTCGGCGATCCGCGCGTCCGGCCGGTCCACCTTGTTCACCACCAGGATCACCGGCAGCCCGGCCTCCAGGGTCTTGCGCAGCACGAACCGGGTCTGCGGCAGCGGCCCCTCGCTCGCGTCGACGAGCAGCAGCACGCCGTCCACCATCGACAGGCCGCGCTCCACCTCGCCGCCGAAATCCGCGTGACCCGGCGTGTCGACGATGTTGATGGTCAGGCCGCCGTGGCTGACCGCGGTGTTCTTGGCCAGGATCGTGATGCCCTTTTCGCGCTCCAGGTCACCGGAGTCCATGACCCGCTCGGCCACGTGCGCGTTCGCGCGGAACGCGCCTGACTGCCACAGCATCGCGTCGACCAGCGTGGTCTTGCCGTGGTCCACGTGCGCGACAATGGCGACGTTGCGCAGGTCATCCCTGGTCGCGATGACGTCGTGGGTGCTGGCGGTCTGGTCCTGTACGGACATGCGTGGGTCTCGTTCGTTCGGCGTTCGTGAGCTGTCACCCGACCGGGTGGCAGCTTCCATTCTATTGAACGCACGATCCTCCTGGCCCGAACGGTCCCCCGTGCGTGCTCAGGGGAGGTCAAACGGCGTCCCGACACCGATCGCGGAGGGGGCCACGGCGCCGTCAGGCCGCCCGGGCAATTGATCATCAAGGCCACGATGGACTTGTCATCACGAGTCCCGCAGTTATGCGGCGGCGCCTAGGTTCGGGGTCGCGCACATCGGCCGCTGAGGTGGTCAGCTTGGCGTGTCGCCAGTGCCGAACACGTCAGCCAGCAGCGGCGCGGCGCCCTCTGGCACCTGCACCTGGAACTGCAGCCCGCCCGCGATGAGATGCAAGTTAAACTCGAGAAACGGGCAGCATTGCTGCTCGGCTGCGGCCAGTTCCGCGACCTGCCCGGCCAGCCCGGCCGGGAGTTGGAACGCTAGCCCGCCGTCGACTGGCTCCCGGCCGTCGGCCTGGCTGAGCAGTCGTCGCCATTCCCCGATCCGGTCGGCCTGGTCAGCCGCCGTAAGCGCGCATGCGATGGGCGGCTTCGGTTCAGCGTCTCGCCGCCGGGTCGTCAGCACGTGCACGGCGGGCACCGCCTCAGACGGTGCCTCATGTGGCACGATGCCGCAGCCAGGGCCGCACCGGCCAGGCGGGGCCGGGCTGTCGATCAGCGACGAGGCCTTCCGCAGGCGGTCGATGAACGCATCGATCTCGGCCGCGCGCCGTTCCGCGCTCGCGATCTGGTTCTGCACCATCGGCCGCAGCCGCTCCCGGACGTCCTGGCACAGCCCGTCCTCCCACGCCTGGAGCAGGTCGCGGATCTCCGCCAGCGGCAGTCCCAGCCGCTTTCCCGTGGTGATGACCTCGATCCGCTCCATGGCCTGGTCGTCGAACAGCCGGTAACCCGACTCCGACCGCCGCGCGGGAACCAGCCCGGCCTGTTCGTAGAACCGCAAGGTACTGGGGGGCAGTCCGACCCGCTCCGCCAGTTCAGAAACCCGGTATGTCGTCACACCAGGACGATAAACCTTCAAGCTGACTCGAAGGTCAAGCGCGGAGCACGGCAGTTCAGTGTCCCTCATCGCCAGCTCGGGAGCGGGGCCCGGCGATCTTCCCGTGTCGGGCCAGGGGCTGCCGGGGACCCGGGGTGGCTCCTTGATGCGCCGGTGCGGTCAGTTGCCGTGCGTTGACGGCGTAGCGGACCGCGGTGTGCTCGCTGATGCCGAAGACTTCGGCGAGGTGCCGCGGGTCGAAACCGGTGGCCTAGGCCCCGGCGAGCTGGCAGTCGATGCGCAGCCGTTCCAGCGTTGCGATCAGGCCGCGCAGGCACTAGATCAGCCCTGGGTCAAAGAGGGGAATATCGAGCTGACAGGACTCGCAGGCGGTGCCCGTCCTCGGTCCGTAAATACTTAAGGCATGACGGCGAGATTTATGGTGATGATGCGCGGCTACGACAGGGATCAAGTCGATCAGCTTCTCGCCCGGGCGGATCAGGCGCTGGCGTCGGCAGATCCGGATGTGCGGGCGGCGGTCTGCCAGGAGCTGCAGACCGCCCGTTTCCGGGACGTCCTGCGCGGTTACTCCCGCCCTCAGGTCGACCACAGAATTGAGCATCTCGCCCACGAGCTAGGCCCTGAGGGGGAAGCAGGATAGGTGCGTCCGGAAACCGGGGCGAGGCTTAGCCGGAGCTAAGTGCGTCCTGGCCGCGGAAGATAAGGCATTCACCCGATGCCAGGGACGGGGTCTTACGGCGAATCTCGAAGATGTGGGAACCAGACAAGGTTCCCCGGCGCCGAGGAGGCACCATGCATCCCGAGTTTCTCCGTGAACTGGCCGCCCAGCGCAGCCGCGAGATGCGGGACCGGGCGAGCCGGATCCGGTTGGCGCGGACAGCGAGCCAGGCGCGGCGGGGTACCCGGCACGGGCTGAGCGGACCCGGCGGCGCGGACGAGTTCGTCGTTCCCGCTATTCCCGACTTCGTGGACGGCTCGTTCCTGCCCGGGCCGGCTGACGACCGGACGGCCGGCCTCCGGGACCAGGTCCACACCACGGGGCGCGCCGCCTGACAGCGACGAGGCCAACCCGTGGGACGGCGGATGCGGCGCGATCAGGCGGCGTAGGGCTGCGCCCAGTCGCGCAGGGCCGCGACCGCCGCGGGGGCGAGCACCTGATCGGTGGCCGGGACACCCGGCAGGTGCAGAAGGTGGTTCACGCCGTTCAGGACGCGCAGCCCCGGGCCGCTGGTCCCGGCGGCGGCCAGCGCACTGACCAGGGGCCTGATTGTGCTGATCGGTACGTTGGTGTCCTGCGTGCCCTCGGTGACCAGCACCCGGGTGCCGCCCGGCAACCGGGCCGCCACCGCCGGCGGGTAAATCGCATCGTCGCTGCGCACGTAGCGCGCGTTCGCGGCGGACAGCAGCTCGGGGGCGAGCAACTGCACCACGGCCGGCGCGAGGCCACCGGTGCTCACCGGCTGCCCTGCCCGGAACGCGGAGATCGCCCGCTGTACTCCCGCCGCGTTGCTCCGGGCCGCGGCCGCAGTGAGCAGGCCCTGGCTGACGGCCGCGTTGACCTGCTCGTCCGTCTGCAACTGGACCAGGGTCAGCAGCCGCGCGTCCTGCGGCTCGATCAGGGCCAGTCCGGCCGGCCGCGGTGATACCGACTCGGCGACCAGCAGCGCGTACATCCCGCCTTCACTGTGCCCGATCACCAGGAGCCGTCCGGCGTCAGTCTCGGGCTGGCTCCGGAGCAGGTCATACGCCTTGTCGGCCTGGTCGACGAAGGCCGGCAAGGTGATGGCGGCCGGATCGGAGGCGTAGGTACCGCCGCCGGTCTGGCCGCTGAAGTACTTGTCGAACCGCAGGCTCATGATGCCCAGCTGGGCCAGCACGCCCGCCACCAGCTGCAAGGTGTGCGGGGACAGGCCCGCACCAGCGTCGTCCCCGTTACGGTCGGTCGGTCCGCTGCCGGCCAGCAGGAGCGCGGCGGCGAGATGCTGGCCGCGCCGATGGGCCGGGACGTCGAGCGTCCCGTAGGTCGTGGTGCCGCCGGCCGCGAAGGAGACACCCCGGCTGGCCGCCGCGACCCGCTGCGACGGTGCAGGGCTGGGGGCCCCGCCGGTTCCGGCCGGGCGGCCTGGGCTGCAGGCGGCCAGACTCGCACCAAGCAGGGCCACGATCGCGAGATGACCCGTCCGGCTGGCGCCGCGCATGCCCCTCCTTCGGGTGCTGGTCCGATCACCGTTCCGCCCGTCCCCGGACGGGTGGCGCACAGCATATTCGTCAATCCAGTCTCCTGATCCGGTGCTCCACGCGGGCCGTATCGGACGGGGACCCTGGTCCCTGAGGTGACGATCCGACGCTGCTGGTAGAAAATACGTTCGATTACGGGTAGGATGGGCGCATGGCCACGTACATGCCGCCGGGGTGGCCGGCCGGAGTGCACCCGCCGGGCAGCGAGGATTTCGAGTCCACCGCGGTGGGCTGGCTGCTCGAGGTCGTGCCGCCCGATTACCGGCTGTACGGCGTGCTGCGCCGCTATCCGCTGGCGCTGGCCACCATGGCCAGGTACCACTCCAAGGCATGCGTCGAGGGCGCCCGCGAGGGCTACCGGACGGCGCGGACCGAGCTCGCCGGGACGCTGCCGCCGCACGCCATCGACACCGTTCTCGCGGCGTACCGCAAGGAGGGCGCCCGGCTCGCCGCCACCGCCCGGGCGGTCGGCCTGGTCGAGCAGGCGCTGCGCGGTGAGGCCTTCAC
>JALYVS010000177.1 GCA_030853115.1 Actinomycetota bacterium
CCTCACCACCGCGCGCAGCCACGGCCGCCACCCACTCGCCGCCATCCGCGACGCCCTCAACGGAACCACCTGGATGCCACCCCACCCAGCATGATCAATTAACCAGGCACCCGTGACTGGTTACCTCGATCGCGCAGGAAATCGCCAAGGCGGCCCCGGCCAGCGCCAGCGTGGTGAAGGCGTTCAACACCATCTTCCGTCATGTCCTGGAGAAGGGCCGTCCCGACGTTTTCATCGCTGGCGATAATGCGCGGGCCAAGGCAAGTGTGGAGGCGTTCATCGAAAGCCTCGGGCTGCGCCCGCTGGACGTCGGCGGCCTGAAAATGGCGCACTGGCTGGAAGGAGCGGGCGTGGTCACGGTAGGCCTCGCCAACCACGGGGTGGGGAACTTGGACTTCGCCCTCAGCATCACCGAACTTCCCGTCTGAGGCGTAGCCAAGTCGTCATGTCCCTGCCTGCCGGCGCAACCGGGAAGATGCGGGGTCCTTTGCTGCCCTGCGACCGTGAGAGCGCGGCTGGCTGCGCGCCAGTCCGGCATTTCGTGCCGCACACGGATAAGGACGGTGAGCCGTTGATGGACCCTGAAGGCATCGGTGAGGTCAGGTCGACCCTGGCGGCCTTTCCCGGGCTGGCCGGCGTCGCGGTCATCGAGCACGGCGCCGGGCAGCCCGACCAGTGCCTGATCGCCTACGTCACACCATCGGGCCCCGGCCTGGACGTACCCGAACTGCACGCCTACGCCCGGGCGGCGCTGAGCAACGGCGCCATGCCCGCGGCGATCGTGGTCCTCGACGAGATCCCCGTGACCGCGGCGGGAACCGTCGACGCCGGGGCGCTGCCCGTCCCCGAACTCAGCGCCCTGCTGCCGTACCAGCCCCCGGCCACGCCCCGCCAGGAAATCTTGTGCGAGCTGTTCGCCGAGGTCATGGGAGTGGCCCGGTGCGGCACCGGCAACGACTTCTTCGACCTCGGCGGCCGCTCCATCGAGGCCATGGTGCTAGCCGGGCGGATCAGCACCGCCCTCGGCATCCGGGTATCGATGGCCGACCTGTTCAAGGCCTCCACCGTCGGTGACCTGGACCGCCGCCTCAGCCTCATGGCCCAGGACCGGAAATAACCACGCACCGCCGGCACACCGACCGCGGCCCGCGAGAAACTACCGGAACGGTCCCGACCTGGGCCGAAAGACCGCGCGAGCAGGCTTCCACCCGCGCATGGACTCACGACTGAGGTGGCAGGGCATCCGGCAGCTCGCAGAGCTCCTCGCGCTCGACCAAGCCGAGGATCAGAGCAGCATTGGCGGTCTGCTCGCCCGGAGATTGGGCGCAGGCGACACGATCTTCGACCGTGCCGTAGTCCGGTGACAACCTGGGCGGCAGGTGGAAATCCGCGGGCCGCCGCCTTTCCCCGCGTGCCTGTTGTGAACGGCGCCGGCCATCTCACCGGTGGCGCAAGCCGGTGCTAGCCAGCGGACCAGGTACCGGCAGCAACATCGAAGGTGCCTGTCCACGCCGCGGCTTGGAGACTATCGAAACGTGGCTAATCCTCTTACAGATAACGGCGCGGTCGACGGCGGCAAGATTGTCCAGCAGCTCGTTACCGGCACTGCCAAGCCGGTCCTGGTGGCCGATTTCCAGGCATTCTCATCGGCGCCCCGGCTCAGTCACCTGGTCAGCGGCCAGGCTGAAGGCCGGCCGATCTACCAGGTCGATCCGCTCGACGCCCTTTCCCAAAACCGGCCCTACATATCCATAGCCGACCTAGCGGCCGAAGCCGCCGACGCGTTCGCACGCTCCCAGCCCGCTGACGGTCCTGCCTTCGTCATCGGCTACTGCAGTGCCGCTGCCCTGTCCGTGCACATCGCGACGCTGCTGGGGCGCTCGCGGGAGGCAACCGCCGTCCTGTTGCGGCCGTCATGGCCCGACAGCGAAGGAATCGAGCAGACGTTCGCGACACTGGCAGCCAACATAGGCGCGCCCCAGCTACCGTGCCCTGATCTTGATGGCGACCCTGGTCACTGCGTGCAGCGCATGGAGGAGCTCCTTCGCGGCGAGCTGCAGACCCTGGTCGTCAGTCAGGGGCTGGACGCGTCGGCCGACACCTTCGGTGAGCTGCTGCTGACGTACCGGTCATGGCTTGCCTTCTTGCTGGCGTGCCGGAACGACTCGCTGCCCGGCTGGGCGGGCCGGACCACCGCCGTGACAGTGCTGACCGAAGCGCCGGACAGCGTCGCGGTTCCCGGCCTGTCCCCCGCCGAGTTCGAGGTCTGCCCGCTGCCAGTCGCTGACGGGGACAATCCGGTCACACCGGAGGTCGTCGAGCTCCTGGTAGCGCAGATCACGGGGTAGCGCAGATGACGGGGTAGCGCAGATGACGGAGGGTCACTACAGGGTCAAGGTTCAGCGGTAACTCCTCCACGCGCCTTCTGCGCTGCGGGCTCAGTCCGGGCGTCACCATGGTCCTCGGTCCTGGGTGAGGAACGCATCCATGTCGTCAGCCGGATCGCCGGACAAGATGGCCTGGTGCAGCCGCTGTATCCGCAGGCTCGGGTCGATGCCCAACTCGTCATCGAGGATGGTGCGAAGTCGCTGGAAGGCGTCCAGCGCCCGGGCAGCATGACCAGCCCGGTAGAGAGCTGTCATCAGCAGCCCCCAGAAGTTCTCGTTCATCGGATGCCGGGCCACCAGCAGCGTCAGTTCCCCCAGTATGTCGGCGTGCCGGTGTAGCGCGAGGTCGGCCTGGATGCGGCGTTCGAGGACGCCGAGTCGCGTTTCCTCAAGTGAAGCCGCCTCGGTTTCAAGGATCCGGCCTTGCCGGACATCGGACAGCGCGGGCCCTCGCCACAGGTCAAGGGCGTGGCCTAGCAACTCCGAGACGGCACGCGGATCTCCCGCCTCCGCCGCCTCGCGCCCCGCTCGCGCGAGGCGGCGGAACTCCTCGACATCGGTACGGCATTCAAGCTGGTACCCAGAGTGCCGCGTGCGGAGGAAGTCGCTAGCGACACGCTCGCGCGACATGTCCACCGCCAGGCTGTTACGCAAGTGAAAAATGTAGGTCTGAAGCGTGGTAGCCGAACTGCGCGGCGGACGGTCACCCCACAGCTCCTCGATGAGGGTGGATACCGCGACGACCCGCCCGGCGTTCACCGCGAGCAGGGCCAGCACCTTGCGCTGCTTGGCCGCGTTCGGCGTGATAGTGCGGCTCCCCAGGGATGCGTTCAGCGGGCCCAATAGCTGGATGCTTATCTGCGTGGAATCCAATACCATCGCATCCCCTTTTTGCTAGTGTGTGTCAACCTTTTACCTTGAGCATGCGCCTTGGGGGAGCTGTAGTTCCAGTGACCCCGTCATGACCGAGGCTATGAAAGATTCATGTCAAGGTTGTGACGCGGTACCTGGTTGGCCTCATAACAAGGTCCTCGTGGGCTATTAATGGTGAAGAGATGAAATCTTCACTACCCCGGCGGCTCTGCCTGGTGCAGCCTAGCTGCTGGGCCAGAAACCCGCTCAGGGGGCGGTGCGAGCCGTTCTGGCGTTCTCCCCCTCGTGGACAGGCCGTCCGCTGGCTAGGGCTGCGTCCGCCACGTCTTGATGGCCGTTGATATGGTCCCGATCCCGATGCAGGGCGCGATAGTGACAGCTGATGACAGCACAGAGCAGTAACTCCAGCGCGGCGAGAGGACGTGAGCTGTGGTCCCTCCGCGACGATGTGAGCGTCGAGGCAGACCCCGGCCGCGACCCGGTACGGCTGCGCGGCCGCTGGGGCGACATCACCATCTGGCGATCTTCACGCCTGGTGCGCGAAACGGTGTACCGCATGAGCCTCGGACCCATCTCGCTGGAGAATGCGACCAGCGCGACGGCGATCCCGGCCAGGGGAACCTACCAGGACGCGGACGAGGCGCGGACCCAGCTGGCAGAGCTGCATAGCGTGCTAGAGCGCCTGCAACCGCTGATCGTCCGGTCGCTCGCCACCGAGTCAGGCCAGCCCCTGCTGTCCGTCATACCGCTCACCCTGCGGTCGCGGTTTTATCCCGTTCCGCTGGCCACCGGGGTGCCGTTCCGGCTCTCCGTCTATGCCTGCCTGCGGGCCGACGGGCACGAGTACATCATGGAGTCACCGCTGTCGCTGCACCGTGTGGTCCTGCACCGGGCCGCGGCGCTGCGACTAATCGCGCCGCTGGCCAGACCGATCACCCTGGCCGCGTTCACCGCTCCCCTGTCGCCCGCTGAGCAGGCCGCGAGCGTCCTTGAATATTTCGCCGCCGCCGGCATGGTGGTGGCCGCCCAAGGGGCCGGTACCACCTCGGTCTTCGCGGAAGACCTGGACACCGCCATCGTCGGCTGGTCGTCAGTTGAGATGATGTTCCATACCCGGAGCACGCTCGGGCGGCATGATCACAATTTCGGCGTGACCTATCCGGCCAGGACGACCCGGCCGGCCGAACCGGTGGTCAAGCCGCAGGCGAGCCGGTACATACCGCTGCGCGTACCGCGCTGGGAAGACCTGCGCCAGAGCGACCCGCCGGTTGTGGTAGCCATGGAAGCGCGGCGCTCGGCACGCCGCTATACGGGGAGCCCGGTAACGGCGGGGCAGCTCGGCGACCTGCTGTACCGGACCGCTCGAGTGCGCTCGCTGGTCAATGCCGCGCCAGCCGGGCATGACCCTCCCGACGTGCCCTCAGTGGGCCCGGCGTACAGCAGCCGCCCGTACCCCAGTGGCGGCGCTTGCTACGAACTTGAGCTCTACCTCACGGTCGGTCACTGCACGGGTCTGGCCACCGGCGTTTATCACTACGACCCGCTCGGGCACCGGCTCGAACCGATCAGCTCGGATCACGCGGCGGCTGACGAGCTGCTGAGCGCCGCTCGCATCACCGCGGCGCTGGACGGCCCCGCACAGGTACTGATCAGCATGACGGCGCGTTTCCGTCGGCTGTCCTGGCGATACGAAGGGCTGGCGTACCGGCTGGTGCTTATGCACGTGGGGGTGCTGATGCAGAGCCTGTACATAGTCTGCGCGGCGATGGGGCTCGCGCCGTGCGCCCTCGATGCCGTAGACATCGACATGGCAGCACGCGCCTTTGGCACTGACTGGCGCACCGAGCCCTGTGTCGGTCAGTTCCTGGTAGGCGGCAAGCCCGACGTGACTGAAGCGCATTGGGCGGACCGCGCGCCTTTATCTCATGTATTGCTGACTATGGCACCGCTGCTGGACGCTGTTCATCTCCGCTGTCACGATGATCTCATGGAAACAAACTGGGCGGGCAGACTGCGCTGCCGGATATTCCTTCCCGATCAATCTGAGGTCACGTTTGCTAAGCGGGGATTTACCGCGCCGGATGCCACCCGTCAGGCCAATATTGAAAAGGTGGGAAGTAAATTCCTCGAAGGCTATGAATACGCGATGGCCGGTCAGTCCCTGGCCGCTATCGAATCATCGCTCGAAAAGGTAGAGCCAGCATTTCGCGGGTTTTCCTATGAAGGCTGCGCGATGGCGTTCGCGGTGCGCGACGGGGTTCGTCCCGCCGGCCAGCACTGGGTTCGTGACCTGCTGGCCAGCCGGGGGGCCAATCACCTCTACATGGCGTACATCGGGGTGGGCTGGGCCATGGCGCGGCTGCCCAAGGTCCGCTGGCGCGCGGTCGAACCGCGGGACCCGTTGCTGCGCTGGCTGGCACTTGATGGTTATGGCTTTCATCAGGCCTACTTCCACACCGAGCAGTACGTCTGGCAGCAGTATCAGGGCCGGATTCCGGGATGGGAGCCCGGCGGGTACGCCAACCGTGTCGTCGACCAGGGCATCGGCCGGGCGCTCTGGTTCGTCCACGGATCGGATGTCCAGGGGGTTGCCAAACACATCGGCTCATTCCCGGGGTCCCGTCAGGGCGATCTGTGGAGCGGAGCGGGCCTGGCCAGCGTGTACGCGGGCGGAGTCGACGCCAGCGAGCTGACCGACCTGACGAAGCTGGCCGGACGGTACCGGTCGTACGCTGCTCAGGGTGCCGCGTTCGCGGTCAAGGCGCGCTTGCTGGCCGACCTGGTGCTGCCCGGCACCGAACTCGGCGCCAAGGTGTACTGCGACATGTCCGTCGAGGAAGCCGCCGCGGTAACCGACGAGGCCCGGCACGACCTGCCCCCTGAGGACCCCGGCATGCCCAGCTTCGAGGTCTGGCGAGAGCGGATCAGGAAGCGGTTCGAGTAAGCGCCGGTGGCGGGCACGGCCGGAACCAGGCGACGGCACGATGATGACCGGGCCGGCGGTCCGCGCTCGGCCGGTTCAGCGCGGAGGCCGTGGCCAGGGGCGGCCGGACATGAACACGCCGGCCCGGTGACCCGGGCCGGCGTGCTGATGGTGGTGCGGCTGAGCTGCTGGCGTCAGCCGAGGTGAGCGATCGCCGGGACGAACTTCGCCGCGTCGATCGTGCCCCAGCCGGTAGCCAGGTTGTAGCCGGGTGCCGCGTTGAAGCCGGTCACGCCGCCGAAGGAGTTGTTGCCCGAGGTGACGTCGACGATGCCGGTGCCGGGGACGCCCCAGTGGTGCAGCGCACCCAGCAGGTACAGCCCCGGGTTGATCAGGCCGAGCCGGTGGCCGGCCACCTGGTTGGCGAGCGCGACGATGCCGGAGAAGATCGGCGAGGCCTCGCTGGTGCCGCCGAAGATGTACCAGCCTGGGTCGCTGACCCCGGGGTGCTCAACTCCCGCGAAGCCCAAGTACACCCAGGCGCCGCCGTTGACGGCCGCGCTCATCGAGATATCCGGAGTGCCGCGCTTGCTGCCGACCGTCTTAGCCACACCGATCTGGTAGAGCGGGCGGGTGAAGACTACCGAGTGGCCGCCGCTTCCGGCGCCGAAACCGTCGTTCCACACCACGTCCGGCGTGATCTTGTTACCGGCCTGGTCCAGGTTGAGCTGGGTACCGCCGACTGCGGTCACCAGCGGGTCGGTGGCCGGCCAGGCGGTCACCGGGTACGGGTACAGGGTCGTACCGTCGGCTTCGTAGTTGTCCGCTCCGGTGTCACCCGATGAGGCCAGCACGGTCACGTGGTGCGCGAACGCGTCCTTGAAGGCGTACCGCAGGTTGAGCAGGCTTGAGTCGTTGCCGCTGCTGACGCCGGGGAAGGTCTGCTCGGTCGCGCCGAAGCTCTGAGTGATCACGTCGCCGACGCCAGAGTTGATGAGCGACTCTTCGGCGTTCATTATCTCCGGCAAGCCGGTCACGCCTTCGGTCTCCGCGACCGGGGTCTCGGCGAGGACGATCTTCGCGCCGGGCGCGATCGAGTGCGCGTACTCCACGTCCAGGGTGGTTTCCTCGGCCCAGCCGACCATGGTCGTATTGTTCGGGTCGAACGGCGGGATGGACCCGAACTGCTTGATCTCAAGCACGGGGTCGGGGAAGCCGAACTGGAGGTCGAAGTGGTGCAGGTCGGCGGCGATGGTCGGCGAGCCGAACGAGTCCACGATATCGATCGTCTTGCCCGCGCCGGTGATGCCCTTGGCGTACAGCGAGTTCAGGTCGTAGGCGACCCGGTACTGGACCGGCGTGTAGCAGTTGATGCCGATCTCGGCCTGGCACTGCGCGATGGTGAGCGGGGCCGGGACCTGCCCGACCTTGAGGATGGGGCCGCCCAGATCGGGCACCACGCGAACGGAGGCGGTGGCCGCGCTAGCGGCGGGCGCCGCCACGTTGGCGGCCGGAACGGCGAGCGACAGCATGGCCACGCCGCCCACAGCCGCAACCGGGAGTGCAGCCCGCGCGGTCACCCGGGTGAGCGCGGACCGGCCGCGCGATACCGCGCGGCCTGGGGACGATGCGGCGCTGCGCGCCGACTTTCTGCTGACCAACGTGTATTCCACTCCCTTGGAGACGCCGGGGCGCTCGGGCTAGGTAAGCAGTGAGCGCCTGACCGGTGCGCGGGCCCAGCACGGTTGACCGGTATTCACGCCCACGCACTGCTCCGTTATCCCACAGGTCAGCACGGAAGTCGATAGATATCGAGCTAAATAGCTCTCACTGCCGGTATGCGGGTGTTGCGGCATGTCGCATTAATATCGCAACACGCCGGACTTGGCGCAAAAGAGGCCACCGATTTCAGCCAGAAAAGGGCGAAAAAGCCCGGCCGCTTTAAGGATACGCGTGACCGACATGCCTTGAATGTCGGATCTGCTGGCTGAGCGGCACGGGCCGTCCGAGCGGAGGGTGGACGCTGGTGTCACCGCCGAGAGGTTTTAGGCAGTACGAGGCTTTAAGGCAGCACGAGGCTTTAAGGCAGCACTGGGCTCACGCAAATAGGCGGCCCACTGCGGGTCGCCGTCGTACTGTGCGCCCACCAGCCTCCAGTGTGCGCCGCGTGGCACCACCGGGGGGACGGCCAGGGACCAGCCGATTTCCTCGAGCAGGCGGTCGGCCTTGCGGTGGTTGCAGATGGTGCAGGACGCGACGCAGTTCTCCCAGGCGTGCTGGCCACCGCGGCTTCTGGGGATCACGTGGTCGATGGTCTCCGCGCGGCGGCTGCAGTAGGCGCACTTGTAGTTGTCCCTGCGCATCAGCGCGGCCCGGGTCAACGGCACACGGTTGCGGTACGGGATCCGGACATAACGGCTTAGCCTGATCACCGATGGTGTCTCCAAGGCGACCGATGCCGCGTGCAGGACTGCGCCCGCCGCGTCATGGTGGACGACTTCGGCTTTGCCGCCGAGCACCAGGCATACGGCCCTGCGCAGGCCGACAGTGGTCAGTGGTTCATACGTGACGTTGAGCAGCAACACTCGCCGCACCGCACCTCCCGCTGGCGCTGACCGGCTATCTGGACTCCATGCTTCTAGTGTGTCCCCTGGTACGCTGATCCGCCACCTCAAAAGCGTACTAGGTGACCGAGACCATTACAGTGCCTGCATGAGTGAGTTCAGTTATCCGCAGGCACCCAGGCTTGACCTGACCGAAGACCTGCTCGGACATCAGGTCAGCGACCCTTATCGCTGGCTGGAGAACGAGGCCAGCGCGGAGCGGGCCGGCTGGCTGGCCGCGCAGGAGGAGCTGTTCGGCGCGCAGCGCGCTGAGCTAGCCGGGCGGGACGAGCTGGCGGGACGGGTGCGGGAACTGCTTAGTGTCGGCTACGAGGGGACTCCGGTCTGGCGGGGCGAGCGGTACTTCTTCACCCGGCGTGACCCCGAGGCTGAACACGGCGTGCTGTGCACCCGGCTGGGCGACGGCCCGGTCGAGGTCCTCGTCGACCCGATGGCGATCGACCCGTCCGGGCTGACCACGCTGGATGACTGGCAGCCGGACAAGGAAGGCCGGCTGCTCGCCTATCAGCTTTCCGAAGGCGGCAACGAGGAAGCCCTGCTGCGGGTGATGGACGTCCAGACCGGGGCCCTGGCCGACGGGCCCATCGACCGCTGCCGGTACTCCAACGTCGCCTGGCTGCCGGGCGGCAAGGCCTTCTACTACACCCGCAGGCTGCCGCCAGAGGCGGTGCCCGACGGGGAGAGCCAGTACCACCGGCGGGTCTACCTGCACCAGCTCGGCACGCCTGCCGACTCCGACGTGCTGATCTTCGGCACCGGACGGGACAAGACCGACTACTACTCGGTATCGGTCAGCCGGGACGGACGGTGGCTGGCCATCTCCGCCTCCCGCGGCACCGCCCCGCGCAACGACCTGTGGCTGGCCGACCTGTCTGAGGGGGACGCCGCGTCGCCCGACCTGCAGGTAGTACAGGAGGGGCTCGATGCGCAGACCGGGGTGAGGCTGGGGCGGGACGGGCGGCTGTATGTGTTTACCGATTCCGGCGCGCCGCGGGGCCGGATCGCGGTGACCGACCCCGCCACCGCCGGTGACCACGCGACCTGGCGAGACCTGATCAGGCAGGACCCGGAGGCGGTGCTGCGCGGATACGCGATCCTGGACGGGCCAGAACTCGGCAGGCCCGTTCTGCTGGCCACCTGGACCAGGCACGCGCTCAGCGAAATCACCGTGCACGACCTGGCGACGGGCGAAGCGGTGGGCACCGTTCCGCTGCCGGGCCTAGGCACCGCGGGCGGCATCAGCGAGCGGCCCGAGGGCGGGCACGAAGGGTGGTTCGTGTACACGGACTACACGACGTCTCCGGTGGTCCTGCGTTTCGATGCGCGGGACTCCGTGGTGAGCACCTGGGCGACGGCACCGGGCCATGCCGAGGTCCCGGCCGTGACGGCACGGCAGGTGACCTACCCGTCCAAGGACGGAACCGCGGTCCGGATGCTCGTGATCAGCGGGCCGGCCGATGCCCAGCAGCCGCGGACCCCCAAGCCCGCGATCTTGTACGGGTACGGCGGGTTCGACATCAGCCTCACCCCCGCGTACTCGCCGAACGTCCTGGCCTGGGTGTCGGCGGGCGGCGTGTACGCGGTTGCCAACCTGCGCGGCGGCAGCGAAGAAGGCGAGGAATGGCACCGGGCCGGAATGCTCGACCGCAAGCAGAACGTCTTCGACGATTTCCACGCCGCCGCGGAGACGCTGATCCGGGACGGGTGGACCACGCCGGAGCAGCTGGCCATCTCGGGCGGGTCGAACGGCGGGCTGCTGGTCGGCGCGGCCCTGACGCAGCGGCCCGAGCTGTACGCCGCCGTCATCTGCTCGGCCCCGCTGCTGGACATGGTGCGCTACGAGCGGTTCGGGCTCGGGGAAACCTGGAACGTCGAGTACGGCACCGCGTCCGACGCCAAGCAGCTCGGCTGGCTGCTGTCCTACTCTCCCTACCACCGGGTGGTAGCCGGGACGGCCTATCCGGCCGTGCTGTTCACCGTATTCACCAGCGACACCCGGGTGGACCCGGTGCACGCGTACAAGATGTGCGCGGCGCTGCAGCATGCCGCCTCGTCCGGGGCTTCGGCTCCCGGGCGGCCAGTGCTGCTGCGGGCCGAAGGTCAGGTGGGGCACGGGGCCAGGGCGGTGAGCCGCACCGCCGCACTGTCCGGGGACACTCTCGCGTTCGCCGCCCGGCACACCGGCCTGCGGCTGGGGTAACTGCGGCTGGGGTAACTGCGGCTGGGGTAAGTCCAGCGGGAGTAAGTCCCGGCGGGAGCGGAAGTAGGCGGCGGGGGTCTGTCCGGTCTCGCGGCGGAAAGCGGCGACGAAGGCGCTCGGGGTGTCGTAACCCACCCGGCTCGCAACCCGGCCGGCGGGCTCGCCGCGGGCCAGCATGGGCAGCGCCGCCTGGAGCCGCAGCCGCGTCCGCCAGCGACCGAACGCGACGCCGGTCTCGGCGGCGAAG
>JALYVS010000178.1 GCA_030853115.1 Actinomycetota bacterium
CCTATAACCAGCTCAGCCCGGCCGCGGCCCGGATGTTCCGGCTGCTCGGCGTGCACCCGGGCCCGGACGTCTCGCTGTCGGCCGCCGCCAGCCTGGCCGCGCTGACCCGCGCCGAGGCGGGCGCCGCGCTCCGCGAGCTGACCAGGACCCACATGGTCGCCGAGCACCTGCCCTCCCGGTTCAGCTTCCACGACCTGCTCCGCGCTTACGCCGCCGACCAGGCCGAACGGCACGACAGTGTGACCGAACGGCAGGCGGCCCTGCAACGGACGCTCGACCATTACCTGCACACCGCGATGGCGGCCTCGGTGCGGTTCAGCCCGCACCGGAAGGCGCTGCGGATGGTCACGCCGCTGCCGGGCGTGGTCCCGGCCGACTTCTCGGCCAAGGAGCAGGCGATGGCCTGGTTCGACACCGAGGCCCCGGTGCTGCTGGCGCTCATCGACCGGGCTTACGCCGAGGATTTCGACGTCCACGCCTGGCAGATCCCGTGGGCGCTTTCGCCGTTCTTCTCCCGGCGGGGACGGCTGCAGGAGTATGTGGCCAGCCAGGAGGTCGCGCTGGCCGCGGCCCGGCGGCTGGACGATCAGCTGGCCCAGGCGCACGCCCATCATCTCCTGGGCCAGGCGCAATCCTGGCTCGAAGACTACGACGCGGCCGAGCCCAACGGCAGGCAGTCGCTGGACATGTTCCGCGACCTCGGCGACCGGGCCGGCGAGGCCGCCGTACTGAACGGCCTGTCGATCATGCTGGAAAGGCAGGGGCGCTACCCCGACGCGCTGGCCTTGGCGCTGGATGCGCTGCGGATGCTCAAGGCGGCCGGCTTCTGGTGGGCGCAGGGCACCCTGGAGAACACGGCGGGCTGGCTGTACGCGCACCTGGGCCAGTTCGACGAGGCGCTGACCCATTGCCAGCGTGCGCTGGGCCTGCACCGCGAATCCGGCTACCGTGGCGGCGTCGGCGACGCGCTGGACAGCCTCGGCTTCATCTACCGTCAGCTGGGCGACTACGCCCAGTCCGCGGAACAGTACCGGCAGGCCGTGGCGATCTACCGCGAGATCGGCGACCACTTCAACGAGGGTCAGTCGCTGGCTGCGCTCGGCGGGACCTACGCGGCCGAAGGCGATCTGGGCGCGGCCCAGGCGGCCTGGCGCCGATCCCTGGCGATCCTGGACCGGCTGCCGCATCCGCTCGCCGACGAGATCCGGGTCAAGCTCCAGGACCTCGACGCTGACCTGGTCGCGCCGCCCAGCCTCCCGGACGCCAGCCTCCCGGACGCCAGCCCCCCGGACGCCAGCCTCCCGGACGCCAGCCCCCTATACGCCAGCCACCTGACCGGGGCAGCTACCACGGCTGGTTAGGTATAAAGGAACGGGGTTAAAGGTGTTCAGCCCTGGCCGCCGGCCGGGCGCACGCCCTTCTCTCACCTGAAAGGTGCAGACGCTGGTGACCACCAGGGCACTGCTGCTTGAGAACATCCATCCGGTCGCCTCGGCGCGGCTGACCAAGGAGGGCTTCGCCGTCGAGACGCTGTCGCGGGCGCTCGGCGAGGACGAGCTCATCGAGGCCATCGGTGAGGTGAACCTGCTCGGCATCAGATCAGGCACGCAGGTCACCGAGCGGGTCCTGGCGGCCGCGCCGCAGCTGGCCGCGATCGGCGCGTTCTGCATCGGGGTCAACCAGATCGACCTGGCCGCGGCGAGCAGGCGCGGTGTCGCGGTGTTCAACGCGCCGTTCTCCAACACCCGCAGTGTGGTCGAGCTCGCGCTGGCCGAGATCATCTCGATGGCGCGGCGGCTGCCCGAGAAGAACATGCAGATGCACGCGGGTCACTGGGACAAGTCGGCCACCGGCAGCCATGAGGTGCGGGGCCGCCGCATCGGCATCGTCGGCTACGGCAACATCGGCACCCAGCTCTCCGTGCTGGCCGAGAACCTGGGCCTGTCCGTCCACTACTACGACGTGGCGGACAAGCTGGCCATCGGTAACGCGCGACGTTGCTCCACGCTGCACGAGCTGCTCGAGTCGGTGGATGTCGTCACGCTGCACGTGGACGGGCGGGCCGGCAACCACGGTTTCTTCGGCGAGGCCGAGTTCGCCGTGATGCGGCCGCGTTCGCTGTTCCTCAATCTGTCCCGTGGCTTCGTGGTCGACCACGCGGCGCTACGCCGCAATATCGAGTCCGGGCACATTGCCGGGGCGGCCATCGACGTCTTCCCGGCCGAGCCGAAGGGCCGCGGCGACGAGTTCGTCTCCGAGCTGCGCGGGCTGCCGAACGTGATCCTCACCCCGCACATCGGCGGCTCGACCGAGGAGGCTCAGGAGGACATCGGCGAGTTCGTCGCGGGCAAGGTCGCCGACTACCTCGCCTTGGGTAATACCTCGCTCAGCGTGAACCTGCCGGGAGTCACGCTCCCGGCGATGGGCGGCAGTCACCGGCTCGTCCACCTGCATCAGAACGTGCCCGGCGTGCTCGCCTCGATCAACCGGGTGCTGGCCGACCACGGCGTCAACGTCGAAGGCCAGCTGCTGCGCACCAAGGAAGAGTTCGGCTACGTGCTGACCGACATCGGCTCGGAGTACCCCGACGCCGTGCTGGCCGAGCTCCGCGCGATGCCAGTCACCATCAGCCTGCGGACCCTGCGCTCGCCCTGACCGCCAGCACCAGGAACGCCCGCACCAGGAACGCCCGCACCAGGAACGCCCGCACCGGGAACGACAGCACCAGGAACGGCAGCGCCTACAGCGGGGTCACGTAGGCGCCGGAGATCCCCCCGTCGACCAGGAACGTCGAGGCGGTAATAAACGAGGCGTCGTCGCTGGCCAGGAAGGCAACCGCGGCCGCGATCTCGTCGGGCTCGGCGAACCGGCCCATCGGCACGTGCACCAGCCTGCGCTGGGCGCGCTCCGGGTCGGCTGCGAACAGCTCGCGCAGCAGCGGCGTGTTCACCGGGCCGGGGCACAGCGCGTTGACCCGGATCCCCTCCCGCGCGAACTGCACGCCCAGCTCGCGGGACAGGGCGAGCACGCCGCCCTTGGACGCGGTGTAGGAGATCTGCGAGGTGGCCGAGCCCATCACCGCCACGAACGAGGCCGTGTTCACGATCGCGCCCTTGCCTTGCACCCGCATGTAGCCGATCGCGGCCTTGCAGCACAGGTAGACCGAGGTCAGGTTGACCTCCTGGACGCGCCGCCAGGCGTCGAGGCCGGTGGTCAGGATCGAGTCGTCGTCGGGCGGTGAGATGCCGGCGTTGTTAAACGCGACGTCGACCGAGCCGTAGGTCTCGTGCGCCGCCCCGAACGCCGCGGCCACGTCCGCCTCGGAGGTCACGTCGGCGTGCACGTAAAGCCCGCTCACCTCGGCGGCGGCCTTCTCCCCGGCGTCGTCGTCGATGTCGACCGCCACCACATGGGCACCCTCGGCCGCGAACCGCCGCGCCGCGGCCAGCCCGATCCCGCTCCCCGCCCCCGTGATGACGACCGTTCTTCCCTCGTACCTCATAAAGTCAGGCCCTGCCTTCCGTTCGCTCAGCCTTCCGTCGAGATAAACACGTTCTTGGTCTCGGTGAACGCGTCCGGGGCGTCCGGTCCGAGCTCGCGGCCCAGGCCGGACTGCTTGAAGCCACCGAACGGCGTCCAGTACCGCACCGAGGAGTGCGAGTTCACCGACAGGTTCCCGGTCTCCACCGCCCGGGCCACCCGGATCGCGCGGCCCACGTCGCGGGTCCAGATCGAGCCGGACAGGCCGTACGGCGTGTCGTTAGCGAGCGCGACCGCGTCGGCTTCTTCGGCGAACGGTGTCACGGTCACCACCGGGCCGAACACCTCCTCGGTGTAGGCCGGGTCGTCGGGCCGCACCGGGGCCAGCACGGTCGGCGGGTACCAGAACCCGGGCCCGTCCGGCACACTGCCGCGGAACGCCACCGGCGCCCCGTCCGGCACGTAGGAGGCGACGTGGGCCCGGTGCGCCGCCGAGATCAGCGGGCCCATCTCGGTCCCCGCCGAAGCGGGGTCACCGACCGCGACCCCCATGACGGCCGGCTCGAACAGCTCCATGAACTGGTCCAAGACGCTGGCTTGCACCAGGATCCGGGACCGCGCGCAGCAGTCCTGCCCCGCGTTGTCGAACACCGCGTACGGCGCGGTCGCCGCAGCCCGCTCCAGGTCGGCGTCGGCGAACACGATATTGGCGCTCTTGCCGCCCAGCTCCAGCGTGACCCGCTTGATCTGGCGCGCGCAGCCGGCCATGATCTGCCGGCCCACCTCGGTCGACCCGGTGAACACGATCTTGCGGACGGCGGGGTGATCGACCAGCCGCTGTCCCACCACGCTGCCCTGGCCCGGCAGCACCTGGAACACCCCCTCGGGCAGCCCCGCCGCCAGGGCCAGCTCGCCGATCCGCATCGCGGTCAGCGGGGTGGCCTGCGCGGGCTTGGCCACCACGGCACAACCCGCGGCCAGCGCGGGCGCCAGGCCCCAGGCCAGGATCGGCATCGGGAAGTTCCACGGCACGATCAGGCCGACCACGCCGACCGGCTCACCGAAGGTGACGTTCAGCCCGCCGGGCACCGGGATCTGGCGGCCGAACAATCGCTCCGGCGCCGCCGAGTAATACAGCAGGACGTCGCGGACGTGCCCGGCCTCCCAGCGTGCCTGCCCGAGCGGATGGCCCGATCCGGCCACCTCCAGGGCGGCCAGCTCCTCGACGTGGGCGTCCACGGCGTCGGCAAACGCGCGCAGCAACCGGGCCCGGTCCCCGGGCGCGACTTCTCGCCAGCTCGCCTGGGCCGCGGCGGCCCGGGCGATCGCCTGGTCGGCCTGCTCCGCCGAGGCCTGGGCCACCGTAGTAACCGGCTCCTCGGTGGCCGGGTTGAGCACAGTGAACACGGACATGCGCGCTTGTACCCCCTCTACAGCGTGGTCATCACAGCGTGGTCATTACAGGCGTTCGAAGCAGCGCCGCAGCTCCCAGTCGGTCACCGCGGCGTCGTAGGCGGCCAGCTCGACCCGGGCGTAGTTGGCGTAGTGCTCCACCACCTCGGCTCCGAACGACTGCCGGGCCAGCTCGCTGTTATCCCATAGCCCCAGCGCGTCGCGCAGGTGCGCCGGGACCGTGGCGCTGGTATCGGCGTAGGCGTTGCCGGTCACCGGCGGCTCGAGCGGCAGCTCGCGGTCGACGCCGTCCAGCCCGGCGGCGATCATCGCGGCCACGGCCAGGTAGGGATTCACGTCACCGCCGGGCGTCCGGTTCTCCATCCGCAGCGAGGGGCCGTGGCCGACCAGGCGCAGCGCGCAGGTGCGGTTGTCCGGGCCCCAGCGCACCGAGGTAGGCGCGAAGCTGCCCGGAACGTAGCGCTTGTAGGAGTTGATGTTCGGGGCGTAGCACAAGGTCAGCTCGCGCATCCCGGCCAGCAGCCCGGCCAGGAAGTGCTCACCGAACGGGGACAGGCCGTGCGGCCCGTCTCCCGCCATCACGGTCGCGCCGCCGCCCCCGCCGTCTTCGTCGACGCCCCGCACCGACAGGTGGATGTGACAGGAGTTACCTTCGCGGGCGTTCGGCTTGGCCATGAAGGTGATGCTCATGCCCTCCTGGGCCGCGATCTCCTTGGCGCCGGTCTTGTAAATCGAGTGGTTGTCGCAGGTGGCGACCGCTTCGGCGTAGCGGAACGCGATCTCGTGCTGACCTAGGTTGCACTCGCCCTTGGCCGATTCGACGTACAGCCCGGCGCCTGCCATCTCGTTGCGGATCCGCCGCAGCAGCGGCTCGATCCGGGCGGTGCCCAGGATCGAGTAGTCCACGTTGTACTGGTTGGCCGGCGTCAGATCGCGGTACCCGCGGGCTGCCGCCTGCTCGTAGGAGTCCCGGTAGACGACGAACTCGAGTTCGGTCCCGGCCAGCGCCACCAGCCCGCGCTCGGCCAGCCGGGCGGTCTGGCGAAGGAGGATCTGCCGCGGCGAGGCCACCACGGGTGCGCCGTCCAGCCAGGTCAGGTCGGCGATGACCAGGACCGAACCGGGCTGCCACGGCAGCTGGCGCAGCGTGGCCAGGTCGGGGACCAGGACGAAGTCGCCGTACCCCCGGTCCCAGGACGACATCGCGTACCCGTCCACGGTATTCATCTCGACGTCCACCGCGAGCAGGTAGTTGCAGCCTTCGGAGAAGTGCTCGGCTACCTCCTCCAGGAAGAACTCCGCGGACAAGCGCTTGCCCTGCAGCCGTCCCTGCATGTCCGTGAAGGCGAGCACGACGGTGTCCACCTTGCCCTCGCTGACCTCGACCCGGAGCTGTTCCAGGGTCAGGAAGCCGCGTCGCGGGTCGTGCCCGCCGAAGCCCGCCATCAGCTGGAGAGCTCTTGCTCGATTGCGGCCAGTTCCGCGGCCGAGCCTTGGACCTTGGGCCCGGTGAACCAGTTCTTCGCCGAGACCAGCCAGTAGATGCCCGCGAAGCCGAGCACCGCGAGCACGGCCACGACCGTGTAGTTGAAGTTAACCGCGCTGATGGGGCTTGCGGTCGGCAGCATGAACAAGATGGTGATGAAGACTACCCAGATGACCGCGATGATACCTACCGGGTAGCTCCACCGGCCCAGGTGCCAGGGCCCGCGCTGGAAGTTCGCGCCCTGCCGGAGCCGCAGGAAGGTCGGGATGACGTAGGCGATGTACAGGCCGATGACCGCGATCGAGGTGACGGCGGCGTAGGCCGCGCTGTTCCACAGGTACGGCAGGCCCAGGATCAGCGCCCCGGCGGCCGCCAGCCAGATCGCGTTGGTCGGCGTCCTGGTCCGCTTGTTCACCTGATGCCAGAGCCTGGAGCCGGGTAGCGCCCCGTCCCGGGAGAACGCGTAGATCATCCGAGAGTTCGCGGTGACCGAGGACATTCCGCAGAACAGCTGGGCGCCGATGGCGACCAGCAGCAGCAGCTTGGCGCCGGTCGCCCCGATCGCGGTGGCGAAGATCTGGGCCGGCGGCACCAGCGCGCCGGTGTAGTCCGCGTAGTGCGCCTTCTGGATCGCGAACGTGATTCCGATCAGCAGCACCCAGCCGGCGAACAGCGACACCACGATCGACATCACGATGCCGCGGGGCCCGCTGCGCGCGGCGTTGTGGGTCTCCTCGGTCATGTGCGCCGACGCGTCGTACCCGGTGAACGTGTACTGGGCCAGCAGCAGCCCGAGCAGCAGCACGTAGAACGTGCTGTGCCAGCCGGTGGCGTTAAACGTCGATCCGAACACGTAGCTGGCTGACGCGTGATGGGACGGCACGAACACCAGCACGGCCACGATGAGCAGCACCCCGGTGATGTGCCACCAGACGCTCACGTCGTTCAGCATCGAGACCAGCTTGATGCCGAACTGGTTCAGCAGGCCGTGCACCGCCAGCACGATCGCGAAGATCAAGATCGTCACCCAGTGCGCCGTACTGACCCCCCACTGCAGGTTCAGCAGCGCGTTGATGAAGAACGCGGCGCCGAAGTCGATGCCCGCGGTGACCGCGACCTGGCCCAGGAAGTTGAACCAGCCGGTGAACCAGGACCAGGCCGGCCCGTTCTTGCGGGCCAGCTTGGCCGACCAGTAGTACAGGCCGCCCGCGGTGGGGAAGCTGGAGCAGACCTCGGCCATGGCCAGCCCGACCATCAGCGTCATGCCCCCGACGATCGGCCAGCCCCAGACGATGATGGCGGGCCCGCCGGTGTTCATGCCGTACCCGTACAGGGTCAGGCAGCCGGACAGGATCGAGATGATCGTGAACGACACGGCGAAGTTCGAGAACCCCGACATCCGCCTGCGCAGCTCTTGCGCGTAGCCAAGCGCGTGCAGGGTCTCTTCGTCGCTGGATAGTGGCGCGGATTGCTCGTTGACCGCCACGGCACGCTCCTCAGGTCAGCAAATGGATGAAACTGATCCATTGAATGAAGGTATTGAGCCACTACGCCAGGGAGCGTGTCAAGTGGGACGGATGGGGTCTTGCCAGGTCATAGCGGTGCCGTAACGGACGGGCTACAAGCCGGTTACAGGGCCGGCTGCTGGGCCGTCGCCGGGCTGGCTCCAGGCCCGTCAGGGGGCTGCTTGCTGGGCCGGCTCGGACTCGCCGAGGAAGCCGCGCAGCAGCGCCGCCGTGCCGCCAACATGCTCTTCCATCGCGCGCCTGGCCCGGTCCGGGTCGCCGGCCAGAATCGCCCGCACGATGCTCGCATGCTGGCTGTTCGCGTGCTCGAGGTTGGTCTCGAGCATGGGAATGGCGTTGAGCAGGTCGACCAGGCGGACCCGGGCCTCCACGACGCTCGCGGTCAGCAGCGGCGAGCCGCCCGCGTCCGCGATCGCCAGGTGCAGCCGGGTGTCGGCCTGCCGGTATCCGCAGGCGCCGCAGGCGTGCACCGCGGCCAGCGACTCGGCCAGGCTTTCCCGCTGCTGCATGGTCAGGCTGGCCCGGGCCGCCATCTCGGCCGCGCCGGTCTCCACCACCCGGCGGTAGGTCAGCGCGTCATCGAGGTGGCTGCCCATATCCCGCGCGGTCCGGGTGACCTCGTCCCGCACCAGCGGTTCGGGTGCGCGAATGACGAACGTGCCGCCGAACCGGCCTCGCTTGGTCTCGACGTACCCGGCGGCCGCCAGTTCCCGCAGCGCCTGACGCAGGGTGATCCGGCTGATCCCGAGCCTGCGGGTGAGCTCCCGCTCCGGCGGCAGCCGGTCCCCGGGCGCGTAGACGCCCAGCTTGACCCCTTCGAGCAGGCGCTCGACGGTTTCCTCGAAGGCGTTTCCCGTGCGCACCGCGCGGAACACCGCGGCGATGATGGCAGGCGATCCTCCTGGCACGGTCGTCTCTCCTGATCGCCGGGGCTGCCGGAGCAGTGCTTCCGGGGAAAGACTAGATCATCGGCGCAAATGCCGACGGCCTGGCCGCGGCCCGCTCGGTGGCCGCGTGCACCAGGGCGGTGAACAAACGGGGGTCGCTGCCCTGCTCGGGATGCCACTGGACGCCGAGCACGAAACCGTTGAGACCGCCGAGCTCGGTCGGGCCGGCCTCGACCGCTTCGATCGTGCCGTCCTCTTCCCACGCCACTGCCTTCAGGCCTTCGCCCAGCAGGTCAACGGCCTGATGGTGACGGGTGGGCACCTCGGTGTAGGCGTCCTCGGGCATGATCTGGGCCAGCATGCTGCCCGGATGGACCCGGATCTTGTGCACTCCGAAACCATTCGGCGGCCCGCTGTGCCGCCCGTGGTCGACCAGGTCAGGTACGTGCTGGTGCAAGGTGCCGCCGCGGCAAACATTCAGGATCTGCATACCGCGGCAGATAGCCAGCAGCGGCACGCCGCGCCGCAGGGCGTGGCCGGTGACGGCGAGGTCCCACGCGTCCCGCAGCGTGACCGGGACCTGCGTCTGTTCGTGCCGGACCGCGCCGTACCTGACGGGGTCGATGTCCGGGCCGCCCGACACGATCAGGCCGTCCAGGCCCGCGACGGTGGCGCTGGCCTCGGCGTCGTTTCCGCCGGGCGGCAGCAGGACCGGCCGTCCGCCGTTGCGCCGCACCGCGTCTACGTAGACCCACGGAAGCATGGCGGCCCGGGCCGACCAATGACCCCAGGAAGCCTGACCTTCGTAGGTGGTTATCCCAATGACCGGTGTCATAAGTTTCCCCTTTACAACCGCTTTCCCCGCAGGCCCCACTACTACCCAGGAGAAAATCGATCATCCCCGAACGAGCCTTGGTTCCCGTCACCATCTGTGTTCACGCCCCACGTGGCTAACCAGGGTGACAGGCGGCAGCGTGGGAGTCAGGTTAGCAGTGTTTCACCGGGTGTTGGTTTTTCCCGCATCAGGTCCCGGGTCCGGGCCCGGGAGCCTGCCGGAACGCGTGCCAGGTGGTGTCAGTACCAGGATAAACAGGCTCCTGGTCCCTGGTTAACAGGGACGCGAGGCTTACTGACATGACCAACATCATGATCCGTGGTGCCCACGGCGGAGAACTTGCCGGCCGCGGGCGTCCGGTACGCCCCGGCCTAGTGCTAGCTGTTGTCCTCATCGGCCAGTTCATGGCCGTCCTCGACGCCTCTATCGTCAACGTGGCCGCCCCGTCGATTCACGCCAGCCTGCACGCCTCCGGCTCGGGCCTGCAGCTCGTCGTGGCCGGCTACACCATCGCGTACGCGGTCCTGCTGGTCACCGGCGCCCGGCTCGGTGACATCTTCGGCCACCGGCGGATGTTCCTGGCCGGGCTCATGGTGTTCACTCTCGCCTCGCTCGGCTGCGGGCTGGCCGCATCGGCCGCGGTCCTGGTCGCGCTGCGCTTCGTCCAGGGAACTGGCGCCGCGCTGATGATGCCGCAGGTGCTGAGCCTGATCCAGCGCACCCATGCGGGCCCGGCCCGGGCCCGCGCGATGAGCAGGTACGCCGCGGTCCTGGCCGGCGGCGCGGTGGTCGGCCAGGTGGTCGGCGGCCTGCTGATCAGCGCCAACTTGTTCGGCTCAGGCTGGCGGCCGGTTTTCCTCGTCAACGTGCCCATCGGCGCGGCACTGCTGGCCGCAGGGGCCCGGGCGCTGCCGCGCGGCCGGGGCGAGCCGGGGCGCACCCTGGACCTGCCCGGCCTGGCCTGGCTGACCCCGGCTGTCCTCGCGGTCGTCCTTCCGCTCGTCCTCGGCCAGCCCGAGCACTGGCCCGTCTGGGGCTGGATCGCCATGGCGGCGAGCCTGCCTCTGGTCGTCGGCTTCGCCTGGGCCGAACGGCGGGTGGCCAGGGCCGGCGGAACGCCGCTGATCCCCGGCCGGGTGCTGCGCGTGCCGGGCGCGCCGATCGCGATCGCTGGGCTTTTCACGGTGATGACGATCTTCAGCGGGTTCTTCTTCACCCTCGCGCTGCACCTGCAGGACGGGCTCGGCTACTCGCCGCTGCGGGCCGGCCTGACGTTCGCCCCGGCTGCGGCCACCTTCGCCCTGGTCAGCCTGAACTGGCGGCGGACGCCCGCGACCTGGCACGGCGCCGTGATCATCGGCGGCTTCGTGGCCTTCGGGGCGGCGATGGTGGCCATGGCCGAGGTGCTGCGCACGGGTGGCACCGGGGGCGTGGCCCTGTACCTGATTGGCGCGCTGAGCGGCACCGGGATGGCGGCCGCGTTCGGCCCGCTGATGACCCGCGTGCTGCTGCGCGTGCCCGTCGAGCTGGCCGCGGACGCGACCGGCGTGGTGGTGACCGTGAACCAGCTCGGCTTGCTGGTGGGCGTGGCGGCGTTCGGCACGCTGTACCTGAAC
>JALYVS010000179.1 GCA_030853115.1 Actinomycetota bacterium
GGCCAGCCCGGTGTCGAAGATGAAACCACGTCCGGTGTCCACCAGCGTTTCGATTACTTCCGTCGCGCCCAGCACCGCGCCGCCCTGCCCGGCGAGCGACTTGGACAACGTGACGGTGCGGATCACGTCGGGCTCGGCGGCGATCCCGGCCGCGGCGGCCACGCCCCGGCCGCCCGGCCCGACGACGCCGAGAGCGTGCGCTTCGTCGAGGACGAGCAGAGCGTGCTGCGACCGGGCGGCCGCGTGAAGTTCCCGCACCGGGCTCACGGCGCCGTCGACGGAGAAGACCGCGTCGCTGACCACGATGGCCGCGGGCTCGTTCCGGTCGGCGAGCACCCGCCGCACCGCGCGGGCGTCGCGGTGCGGGGTCACCACCACCCGCGCCCGGGACAGGCGGTACGCGTCGATGAGCGAGGCATGGTTGCGGGCGTCCGAGACGACCAGCACGCCCGCCGGTCCGCCCCCCGCCGGCCCGCCGAGCGCTTGGGCCAGCGCGGTGATGACGGTCAGGTTAGCCAGGTAGCCGGAGGAGAAAACCAGCGCGGCCTGCGCGCCGGTGAAATCGGCCAGCCGGGCCTCCAGCTCGGCGTGCAGCGCGGTCGTTCCGGTCACCAGCCGGGATCCGGTCGAGCCCGTGCCCCAGGTGGAGGCCGCCTGGACCGCGCCCGCGGTCAGCCGCGCGTCTGCGCACAGGCCAAGGTAGTCATTGGACGCGAGGTCCAGCAGGCCGTCGTGGCCGGGGCCGCGCGGCGTCAGGAAACGGCTCAGGCCTGCCGACGCTCGTGCGTCCGCCGCCTGCCGCAGGAGCTCTAGCGGGCCGGTTCGATCAGGCATGGGAAGATGATCTCAGCCGCAGATGCGATAATGGTGCTGTGCCCACGCTGAACGACCTGGCCAGGAGTCACACGAGCCTGGTTGACATCGATATCGAGTGGCTGCACTCGCTGGTGTCGGACTGGCAGCTGCTCGCCGACCTGTCCTTCGCCGACCTGATCTTGTGGGCGCCTGCTCGTGACGGCACCGGCTGGCTGGCGATCGCTCAGATGCGCCCCACGACCGGGCCCACCTCTTTGCAGGACGATGTGGTCGGGACGTTCGCCGGGCCCGAGGACCAGCGGCTGCTCGACGTGGCGCGGGACGAGCGGCGGATCTGGCGGGAGAGCGATCCGGACTGGACGAACGGCGTCCCGGTCCGCACCGAGGGCATTCCGGTGACCCGGGCGGGCCGGGTCATCGCGGTCATCGAGCGGTGCACCAACCTGAACTCGGCCCGCACCCCGAGCCGGCTGGAGCTCACCTACATCCAGGGCGCCGACGACCTGGCCCGGATGGTGGCCGAGGGAACGTTCCCGTTTCCGGGCGCCGAAGCGATGCTGGTCAGGTCGCCGCGGGTGGGCGACGGGCTGCTCCGGCTGGGCAAGTCCGGTCGGGTCATCTACGCCAGCCCGAACGCCCAGTCGGCGTACCGCCGCCTCGGGCTGGCCGCCGACCTGATCGGGTCCGACCTCGGCGTGCTCACCGCCGGGCTGTCCGCCTCCGATGAGCCGATGGATGAGTCGCTGATGGTGGTGGCGGCCGGCCGAGCTCCGAGCGTGGCCGAGGTGGACGGCCACGGGTCGGTGGTCCAGCTCCGGTCGATTCCGCTGACCGTCAGCGGGAACCGGACCGGGGCCCTGGTCCTGGTCCGGGACGTCACCGAGCTGCGCCGTCGTGAGCGGGAGCTGATGACCAAGGACGCCACGATCAGGGAGATCCACCACCGGGTGAAGAACAACCTGCAGACCGTCGCCGCGCTGCTGCGGCTGCAGGCCCGGCGGCTCCGCGCGCCTGAGGCCCGGGCCGCGCTTGACGAGGCGGTCCGCCGGGTCGGCTCGATCGCGGTCGTGCATGAGACGCTGTCGCACGCGCCGGAGGAGATCGTCGACTTCGACGACATCGCGGACCGGGTGGCCATGATGGCGTGCGAGGTGTCGGCCACCGAGGTCCGGGTGGTACCAAAGCTCACCGGCTCATTCGGCTTGCTGTCGGCCTCGATGGCGACCCCGCTGGCCATGGTGTTGACCGAGCTGCTGCAAAACGCGCTGCAGCACGGCTTCCCGCACCCCGCCAAGGATAAGGGGTACCTCGAGGTCGCCGCGGTGCGCGAGCCGGAGCGGCTGACGGTGACGGTGACGGACAGCGGCGTAGGTCTGCCCGCCGACTTCGATCTGGACTCCACCACCAGCCTGGGCCTGCAGATCGTCCGGACACTGGTGGTGGGTGAACTCGGCGGCCGGCTCAGGATCACCCCCGGGCCGGCCGGCGGAACCGAAGCGCTGGTCGATCTCCCGGTGAGCCACGACTCAGACCGGTGAGCCACGACTCAGACCGGTCAGACGAGCCCGGCTAGCTACACGTGAGCCCGGGCGCGAAGCCTGACCATGCGGCGCTTGAGTGCCCGGCGCTCGTCTTCGCTCGTGCCGCCCCAGACGCCGGCGTCCTGACCGGAGTCGATGGCCCAGCGCAGGCACGCGTCCATGACCGAGCAGCGGCGGCACACCTGTTTGGCCTCCTCGATCTGGAGTAGCGCGGGACCGCTGTTCCCGATAGGAAAGAACAGTTCCGGGTCCACCTCACGGCAGGCGGCCTCGTGACGCCAGTCCATGGTGCCCACTCCTTCTGGCGCTCGGTGACCCGCCGCAATCGTTTGCGGCCGACCTGCGCGTCGATCTCTGGCTTGTGAAGTAATTCACGAGCTTTGCCATACTTTCACAGCAATCCCAACTTTTCCGGGACTGTCGTCATGCTGGGCAGAATCAGTAGCGGCCGGCGAACGGCCGAACCTGATTCCGGAGGCGACGCAAGAGTTACCTGAGCTGATAACACGCACGAGGCGCCCCCGCGCCAAGCATTACGTCAACCCTCTCAATGCCGGTAGGCGAGCGCAAGGGGCCACGGCCAACCACTCGCCGAATTCAATGTCAGATCGATCACATTTTGCTCTCGCCGCGTCGGTAGGGGCTGAGCCCCTGCCGCCGGGCCACCTGCGGAGTGGTTTCGGTAAGGCCCTTAGCCTCATGCCGCCACGCGGAGTGCGTTCGGCACGAACTGAAATTTAACCGTTTCGATTTCGCCGAGATATTCGCCGTCAACCTGAAAGGCGATCGGCCGCGCCGAGCGGACGGTCAGCGATTCCTCTCCGTGCACGGCTGTCACGTCTCGCGCTCGCGGCGGCCGGCGCCTGATCCACATCATCTGGATGACCAGGTAGAAGATGGTGCTCAGCCGCACCTGGCGCATGGCCAGGACGTCCAGCCCTGAGCGGAAATCGGGATGCGGCACGGGCAGGACGGCGCGGTGGCGGAAATACGTCCAGGGCGAGCGGTTGGTGATGATGGTCAGGAAAAGGTCAGAGGCCGGCGGCTGCCCGTCGCGTTCCATGGTCAGGGCGGCCCGCCGCCGGTCGGTGCGGTAATACTGGCGCACCATTGTCCGCAAGAACAGCGACGCGCTTTCACGGCGACCCGCGGCGCGCAGTAGGTCCACCGCGCGGACCACTTCGGCGTCCATGCCGAGGCCGGCGCTAAAGGTGAAATACCGGTCCCCGGCCAGCCCGAGGCCTATCGTCTGGTAGCTCTGCGCCGCGATCACTTCCCTGACCTTGCGGATCGCCGCGGCGGCATCGGCCGGGAGTCCGAGCGCCTGCGCGAATACGTTGCCGCCCCCGCCGGGTAGCACCGCGATCAGCGGCGGCTCCGCGTCGCCGCTGTGCTGGCTCATCACGCCGTTGACGACCTCGTTGATCGATCCGTCGCCGCCGAGCACGATGACCAGCTCGCCGCAGGCCGCCGCGGCCAGCTCGCGCGCGTGGCCGCGGTACCTGGTCTTCTCGACCCGCACGTCGACCAGGCCGGCCAGCGAACGAACCACCAGGTCGCAGATGGTCCCGCTCATGGAGGTAGCAAGCGGGTTGACGATCAGGAGGCCGCGCACTCGCCTAGGGTAGCCGCCGCCTAAGCTGGGAAATGGTGCGCCCCCGGATCAGGAACGGATTGGTGTGAAGATATGGCCACCCGACCGACCGCTACGGCTCCGGTAGCGCTCCGCCTGGCCGCGGCCGCGCAGGCCGCCGAGGCCGCCGGAATGGCTGTGGCGGGGGTATTCGCCGCCGTCTCCACCGTCGACGGCCACTCGCACCAGCTCGGCAGCGGGATCGCGCTGACCCTGATCGCTTTTGGTACCGCCGCCGGCCTGGCGGCCTTCGCGGTGAGCCTGTACCGGGCCAGAGCGTGGAGCCGGACTCCAGTGGTCATGACGCAGCTGTTCGTGGGAGGCGCCGGGCTGTACCTGGTGACCGGGCACCGGTGGAGTTGGGGGGTGCCCGCCCTGGCGCTAGCGGCCGGCTGCTTGGCCGGGTTGTTGACCCCGGCTAGTCTGCGGGCCCTGAACCGGGCGCCCCAGCCCGTCAGCCTCCCCGCCCAAGCCGTGCCCGTCCAGACCCAGCCCGCCCGTACCAAGCCCGCCCAGACCCAGCCGAGCAAGGACCAGCCGAGCAAGCGCCCGTCGGCCCAGGCCAAGCCGAGCAAGAACCAGCCGTCCAAGCGACCCCCGGCCAAGCGCCAGCCGGCCAAGTAGCCGCCAGCCGGCCAAGTAGCCGCCGGCCAGGTCAGCCGCCCGGCGAGGTCGTCAGCCGCAGGCGCTCAGTCGTCGGTAGTGAGTCCGTCCCTGAGGTTGGCCAGCGTCCGGGCCAGTAGCCGGGACACGTGCATCTGGGAGATGCCGAGCTCGGTGGCGATCTGGGACTGGGTCATGTTGCCGAAAAACCTGAGCAGCAGGATCTTCTTCTCCCGGGGCGGGAGCTGCTCGAGCAGGGGCTTGAGCGACTCCCGGTATTCGACGCCTTCGAGCGCCTCGTCGACCATGCCGAGGGAGTCTGAGACGGCGGGTGCGTCGTCGTCACCCGAATCCGGGGCGTCCAGCGACACGGTGGAGTACGCGTTGGCCGACTCCAGGCCCTCCAGGACTTCTTCCTCGCTCATCTGCAGGTGCGCCGCGAGCTCGCTGACGGTCGGCGCGCGTCCCTGCCGCTGGGCCAGCTCGCCGATGGCCTTGGTCAGGGAGAGCTTCAGTTCCTGCAGGCGGCGCGGTACCCGGACCGCCCAGCCCTTGTCCCGGAAGTGCCGCTTGATCTCGCCCACGATGGTGGGGGTGGCGTAGGTGGAGAACTCCACGCCGCGCTCGAGGTCGAACCGGTCGATGGACTTGATCAGGCCGATCGTCGCGACCTGGGTGAGGTCGTCGAGCCATTCGCCGCGGTTCCTGAACCTTCGGGCCAGGTACTCCACCAGCGGCAGGTGCAGCTCGACCAGGTGGCCTCTGATCCGCGCCCGCTCCGGATCGTCGAGGGGCAGTACCGCGAGCCGCTCGAACAACTCCCGGGCCCGGGCCCGGTCCGGCGAACCGCGCTCGACCCGCACTGTCTCGGTGATGGCCTGGGCGACCTCGAACTCCTCGGTCACCTGGACCTCGAACTCGCTGCTCACCCGGACCTCAGCCCTGACCTCAGGGTTTCCCGGCGCTTGCGCAGCACGATGGCTACCTGGTCGTCGGGCCCGAGCCGCGAGTCGACGGTCCCGGCTAGCGCCGAGAGCACGGTCCAGGCGAAAGTGTCTTTCGCGGGTATCCGCGGCTCTGCGGCGGTCACCGACACGGTGATCGTCATCAAGGCCTCGCCGAGGTCGAAGTCGCACTCCAGGTTGGTGCCAGGTATCGCCTGGCCGAGCAGCATCGCGCACGCCTCGTCGACGGCGATGCGCAGGTCCTCGATCTCGTCGAGGGTAAAGTCAAGCCTCGCCGCCAGGCCCGCGGTCGCCGTCCGCAGCACGGACAGGTACGCGCCCTCCGCGGGCAGGCACACCGTCACGTGGTCTTGCGTTCCCTCGCGCTCCGCGGGTGCCTCGTCCGGATCCCGTTGGCCCGGCACGGCCGTGGTCGCGGCGGTGTCTTCGGTCACGTCTCTCCTTCGGGCAGTTTTCGGCCGCTGCCCACCTTCAGCAACCTACCGCCCGCAGCCCGGGACGAGAAATGCGCCGCGCCGCCCGCGCTATCGTCATCCTCGCGAAACACATCAAGCCCAGACGCCCCAAAATTCCGGAAATCTCCCCATCCCGAACCGGGTAGGTGCACCGCACCCGCTCTTGGCGTACGTGGCCGCGGCCCATGTTCGGGCCCGGGCGAGCTGTCCCGAGATGCGGTCGGCTACCCCGAACGCAGTGAAACCCGGGTTTGCCGCGCCGCAGCGCCCCGAAACCCGGGTTTCATCGCGTGTTACCTGGCCAAAGCCCAGAGCTCAGGCCTGCTTGGTCTCCCAGAAGATCTTGTTGATCTCCTCGATCTTGCCCAGCAGCTCGTCCGCCTTGGCGACGTCGGTGCTGCCCTTGGTGCCCCCGGCGCCGGCCAGCTTGGTGGCCTCGTTGAACAGCGTGTTCAGCTGCGGGTACTTCTCGAAGTGCGGCGCCTTGAAGTAGTCGGTCCACAGCACCCACAGGTGGTGCTTGACCAGCTCGGACCGCTGTTCCTTGATCAAGATGGCGCGGGCCCGGAACTCCGGGTCCGTGTTCTGCGCGTACTTCTCCGCGATGGCCTTCACCGATTCCGCCTCGATCCTGGCCTGTGCCGGGTCATAGACTCCGCAGGGCAGGTCGCAGTGGGCGTGAGCGATGACCTTCGGCTCGAGCAGGCGGGTGAGCAGCCTCATCGATTCCCTTTCTCCGACTTGTTAACTTGCAGACCCGACACTACCCCGCTCGCCACGGACAACCCCCGGGAGGGATGGATGCACTGGCCCTTCCTGCGGGTCAAGGTGGCCGAACGTTCCATGGTTCCCGCCCTGCGCCCCGGTGACTGGCTGATGATCCGGCGCACCCGCCGGATCCGCCCCGGCCAGATCGTGCTGGCCCGCCACCCGGCCCAGCCGGACATGCTCATCGTCAAGCGGGCCGGCCGCCGGGTCGAGGGCGGCTGGTGGCTCGAATCGGACAACCCGGGCGCCGGCGCGGTGGACAGCCGCCGCTTCGGCGCCGTCCCCGCTGCCCTCATCGAGGGCCGCGTGCTGACCCGCTACTGGCGCCCCCGCCCAGGTCCGCCCGGCCCTTGATTCCGAACGGACCTGGGTCTCACGCCCCAGGCCAACCAGAACGGCCCCGTCACCTGGACGGGGCCGTTCGAGGTCGGAGGAGGCCGTTACTCGTGGATATCCGCCATCGGGTCCTCGATCTCGCTCTGCGCTGAGACCAGCCGGAGCATCTCCTCCCGGGGCAGCCTGCTGGCCATCGCCCAGTAGTAGATAGCCACGCTGAAGACGACGACCACCAGCATGGCGATCCAGAAGTGCAGGTGCCCGGTGTTAACCGGCGGCAGCGGCGTCTTGGAGCCCTGGCCGCTGTACACGCCCTGCCAGGAGATGATGCCCATGCCGATCAGCCACACCGGTATCCACTGGGCCGACTTCCAGTTCAGCCGCGGCCGCTGCTTATCGAATGACATCGTGATGCCGAGGATGACGTACCCGATGACCAGCACGATGCCGAGCTTCCAGACCACCTCGAAACCCGACCAGTAGATGAGCAGGTCGGCCACGGCGAACGCGGCCGGGCACAGGATCGCGGCACCCGGCATCCGGTACGGCCGGTCCGCGTCGGGCACCTGACGGCGGAACGCGCCCATCGACAGCGGTGCGCCCGCGTACATCAGCACGCTCGCGCCGGTAATCAGGCCGACGAGGGAGTGCCAGCTCGGGAACGGTAGCAGGAAGAACAGCCCGACGATGAACGCGGTGATCAGGCTGACCCACGGCACGCCGTTGTCGTTGGTCCTGGCGAAGATCGGCGGCAGGTACCGGTTCCTGGACAGCCCGTAGCTAACCCGCGAGGTCCCGGTCATGTAGATCAGGCCGGTGCCGGTCGGGGAGATAAAGGCGTCGACCCGCAGGACGAACGCCAGCCAGCCGAGCCCGACCAGGGTGGCCAGGCCGGCGAACGGCCCGGCGATCACGGTCGGGTTGGTCAGCCCGGCGAAGCCCTTGCCGAGCAGGTCCGTCGGCATCGCGCCGATAAACACCACCTGCAGCAGCATGTAGATGACGACGGCGATCCCGACGGCCATGATGATGGCCCGCGGCAGGTTGCGCTGCGGGTCCTTGATCTCGCCGGCCAGCTGGTCAGCCTGCTCGAAGCCGGAGTAGGCGAAAACGATGCCCGCGCCGGGGATCGCGCCGAACAAGGCCTTGATCCCGCCCGGCATGAAGCCGCCGCCGCCGGCCGTGAAGTTGCCGCTCTTGAACTTGAAGAGCAGCACGATGATGGCCAGGATCGGGATCGCGACCTTCCACCAGGTGATGGCGCTGTTGACCCGGGAGAACAGGCGCATGGCCAGGAAGTTGACCGCCACCATGAACGCCATCAAGATGATGGTGAAGATGAAGCCGGCGGTGGTGACGTTCCCCGTCTTGGTGTTGTAGATGCCGTGCCAGAAGTAGGACCCGTACGTCATGAAGGCGAAGGCCTCGATCGGCGCGATGGTCACCGCCTGCACGTAGGCGAAGAAGCCGAAACCGACGCCGGCCACGCTGCCGAACGCCATGTGCGGGAACCGGGCCGTCCCGCCGGCCACCGGGTACATCGCGCCGAGTTCGGCGTGCACCAGGGCCAGCACGGCGACTATGACTCCGGCAATGGCCCAGGCCAAGATGGCGGCGCCGCCAACCGCCTGCGCGGCGTACAGCGAGCCGAAGAGCCAGCCGGAACCGATGATGGAGGTCTCGGATGCCCAGGTGGCCCCGATCAGTCCTATCTCACGTTTGAGCCCGACGTCGGCCGGCGCTGATACGGCGACCCCAGTGCTTCCAGCTGCCATGGTCGATCCCTTTTCCGGTCGTGCCCCGCAGGGCTCGTCACTCGCGGCGCGCCAGCCCGGCCTCGAGCGGGTAAGTAACTCGTATGCATCAAGTGTGCTCATCGTAGGGATCAACGTCATAACTGAGAAGCGTTCACCCGGATTCGTTTTGATAACGCAGGTCACGGGCTTATTATGAACTAAGGGATGTTTCGGGCGACGCGCCCCGAGGTCACGCCCGGATGTCCTGGGAATAACTTCACGTAAAGAGCGCCGCGTGTGATTGCTGTCACGAACAGGCCAGCTCGACGGGAACGCGCCGAAGCGCTGGCACCCCTACGCCGTGGCGGTCGGGGTCCTGGCTTCGCCGTCGTCTTCGCCCCGCCGGCGAGCCCGGAACGCCGAAACGCTGGCGCGATTCGTGCACCGATCGGAACAGTAACGCCTGGTGTTGCTGGCGCTGGTGTCGACGAAGACGCCTTGGCAGCCCACGGCCTGGCAGACGCCGAACCGGTCGATGCCGACGTCGGTGAGCCGGACGGCGAGGCCCATCACGGCCCCGGCGGCGTACTTGTCCGCGACCGAGCCGCTCTCGGTGTAGTGCACGTGCCAGGGCTGGCCGTCGTGCCCGGACACCAGCGGGTGGACCGGGTGCTGGATCAGCAGCGCGTTCAGCCGGGCGGCGGCATCCTCGCCATCACCGTCAGCGCACGCGACGAAGAATGCGCGCAGATCCGCCCGCAGTCCCCGCATCGCGTCGAGGTCGTTGCGGGTCACGCCGGTGTTGAGGTGCTCCCGGTCGGCGACCAGGTCGCGCAACCCGTTGAGATTGCCTAGCCGGTCGCCGTCTTCACTCCCGGCGCCGGCCGTGTTCACGAGCCGCACCGCGAGTTCAGCGTAGGAGTTGAGATCCACTCCCGTTCCTAGCTGCCCGTTCCCTGAAACAGGGAGGCTGGTATGTAATGGCCTGTTGCCGGTACTGAGTATGACACCATCGGCATGGCCGGCGCCAGCAGCGCGCCGGCGGTCTGTGGCACAATGACTACCCGGGACACCCCCCCGTTTCATCGCGCGGCCTCGGTACGCCAGACGCCAGCAGTACCCTCGCCGCGCCCCCGTTATCACGATGAGCAAGGGTGGCACCCATGTCCGCAGCACGAACCTTCCCCCACCTGCAACTCCGCCGCCGGGGGCCCCGGATGATCCGGTGTTCGCGATGCACCGCGGCGGCAAGATCGGCGTCCGGCCGACGGTCGACGTGGCTGATCGGGCCGCCCTGGCGATGGCGTACACGCCGGGGGTCGCCCGGGTGTGCACCGCGATCGCCGAGCAGCCCGAGCTGGCCGCCGATTACACCTGGGTGTCCAACACCGTCGCCATCGTCACCGACGGCACGGCCGTGCTCGGCCTAGGCGACATCGGCCCGGCGGCCGCGATGCCGGTGATGGAGGGCAAGTCGCTGCTGTTCCAGCGGTTCGCCGGGGTCGACGCCGTGCCTATCTGCCTGGCCTGCACCGGCATCGACGAGATCGTAGCCACGGTGGCCGCGCTCGCGCCGAGCTTCGGCGGCATCAACCTGGAGGACATCTCGGCGCCGCGCTGCTTCGAGATCGAGGACCGGCTCAGGGCGCTACTGGATATCCCGGTCTTCCACGACGACCAGCACGGCACCGCGATCGTGACGCTGGCCGCGCTGCGCGGTGCGGCCCGGGTGGCCGGCAAGGAGTTCGGCCAGCTCCGCGTCGTGGTGGCCGGGGCCGGCGCCTCCGGCATCGCGGTGACAAAGATGCTGCTGGCGGCCGGGATCGGCGACATCGCGATCTCAGACAGCAAGGGCCTGATCTACCGCGGCCGGGACGGCCTGAACCCGGTCAAGGCGGCCCTGGCCGAGCAGACGAACCGGGCGAACCTGACCGGATCGACCGAGTCGGCACTGGCCGGCGCCGACGTGTTCATCGGCCTGTCGAGCAGTTCGGTCGCCGAGCCGGCTATCGCCGCGATGGCGCCGGACGCGATCGTCTTCGCGCTGTCTAACCCGGACCCCGAGGTCCATCCGGAGATCGCGGCCCGGCACGCCCTGGTCGTCGCCACCGGGCGCAGCGACTTCCCCAACCAGATCAACAACTCGCTGGCCTTCCCCGGCGTCTTCCGCGGCGCGCTGGACACCCGCGCCAGCGACATCACCGACGCCATGAAGCTGGCCGCCGCTGATGCCATCGCCGGGCTCGTCGGCGCCGACGCGGCGCCCGACTACGTGGTGCCCAGCCAGTTCGACCCGCGCGTGGCCTGGGCTGTCGCCGACGCCGTCGCCGCCCAAGCCCGCGCCGACGGCGTAGCCCGCCGCTAACC
>JALYVS010000626.1 GCA_030853115.1 Actinomycetota bacterium
GGCCCGGAGCTGTTCCGCGGGCCGCTGTTCCGTGGTCGGGCGCGGCACCCGGTCAGGTGTTCTGGTCATTGCTCAGAGGTTAATGCGGTCGCGGGTTCCATGGGCTTGCGAAACGGAGGATGCCTCCGTATAGTAACCGGAGTAAACCTCCGTTTCATTCCTGATCGTACCGCAACCATGGAGTCATCTTGTTTTCTTCGCATGCCCCGGGTGGGGCGCCAGAGGGGCCAGGAGGGTGAACGGGGTTGCCGCGCCTGCCGGGGGCAGATCTCAGGAACCGACGAGGCGCTCACGCCTGTCGGGCCGGCCCGGAATCGCGCTGGCCGTCATGCTCAGCGCCCAGCTCATGATCATTCTGGACATGACGGTGGTGAACGTCGCCCTGCCGCATATCCAGGCCAACCTGCACTTCACCGCAGCCAGCCTGTCCTGGGTGCTGAACGGCTACACCCTGACTTCCGGCGGCCTGCTGCTACTCGGGGGCCGGGCCGGCGACATCTTGGGCCGGCGGCGGATGTTCATCACCGGCATCAGCCTGTTCACCCTCGCATCCCTGGCGGGAGGGCTCTCCAGCACGGCGGGCCTGCTGCTCGCCGCGCGGGCACTGCAGGGCGTTGGCGGTGCGCTGGCCTCGCCCGCGGTGCTCGCGCTGATCGTGACCAGCTTTCCCGAGGGCCGGGAACGCACTCGCGCTCTGGGCATCTACATGGGCGTGATCACCGGTGGTTCCTCGCTGGGCCTGGTGCTCGGCGGGGTGATCACCGAATGGCTGTCCTGGCGGTGGGTCCTGTTCATCAACGTGCCGATCGGCGTGACCGTGGTGGCGGTGGCGCCGTTGTTCGTCCCGGAGACGCCGCGGCTACCGGGCCGTTTCGACCTGGCCGGTGCGCTGACCGCCACTACCGGCGTGACCGCGCTGGTGTACGGGTTCATCCGGGCCGCGTCCAGCGGATGGGGTGATCACCTGGTGCTGGCCGCGTTCGGCGGGGCCGGGGTGCTGCTCGCGCTGTTCGTGGCCACCGAGACCCGGGCCCGCCAGCCGATCACCCCGCTGCGCCTGTTCACCGACCGCAGCCGGGCAGGATCGTTCCTGGCCAGGTTGCTGCTCATCGCGGGCATGTTCGGGGTCTTCTTCTTTCTCACCCAGTTCCTGCAGAAGATCATGGGCTTCAGTCCGCTCCGAGCGGGCGTGGCGTTCCTGCCGATGACCATCGCGTTGTTCGCGGTATCGCGGCTCACCCCCCGGCTGATGCCGAAGGCCGGAGCCAAACCGCTGATGATCGCCGGGATGCTGCCTGCCATCGCCTCGCTGACGTGGCTGTCGCGGGTCACGCCCGGCACGACTTACTGGCCGGGAATCTTCGGCCCGATGCTGCTCCTGGGGGTCGGGATGGGGCTGGTGTTCGTGCCGCTGACCACAGCGTCGCTGGCTGGCGTCCCGGCCGAGGACTCCGGAGCTGCCTCAGGCCTGGTGAACATGCTGCAACTGGTCGGCGGCGCCCTCGGCCTCGGCGTCCTGGTCGCGGTGTACGGCACTTCGACCAAGCACGCGGCCAGCCACCCGCTGGCCGGGCTAGCCCCGCTGGCTCAGTCGCAGCATGTCCTCGCGCACGGGATGGCCGCCGCGTTCGGCTTCGCCGCGATCCTCGACGTCTGCAGCCTGCTGGTCATCGTCACGCTCATCCGGACCAGGAGACCCGCGCCTGCTCCGGTCCCCGGCCTGCGGACGCAGGAGAAGGCCGCCACCTCCTGATCACGCGATGGGGGAAACGCCCGGGCCGGCCGCGGAGATGATGACCGGGATGGCCTCGGAGTACCTGACCCGGCCGAAATACATCACCTTCACCAGCGCCCACCACTGTGAGCCGGGACGCTCCGTCGCCGGCACGCTCACCGCGAACCGCAGTATCGTGCTCGCCTGCGGCGCCGCGCTGAAGCCCTGCGTCCACGGCCCGAGCAGAGGCCAGCTGCCGAACGGCGAGACGAGCTGGGCTTCGCCGCGCAGTTCCGACGCCAGTCGGCTGCTCACCTGGACCTGCAGTTCGCCCTGGCCGCCCGGGGCCAGGCGCAGCTCGGGCGTCAGCACCGCCACGTCGACCTCGGCCGCGCCCGCGCTGTAATCGGCCTGCAGCCGCTCGATCGTCTCCTCGGGAGGCAGGTCCGGATCGGGCCAGCGGTGTTCCCCGACCGCCACCATGACCGTGTCCTCGACGAGATAGCCGAACCCGTCCCGGATCCTCGCCGCCACGAAATACCGTCCGGGCCCGGTCCCTGGCGCCGCCCGCACCGTCAGGTCCCAGGCCGCATACCCGCCGGGCGCGAGGTCATAGGCCAGGTCCGGCGCCGTCGCGGCAGGTGCCGTCAGGCGCGGGGCCGCGGTGAGGGTAATCCCAGCGGGGACCGACAGCTCCGCCGTTCCGGAAGCGGGTTCGGCGCCGCAGCCCACCGTCAGTGTCAGCGTCGCGGCATCGCCGGGGGCCGGCAGGGCCACCCGGGTGGGGGACAGGTGCACCGCGACCGGCAGGTTCCCGGCCGGAGCCGGTCCCTTCCCGTGCAGCCAGTACCGGGCGTAGACCGGCTCGGCAGGCAGCACCGGCTGACCGGCCGCGGCCGCCGGTGAACTCGTCCGGACGACCAGGGTCACCGTGCCGAAAGGCGGCAGGCCAACTGCCACCGTCCCGGCCCCGAAGCCATCCGGGCCTTCGACGGGCAGCGGCTCGCCCTCAGCTTCCTCGAGCAGGTCGGTGAGCCACGCCGCCGAGATCCCCGCGGCGAGCCGCAAGTGCGCGGTCGTCGCCTGGCCCTCGGTTTCCCGCAGGCGCACCGTGACCGCCCTGCCGCCGCCTGGTTCTCCCGGCGCTCCTGCCGTCACGAGTGCGCCGACCCGGCCCGCGGCGAGCGGATTGCCACGCGGCTTTACCGCGCTGAGCAGCAC
>JALYVS010000627.1 GCA_030853115.1 Actinomycetota bacterium
GTATACCTGCGGGCGCGGCGAGGGACGCCGGGCGGCTGCCGGGCACACCGGATGCAGCGCGACGGGCAGCGGCAGCCGGCGGTCGGCGCGGCTCAGGTGCGCGGCAGCAGTCCTTCGCGCAGCGGCCAGGTGCACAGGGCATGTCGCGGGTTCCCCGCAGGTGAGAACAAGCACATGCCGTTGAAATAAAAGTCCAGCTCAGGACATGATTACCGGATGCCTGCCTCATTGTTTACCGGCAAGCCGACGCACTGCCCGTACGGGCATTCGCTTGCCCCCGGCATGCCGCAGAAAATCTCGTGGATGCCGTGCATCTGCCCGCCGGCCCGGGAAGCGGCCGAACACGGCCACGGCCTGGGCCACCTGACGCTGCGGTGCGAGGCGTGCAGCACCGACGACTACCGGGACACCACGTTCTACCAGCCGCCGCACCAGGCCGGCCACGCCGGGATCTTTACCGGCTGGACGACCCGGCCGGACACTTGAGCGCTTCGGAGACCACAGCCAGCGCAACCGCGACGGCCGAGGGCTGGTCCGCTGCCTGGACCGTGACCATGCTGATGATCTGCCCGGCCGTGTGCGCGCTCATGACGCTCGCGGCTTTCCCCGACGCGGCCTGCCCGGCTGCCCTGGCGAACTCTTCCGGCCCGGGGAAGCAGCCGCCGTCTCGGGGAACGGTCACGGTGATGTCGTAACACCTGAGTTCTTTGTCCATGCCAGGCACCATAAATCCGGTATCCGACATTCCTGGCCGGACAACGTCGCTCGCCAGGAGCGGACCGGGTCCCGTTCGCCCCGCAGCCCGCCGGGCTGGCGGTGACCGGTAGGCAGTATCGCCTCGCCCTGGCAACGTCCTCACCGTAGCCGGAAAGCCCCAGAAGGCTGCCAGTCCAGGCTGGTGCCTGTTGATATGGACGACCGTAGGCGACTATTCTAGGGAGCCCACGAGTGCTGAAATGAGGGCAACCGATGGCACCTGCCGACCCCGACCTGGCGGACCCACGGGCGTACCGGCGCCTGGCCGCGTTGATCCGCCAGCAGATAGGCGACGGGACACTGCAGCCTGGCCGGCCGGCCCCCTCGATTACCAGCCTCAGCCGTGAGTACGGACATGCCCGGCAGACCTGCAGCCGGGCGCTGCGCATGCTCGAAGACGACGGGATGCTGAGGCGTATCCCCGGGCTCGGCTACTACGTCCGCTGACCCCGCCCGCAGCTGCGCCCCGCCGCGGGCAAGGAACAGCCCCCGGGATCGCGGCAGTCATGCGCTTCGCATGTACCGCTGGTGCGCCTTTGATGTCCTTCTGATGTACCCCCTCCCGCGGCTGCGGTAGCGGAGGGAGGACGCTGCCGACGGTGCTGGCGCCGGGCTCCGCCGCAAATCCCCAGGGTAATGGTCGAGGGCGCCCGCTGCTGGCCCCGCACTAGTGCCAGGTCCTCCCCGCCTGGCCTGGAGTCCGCGCGCCGGCAGCCGGCGATCGTGCTGGCTTGACATCCGCCGCCGAGGCAGGGGTGGATGCACCGGAAATCCGGCAGGCCGGGTCCCGCGCACGGTGCTGGAATCCCGGCCCTGGCGGCAGCACGGATGCTGGCCCGCCGGTCACTGGACAGGTCACTGCGCGGAAGGCAGGCATCATGACGGACGGGACGTCCCTGCGGGGCAGGGTGGCGGGAGCGGCACTGCGCCGCTACCGGGAGGCGATCGGCTATCAGCTGGAGGATGCGGCCCTCGTGCTGGGCTGTGACCGGTCGAAGATCAGCAGGATCGAGGCCGGGCTCCGGGGCATCCGCACTGGCGAGCTGCGGGCCCTGCTGGCCGAGTACGGCGTGGACGCCGGTGAGCAGGAGATCCTGGCAGTCATCGCGGACCGGCGGGCCGGGCGCGGCTGGCAGGATGAGTACGCCGACGTCCTGCCCGGGGAGATGCGGGATGTCCTAGCCCTGGAGATGGCCGCCTCGCGGCTGCTGGTTTATGCGCCCCAGCAGGTCCCGGCCCTGCTGCAGACACAGGACTACGCGCTGAGCCTGGCCAGCGCCGACCCGGGGCTGCCGGCCGGAAGCCAGGACCGGGCAGCCGAGGCCGTCATGCTCAGGCAGCAGGCCGTCCTGGGCCGGGGCGGCCTGGAGATCATCGCGGTGCTGGGGCAGGCCGCGCTGGGCCAGGCGGTCGGCGGCGCGGCGGTCATGGGCGCCCAGCTCGGCCAGCTCGCGGCCTTCGGCGAGGACCTGCCGGGGCTCACGGTCCAGGTGCTGCCGTTCTCCTGCGGCGCGCACGCCGCCAGCGGCGCGGGGCCGGTGACGGTGCTGGAACTGGCCGGGAGCCTGGGCGCGGTGCACCTCGGGGGCCTGTCCGGCGGCCTCTGCCTGGAGGACCCCGTCGCCGTTGCCCGCCACGCCAGCTTGTTCCGGCACCTGCGGGCAGCCGCGCTGCCACCAGGTGAGTCGGCACGGCTGATCCGGGACACCGCAGCCCGGTACCGCCCGGACGGGGAGCCAGCCCAGCTGAGCTGATCCGCCACTACGGGACTGCCCGTGGCGCACCAGCGAAACGCTCATCGCGTCATTGCCAGGTCCGCGAAAAGTCCACCGGAGGTACACCACAAGTAAATGAGGGGCGCATGGCGGGTGATAAAGGGCGCCTCGGCTGGCGACCGGTTTCCCGGCCTTTGTTAGCCCGGGAAACCTGAGGATCCGGAAATTCCTGCGCTTGCGGGTGCCAAAAAATGGCCTGGAAACCGGATTTATCTTAATGTCAGCGATCCCGGCGGAAGCGGGCGGTCACGCCTTTATGCCGTCATCATTTCCACACCTGGCCCGGTCAGCCGCACCAGCCGCCAGCGGCAGCGCGCCGCCCCCTGAGCTGCGGCCGGCCACGGCCGGGCACACCGGCCTGCCGCTGAGCATCTGGCCCGGCGTCCCGGGCCCGGGA
>JALYVS010000628.1 GCA_030853115.1 Actinomycetota bacterium
GCGCCAGCTCGGACGGCCTGCGGGCAGGCCGGGCGCCGGCCGAGCTCATGGCCCAGGCCGGCGTGGCGGCAGGCGCTCCCGCGGAAGTCGCCCGGGCCCACCACGGCTCGGTGTCGCGGCTGGAACGTGCCGAGATCGAGGAAGCGCTCAAGGCGGGCCGGCTGCCGGCCGTGGTCGCGACCTCCAGCCTGGAGCTCGGCATCGACATGGGCGCGGTGGACCTGGTGATCCAGGTCGAGGCGCCGCCTTCGGTGGCCAGCGGCCTGCAGCGGGTCGGCCGGGCCGGGCACAACGTCGGGGACATCTCGCGCGGCATCATCTTCCCCAAATACCAGGGCGACCTGGTGCAGGCCGCCGTCGTCGCCGAACGCATGCGGGACGGCGAGATCGAAGAGCTGAAGATCCCGCATAACCCGCTCGACGTGCTGGCTCAGCAGATCGTCGCGATGACCGCCGTCGATGACTGGGAGGTCGACGAGCTCGAGCAAACGATCAGGAAGGCCGCCCCGTTCGGCGGGCTGACCAGGGGCATCCTCGAAGCGGTGCTCGACATGCTCGCCGGGCGCTATCCGAGCGAGGAGTTCGCAGGCCTGCGGCCGCGCATCATCTGGGACCGGGTCGCCGGGACCATCCGGGCCAGGCCCGGCGCCCAGCGGCTCGCCGTGACCAACGGCGGTACCATCCCGGACCGCGGGCTCTTCGGTGTTTTCCTGGCCACCGACAGCGGCGGGAAACAACCGCGGCGCGTCGGGGAACTCGACGAGGAGATGGTGTACGAGTCCAGGGTCGGCGACGTGTTCGTGCTCGGCGCGAGCTCGTGGCGAATCGAGGACATCACGCCGGACCGTGTCCTGGTCACGCCCGCGCCCGGCCAGGCGGGCAAGCTGCCGTTCTGGCATGGCGATACCCCCGGCCGGCCGGCCGAGCTCGGCCGCGCGATCGGCCAGGCCTGCCGCGAGCTGGCCGCGGCGACCGAGCCGGAGGCGACCAGGAAGCTGCAGCAAGCCGGCCTGGACGAGCTGGCGGCCCGGAACCTGATCAGGTACCTGGCCGAACAGCGCGCGGCCACCGGATACGTGCCCGACGACCGGACCCTGGTCCTGGAGCGGTTCCGCGACGAGCTCGGCGACTGGCGGGTCGTCTTGCACAGCCCGTACGGAGACCGGGTACACGCGCCGTGGGCGCTGGCCATCGCGGCCCGGCTGCGCGAACGGTACGGCGGGATGGACGTGCAGGCCCTGCACACCGACGACGGGATCATCATCCGGGTGCCGGATTCCGACGAACCGCCGCCGAGCGGGATCGCGCTGCTGGACCCGGATGACCTCAGCGATCTCATCACCGCCGAGGTGGGCGGGAGTGCGCTGTTCGCGTCTCGGTTCCGCGAGTGCGCCAGCCGGGCGCTGCTACTGCCGCGCCGTCAGCCGGGGCGCCGCACGCCGCTCTGGCAGCAGCGGCAGCGCTCCGCGCAGCTGCTCGAGGTGGCGAGCAGGTACCCGGCCTTCCCGATCGTGCTCGAAACGGTCCGGGAGTGCCTGCGCGACGTCTTCGACGTGCCGGCGCTAACCGAGCTGCTACGCGATATCGCCGCCCGGCGGGTCAGGATCGTCGAGGTCGAGACGGCAACGCCGAGCCCGTTCGGCAAGTCCCTGCTGTTCCGGTACGTCGGGGCCTTCATGTACGAGGGTGACGCGCCGCTGGCTGAACGCCGGGCGCAGGCGCTCTCACTCGACCCCGCCCTGCTGGCCGAGCTGCTAGGCCAGGACGGGCTGCGCGAGCTGCTCGACCCGGCCGTCATGGCCGAGGTCGAACTCGACCTGCAGCACCTGTCGGAGTCCCGCCGCTGCCGCGACGTGGAGGGCGTCGCCGACCTGCTCCGCACCGCCGGACCGCTGACCGCCGGGGAGGTGGCGCAGCGGTGCGTGGAGGGTCCGGGGTCCGGGACCCCGGGTGACTGGCTCGCGGAACTGTCGGTGGCCCGTCGCAGCATCGAGGTGCGGGTCGCGGGCCAGCCGATGTGGGCCGCGATCGAGGACGCGGGCCGGCTGCGGGACGCGCTCGGCGTGCCGCTCCCGCTCGGGATCCCCGAGGCCTTTACCGAGCCGGTCGCCGACCCGCTCGGCGATCTGGTCGCCAGGTACGGGCGCACGCACGGCCCGTTCACGGCGGACGCGCTCGCCGCGCGATACGAGCTCGGCGTCGCGGTGGTCACGCTGGCGCTGCGGCGGCTCACGGCCAGCGGCCGGATGGTCGAAGGTGAGTTTCTGCCGGCCGGGCAGGCCGCGGTCGACGGCCAGCTGACCGCGGCGAAAGGTACCGAGTGGTGCGACGCCGAAGTCCTCCGGCTGCTGCGCCGCAGGTGCCTGGCCAGGCTGCGCAAGGAAGCGGAACCGGTGGCGCCCGAAGTGCTGGCCCGGTTCTTGCCCGCCTGGCACGGGATCGGGACGCACGGGTCCGGCGGGATGTCAGCGGCCGGCGGGTCGCGGCGCCGGACCGACGCGGGATCGGTGCTGGAGGTGCTGGAGCGGCTGGCCGGGGCGCCAGTGCCCGCGTCCGCGCTGGAGACGCTGCTGCTGCCCGGGCGGATACCCGGCTACTCCCCCGCCCTGCTCGACGAGCTGACGTCGGCCGGGGAGATCGTCTGGTCCGGCGCGGGAGCGCTGCCGGGGGGGGACGGCTGGCTGGTGCTCGCGCCCGCCGACGGCGCGGCGCTGCTGCTGCCCGAGCCGGGCGAGGTGACCAAGACCCCCGTGCACGCCGCGGTCCTGGACGTGCTCGGCGGAGGCGGCGCGCTGTTTTTCCGCATGCTCAGCGACCGGGTCGCGGGCCTGCCCGCCCAGGAACATTCAGGCGGCGGGCAGCCCAGCGCGGCTCTGCCCGACGACAACGAGGTAGCGGCCGCGATCTGGGACCTGGTGTGGGC
>JALYVS010000629.1 GCA_030853115.1 Actinomycetota bacterium
CAGCAGCCGGCCCGCACGCCGGCATCCACGCCGGGACCACCATCGCCCTGGTCGCCGTCCTGCGAGCACTGAACGCCCAGATCAAGGTACTGGCCGCCAGCATCGCCGCCCAGCTGAACGCCCACCCTGACGCGGTGATCTCCACGTCCCTGCCCCGCTCCGGCACTATCCACGCGGCCCGGCTGCTTGCCGAGATCGGCGACGCCCGCGGCCGGTTCCCCGCCCGGGACTCCCTGACCTGCCTGGCCGGAGTCGCCCCCTCCACCCGGCAGTCCGGCAAGGTCAAGTCCGTCACATTCCGGTGGGGGCCGACAGGCAGCTCCGCGACGCCCTCTGCGACTTCGCCGGAGACTCCCGCCGGGCCAGCCCCTGGGCCGCCGGCCTCTACGACAAGGCCATCGCCCGCGGCTGTGACCACCCCCACGCCGTCCGCATCCTCGCCCGCGCCTGGGCACACGTCATCTGGCGATGCTGGCAACACCACGTCCCCTACGACCCCGCCGCCCACAACAGCCTCCAAGCGCTCCTCAACCGTGATCAGCCAATCGCGACCTGAAAAAGGGGAGGGGTTGACACAGGGCAACTCATGTGGCCTCCAGGTCCCTGGCGGACGAGTAGACCCCATGCTTACGGGATGCCGTAGGTGCCCATACCAGTGCATCGGACCCGCGGGATTTCCAGTTCCACCAGGAACCATGGTTGCTGCAGGACTCTGACCTCAGCCCATGCCCCGAAACGTTCACGCCAGCGCGTCATCTCCGGTACTCGAACCCGTTGAAGGCAGGCAGCCAAGCCGCGGGAGGCATCGCTAGCCTTCTGGTGAGCGCGGAAAGAGGCCGCGGGATCAGTGACAAATCAAGTGACAACGCCGTCGAATCGCGGCAGACGCAGCTAGACCCAGCCAGACAACATCGTTGTCTTGACGTGCCGTAACACGACCCAGCAGGATGCCACCAGACGAAACCGGCAGGCATGGCATGCAAGAGGTCAGGGGTTCGAATCCCCTAAGCTCCACAGTGAGGTCTTCACGTTTCAGTGGGGACCATTTTCACGTTTGGGTCTGACATTCCGGTGGGCAGTGTGTGGGGGTTGCGGCTGCTGCGGTGTCGTGTGCGGCTGGTGTTCTGATGGTGGGTTTCTGCGTTTCCGGGTGGTTTCCGGGCGTGCTGCCGCTGGCTGTGCGGTGTGCCGGGGTAGTTGCGGTGGTGCTGGTTCTGGGCTGGCCGTCTAGGGCGGCCCTGTGGCGAGCGCGGTGAGGGTTCTGCGGCGGCGGCGCCTGGTTCTGGGGGGTAGGCCGATGGCGGCGCGGCGGGCGTTGTCTTGCTGGCGGGCGTCCCAGGCGTGCAGGATGCGCTGGTTGCGGGCGATGAGCAGGGTGGTGGTGAACAGCAGCAGGGGCGTGAGGCTCATGAGGCGGCGCCAGCCGCGGCTGATGTCGTTGGTGGCGGGGTCCTTGGTGGTGGCGAAGCCGCGTCCGGCGCCGGTGCGGCGGGCGTAGGACCGGCGGTGCGCGGTGGAGGGGTAGTCGTGTTTCTGCGCGGTTTTCGCGGTGATTTCGGGTGGGATGGTGATGGTGAGCTGGTCGCAGCAGGCGGGCGGGTGCTGCGGGGGCTGGAGGATCTCGGGCCGGTCCCGGTTCAGGGTCATGGAGGCGGGCCGGAGGGGGCAGCGGATCTTGCCCATGGCGGCGGGGCACTGGACGCGGTGGTAGCCGTCGGCGTCGTCGCGGGTGAGGCGGCCGAGCTTGTGGCGGGCGGCCTCGGCGGTCTTCGCGTCGTGCGCGGCGATGTCGTCAGGGCTGGCATCGCGGGCCAGCGGCCCTGGTTCCAGCAGCGTGCGGGACGTCTGAGGGCAGTAGAGGTTGCCGTTGCTGATGATGGCGCCTTGGTGGGTGCCTTTGGGTCCGCGGTCGTGGGGGTGCAGGTCCTGGATGAGCTGGGCGCCGGCGTGGCGGAGCGGGATGGCCCACGCGGCGGCGTCGCGGTGGGCGTAGCCGGAGTCGGCGAGGATGTCGCCGGGTCCGATTCCGGCGGCGGCCATCGCGGTCAGGACGGGTGTGAAGGCGCGGACCGGGTCGTGCCGGGGTGATGACAAGGTGGCGCGGCGCGCGAGTTCGGGGACGGCGGGGCCGTCTTCGTCCCGGGTCATGATCGCGGCGGACAGGTAATAGCCGTAGAACAGCTCGCCTTCGGGACCGGGGAGGTTGACGGTGCGGTGGCCCCAGGATGCCCCGGGGTCCGCGCAGTCGCCGGTGCCGCGGGGCGGGGGCCGGGAGAAGGATTCCAGGTCGGTCCAGTCCACGGCCAGCGACATGCTGGCGTCCTTGAACTCCGCCGGGATGCTGGCTTCGAGCAGGTCATCGCAGATCCCGGCGAGGGCCGCCGATGGCAGGCCGCCGGGCTGGTCCCTGGCCGCCGCGCCGGCGACGAGGCCGAAGGTCCGCTCGGTCTGCCGGTAAGTCAGCTGGTGCGGGCCGTTCTTCCAGTCCGCGAGGACCCCGAGCCGCCGCTGGTCGTCCTCGCTCAGGGCGGTCAGTGCCTGGTGGACGCGGGTCAGGTGGGCGGGCCGGTGATCGGCCTGGGTCAGGCACAGGCCGGCCAGCAGGGTGCGGACGCTCAGCTGCCGGGGGCGCACCCCGGCGGGGAGCATGGCCTCGATCCGCGGTGCGACGCCGGAGGCGTCGATGATGGCCTCGAAGGCCGCGAGCGCGATCATGGCCGGCGCGCGGACCCGAGCAGCCGCACCGCGGCGGCCTCGTCTGCGGGCTCGAGCCCGGCGAGGAGGTCGCCGAGGCGCTGGGAGCAGGTGATCCCGGCGGCTTCCATGAACGTGGCAAGGCCGAGCAGCTCCGCGCAGTCCCGCAGCCAGGGCGCGCGGAGCCGGCTGGTGTCCAGCCGGGGCAGCCCGGTGC
>JALYVS010000630.1 GCA_030853115.1 Actinomycetota bacterium
AACCCTTATGCCGGCGCGGGCCGGAGACCGCACAGGCACGGGAGCCGCAGAGCAGACCGACGCCAACCCCGGCGGACTGCCGAAGAGCGTCTTCGACGGTTTCCAGGCCCAGGTGGCCACCGGCCGATCCGAGTTCTACCGTGACCTGGCCGCAGGCCCCTTCTACGGTTTCAACCGGCCCGGCGCGAAATCCTCCGAAGCGATCATCGAGAACTGGTGGCGCCAGGGAATGACGGGCGGGGCGAAGGCGCACTACGACGGCATCGTCGCCTTCTCCCAGACCGACTTCACCGAGGACCTTAAGCAGATCACGGTGCCGGTCCTGGTGATGCACGGCGACGACGACCAGATCGTTCCCTATGCCGACTCCGGACCGCTGTCCGCCAAGCTCGTCCAGAACGGGACGCTGAAGACCTACCACGGCTTCCCGCACGGCATGCCGACCACCGAGGCCGAGACGATCAACGCCGACCTGCTGGCCTTCCTGAAGTCCTGACCCGGCCCGGCGACCGGGTTGGCGATGTCGACGACGACCTAGCAGGACCGGACCTGACCCCTTCACAGCGAGATGGCGCTGCTTACCTCCAGGACGTTCCCGGTGATGTCACAGGCATCCCCGGAAAGCAGGAACGCGACCAGGTCGGCGACATCCGCCGCGTCGCCGAACCTGCGCAGCGCGACCGTCTCGGTCAGTCCGGCGCGGTTTTTATCCGGCAACATCGCGGTCAGGTCGTGGGTCAGCGGGCCGGGCGTCACCGCGTTGACGGTGACGCCGAAGCGGGTCCCCTGGCCGGCCAGGACCTTGACCAGCCCGGCGATGCCGGGCCGGGAGGTGTGGCCATCACCCGGGGCGCAGTGGTCGTAGGCCCCGCACACCGAGGACACCGTGACGATCCGGCCCGACCGCCGTTTCATCATGGCGAACATGGCGGCCCGGCACAGATGGAACACGCCGTCCAGGCCGGTCTCGATCACCGCGCGCCAGTCGGCGTCCTCCAGCCGCGCCAGCGGCCGGTCCCGGGTGATCCCGGCGCAGCTCACCATCGCCCCGGCCGGGCCCAGCTCGTCCTGCGTCTCCCGGAACCAGGCGGTGACCTGGGCGGCGTCGGTCACGTCGACCTCGGTCACCGCCACCCGGACGCCGAGTTCACCGACCGCCTTCTCGACCTGGCGGGCGGCCTGCCCGTCGCCGGTGTGGCTGAAGCCGATGTCCCAGCCGTCCGCAGCCAGCCTGCGCACGGTGGCCGCCCCGATGCCGCGTGACCCGCCGGCGACCAAGGCCACCCGGCGGTCGTCCTGATCCAACGCCTCACCCTTATCCCCGCGAAAGAGCATCCCCGCGAAACAGCTATCACCCCGAATAACGACACCACGGCCCCGTTCCATCGTGGTGACGCGGAGTCACATTTTTATCAGTAAACCGGCCAGCAACTACACGGCAGGGTTACCCGGCGTGTCGATCCGGACGGGCCGGGATTCTGGCCGGGTGCATGTCATAGCCTGAATCGTGCCCCCACTACGCATCGGAACGCTTGGTACCTCCCGTATCTCCGGAGACGCTCTGCTCGAGCCGTCCATGAACGTGCCCGAGGTGACGGTGGCGGCCGTCGCGGCCCGAGACAAAGACCGCGCGGAAGCCTTCGCGCTGGCGCACGCGATTCCGGCGGCCTACGGCTCCTACGACGAGCTGCTAGCCGACCCGGATATCGACGCCATCTACAACCCGCTGCCGAACTCCTTGCACGGACCGTGGACGCTCAAGGCGATCGCGGCCGGAAAGCACGTGCTGTGCGAGAAGCCGTTCGCCTCCGACGCCCGGCAAGCCGAGCAGGTCGCGGCGGCCGCGGCGGCCGCGGGCCTGGTCGTCATGGAAGCCATGCACTACCGCTACCATCCGCTGATCAAGCGGCTGGCCGAGGTCGTGGCCGAGCTGGGCCCGGTGCAGCACCTGCAGTGCTGGACCAGCTTCATCATCGAAGACCCCGAAGACATCAGGTACGACTACGACCTGGCCGGCGGCGCCCTGATGGACGGCGGCTGTTACGCGATCGACTGCCTGCGGCTGCTCGGCGGCGGGGAGCCCTCGGTCTCCGGGGCACTGGCCGACCCGTGGCTGTCCGCCGGGGACCCCGCTGAGACGGCAGCTCCGGGAAAGGTGGCCGACCGGGCGATGGCGGTCCGGCTGGCCTTTCCCGGCAGCGCGACCGGGTGGTTCGAGTCCGCGTTCACCCGCAGCGGCGACTTCCGGGCCGACGTCCACGTCAGCTGCCGGGATGGGCAGGTCTGGCTGCAGAACTTCATCCAGGCGCACCGCGGCCGGCTGGTGGCGACCAAGCAGGGATCGCTGATCGCCGACGAGCAAGGCGGCGGCGATACCACTTACACCTACCAGCTCCGGGCGTTCGCCGCGGCGGTCGAGGCGGGTCCAGGCGGCGAACCGGTAGCGACGTCGGCGGCGGAGGCGGTGCCGACCATGCGAGTGATCGACGGCACCTACCAGGCGGCCGGCCTGGCGCTGCGGCCCTGACGTTGACCTCGACGACGCTGGCCCAGGCGGGGCAGGACGCGGCGCGGTTCGCCGCTGACCTGATCAGGATCGACACGACCAACCGGGGCGGCGGGGACGCCCGGGAACGGCCGGCGGCGGAGTACGTGGCCGCGCGGCTGGCCGAGGCGGGGCTTGAGCCTGTCCTGCTCGAGTCGGCGCCGGGACGCGCGAACGTGGTGGCCCGGGTGGCCGGCGCTGGCGTTGGATCTGGCTCTGACGGTACTGGCTCTGACGGTACTGGCTCGGACGGTACTGGCTCGGACGGTACTGGCTCGGACGGTACTGGCTCGGACGGTACTGGCTCGGACGGTACTGGCGCGCTGCTCTTGCACGGGCATCTGGACGTGGTGCCGGCG
>JALYVS010000180.1 GCA_030853115.1 Actinomycetota bacterium
GCCCCGAGCGGGCGCTGGCGCTGCGCCTGCTCGCCTTTGGCGCGGCGCTCACTCAGCTCGGCGAGACCGCCGAACCGCACCGGCTGTGCAGCTACCTGTTCGACGTGGCCAGCCTGTTCACCACGTTCTACGAGGAGTGCCCGGTACTGAAGGCGGAATCTGCCGCGCTCCGGACGAGCCGGCTCGCGCTATGCGCGCTCACCCACGACGTGCTGAGCACCGGCCTCGGCCTGCTCGGGGTGCCCATGCCGGAGCGAATGTAACCGGCCGGATGTAACCAAGCGCTGAATTCGGATTACTGGCGCGGTGGCGACGCCGCCGCGTCCGGTGAGCATGTGAACTCACGAACGTACTGCTTACGTGAGCCGCGTTTCCGGTCACCGCCGGGACATATCCGGGCAGTCTCAGCCCATGGATACGAACGGGCCGTCCATCACCTGCCTAGAACCCAACAGGCCCGGACCGACCTACCCGGACGCGCGTAGCGGGCGCGGCGTCCACGGCAGAAGGAGGCGTCCATGATGGCCCGCCAGCGTTACGGCAAAAGCCGTCAGGCATCGATGAAAACCCGTCTCGGCCTCGCGGCCGCGGTCCTAGCCGGCGGCGGTTCCATCGCCGCCGTCGGGGTGGTGGCGACAAGCCACCCAGGCGTGACGGCCGAGCCGGCCGGCTACGCGACTAGTTCCGGCCACGAGGGAGCCGCGCTCAGCTCGGTCATGACCCAGTGGGGCCAGGCCAGGCAGTCGGCGTACTCCCAGCTCGCGCAGCTGACCCAGGCCAGGCAGTTCAGTCAGGTCCGGTACGGCCACCGGATCCTCGGCGTGCAGCGCGGCATCGTGGTCCTGGCCACCAGGAAGTTCCTCATCCTGCAGTCGGCCAACGGGTCCTTGCACCTGTGGCTGCTTTCCGGCGCGACCAGGTTCGCCGATGTCGCGTCGACCGCGGCCGGCACGGCGGCGCTGACCGCCAGCACGAGCGCTACGCAGCAGGCGATGTCCTCGGGCAACATGATCCCGGCAACGACACTGCTGGCCGGGAGCCCGGTCACCGCCGCCCGGCTGCTGACCCCCACCCCCTCGGCTCAGACGGTATCGGTGCAGGTAGCCGACACCGACCTCACCGTGACGGTCACGGTGGTCAGGACCATGGCGACGGTCTCGCAGACCGCCACCACGCCGTTGAACGCGGCTCCGGCACCGAACCCGGTCACGTTCCGCCAGAACGCCTGGCAGGCCACCAACGCGCTCGCCCGCGGCGACCTGGCCGTAGTCCTCGGGTCACGGTCGCACGGGACGCTGCACGCCACACTGGTGCTGTTCACTCCGCTGACCACCGGCACGGTGGGGGGCCAGGCCGCCACCAGCACGCCGGCCGTGGCTCCGACCTCCTGGTGAACCAGAGCCTGCTCCGCTGCGGCGACCTCGTGCTCGATGAGGCCCGGTGGACGGTCCACCGGGCTGGCACGCCGGTGGCCTTGTCCCCGACCGAGTTCCGGCTGCTGGCCTGCCTGATGCGGCATCAGGGGCGGGTGCTGCCCCGGCCCCAGCTGCTGCAGTACGTATGGGGGCGCGGCTATACCGGCCAGTCGCAGGTGGTGGAAACGTACGTCAGTTACCTGCGGCGCAAGCTCGGCCGGCTCGGGCCGCCGCTCATCCAGACCCGCCGCGGGATCGGGTACATGTTGCGCAGCCCGGACGTCAACGGCCCCCCGCCCTGACGTCCGGGCACCCGCACGGTGCCGCATCTCGCGCCCGGCGACGCAATGCCGTAGTCTCAGTACGAGTTCGCAAAACCGCGGGTTCAGGAGGCGGCCATGACCGGACTCATCTTGCTGGTATTGATCGGCGTACTCGTGGCGTTCGGCTGGACGCGCCTGCGGGGCAAGATGAAGCTAGGGGTCTCGGGTAAGCACTGGGCGGGGCCGATTACCATCGTCGTCCTCGTGGGGCTCATGGTGTGGGCTGCACACCAGGGTCACTAAATCCCCCGGGATAAGGCCAGCGGATGCTACCGGTCGGCGCCGGGTCAGCCCAGGCCGCGCGGCATCTCGAACCAGACCGCCTTACCTTCCGGGGTCGGCCGGGACCCCCATCGGGTTGCTAGCTGTTCGACCAGGTAGAGGCCGCGTCCGCCTTCGTCCGTCTCGGCCGCGGTGCGGATCCGGGGCAGCCGGAGGTCAGGATCGAATACCTCCACCCATACCGATGTCGCGCCGCGCCGCAGCCGCAGCGCGAACTCCTTGGTGGTCGGCCGGGTCATCGCCGACGAGACCGCCGGGACCCCCGAGTCCAGTGGCGTGCGCGGGGCTACGGGGCCCAAGGGGGCAACCGGGGCCGGCCCGGCGGGAGTGGTGACCGGAGCGGGCATCATCACGGGCTCGAAGTTGAAATCCAGCCCGCGGTCCGGGCTCGGCGTGATCGAGGCGTGCAGGACCGCGTTGGTCACCACTTCGGAAACCAGCAGGCAGGCGAGCTCGGCCTGCTCGGGGTCCATCTCCCACGACCTGAACGTCTGGGCGGCTAGCCGCCTGGCCTCGGACACCATAATCGGCTCGGCGGGGAACGCGCGCTCGGCCGAGGCGAGCTCGGAGGGCGAAGACTTCACCACCAAGATGGCCATGTCATCGTCAATGTCCCCCGGCACCGCGAACTCCGCCGCCGTCGCCACGGCCTCGGCATCCCCGCTCGCCGCGGCCGCGCGGACCGCCTGCTGCAGCATGTCCGCCGCCTCGGTCTCGGAGTAATGGCCCGAGCCGTCGACGCGAGTGCGCCGGTCGGTCAGCCCGTCGGTGTAGAACACCAGGATGGCGCCGGGCGGCATGTCGATCGTCTGCTCCTTGTACGTGGGCAAGCCGCGGATTCCCTTGCCGCGCACCCCCAGCAGGACGCCCTTGTGCAAGAACTCCAGCTGCCGGACCTGCCCGCCGCTGATCAGCAGCGGGGCGTCATGGCCCGCGTTCGCGAAGGTCAGCTCCCGGGACCAGGCGTCGTAGATCATGTAGATGCAGCTGACCGTGGGCGGGTCGCCGGCCAGCGGCGACCCGTTCTCGCCGGGCGGGGCCAGCGACCGGCACCACTCGTCAAGCTTCCGCATGATGTCCGCGGGCGACTTCTCGTCCTGGGCGAACGCCCGGAGCGCGGCCCGCAGCTGCCCCATGATCGCCGCCGCCCGCGCGCCCCGGCCCTCGACGTCGCCGATGACGATGCCCACCCGGCCGGCGGCCAGCGGGATGATGTCATACCAGTCACCGCCGACCTGGGTCTGGATCCCCTGGCCCTGGGTCTCCAGCGGCTTGGCGGGGACATACCTGCAGGCGACCTCCAGGCCGTCAAGCTCCGGGATCGCCTGCGGCAGCAGGCTCTTCTGGAAGGCCAGCGCGGTCTGCCGCTCGGTCTCGAACAGCATCGCGTTGTCGATCGCGATCGCCACCCGGCTGGCGATCGCGCCGATCAGGTCGCGGTCCGGCGTGTCGTAGTAGGGCTCGTCCCGGTCGGTGAGGCGGGACAGGGCCAGGCTCATGACGCCGAGCAGCTCACCCCGGGCGTACAGCGGCGCGGCGATCACCGACGTCAGCCCGGCCTGATGAGCGGCCGACATGCTCTCCGCGCTCGGCGCCGGGTAGTCCTCGCTGTCCAGGTCGTTGATCGCGATCGTGTCCAGACGCGCCATCGCCTGCTGGCAGAAGTGGCCGTCCGGATAGTGAATCAGCTCACCTACCTGGGCCCAGCTACCCGGCGGCGGCACCCAGTCGCTCGCGTGCCGCTGCACCCGGCGGACCAGCTGGTCACCCTGATAGAGATCGATGAAACAGTGATCGGCGAACTGCGGCACCAGCATCTCCGCCACGTGCTTGAGCGTAGTGCCGATCTCCAGCGAGCCGGCCAGCCGTTCGCCTACCCGCTCGAGCAGCGCCAGCCGGTCCTGCTCCCCCTGCCCGTCGCGCTTGCTCGCCTCGCGGGCCAGGATCACCATCCCGTCGATGTCGCCGCCCGGATGACGCAACGGCACGGCGAAGGCGCGGATCAGCGCGCGCGACCCGTCGCCGCGCATGCTCTCGAAGGTGCCCTCCCATGACCGCCCGCGCAGCACCTGCGCGGCCAGATCCTCCGTCTTGCGCACGTCGTCGTCGGCGAGCAGGCCGAGGGACAGCACGGAGCAGCCGGCCAGCCGCGCCGCGTCACCGGTAATCCGGAAAAGTCTCGCCGCGTACTCGTTGAGGTACAGCAGATTGCTCAGCCGGTCCGTGACCACGACCGCGATATCCGCCTGGCCCAGGACCATGTCCGCCGGGAGGTACGCGTCGAAAGCGCCGTTACTCCAGCCTGTCACGCCTGAGCTCCCTGATCCAGAAAGCGCAGATCCAGAAAGCGCTGATCCAGAAAGCGCCCACCCCGAAAGCGCCGACCCAGGTAGCCCCGGTCCAGGCGGCGTTTCCGGTTGATATGATCACGCTCCGGCCATGGACTGATACCGGCCGCTGAGAGAGACAAATATATGCGCCGCGATCTGACTGGAAAGCTCGGTCCCGGTGGCATCCATCGAGTCGTCGGCTGTCACGCGCACACCATCGTCGCTGGCCATGAGAATCACCTCGCGTCCGGGTTGTATCCCGGACCGCTTAAGTTTAAGCATCAGGGCAAGATCGCTCTGAATTTGCTCGCCAATTCGGCGGATGACTACTCGTATAGTGTCCCGCGATGCGGCCTTTGTCATGGCTTCCCCGGTGTCCTTGGTCGCCGCCTGCACCCGTTCCAGTGCTTCGCCGGGCAGCCCGAGCTCGGCCAGGCCGGGAATGAGATTGCCGTGCGGGCAGTGCACCGGGTACCCGAGTAGCTCCAGGAGACGGCGCTCGACGCTCTCCGAGATGACGTGCTCCCACCGGCAGGCCTCGATGTGCACTTCCTCCCAGGGCAGCTTGATGACGCCCACGAGCAGGCATTCAGCCAGCCTGTGCTTGCGCATCACCCGGGTGGCCAGCGTCCGGCCGGCCTCGCTGAGGGAGAGCTGCCGGTCCCCCGCCACGTGCAGCAGCCCGTCCCGCTCCATCCTGGACACCGTCTGGCTGACGGTCGGACCGCTTTGCGCCAGCCGCTCGGCGATGCGCGCGCGTAGCGGTACGACGTCCTCCTCCTCGAGTTCGAAGATGGTGCGGAGGTACATCTCCGTCGTGTCAATGAGCCCCTGGGCTGTCAACTCCTCATCCTCCTGCTGTGATGCTATGCCGGGGAGCTGGTTCGGTGGGACGCGCTGACGCACTACTTGCGCGCTAGGGGGAAAGGCGGTCGATGACCCAGCCGTCCTCGTGGCACCGGTAGCGGAGGCGATCATGCAGCCGGTACTCCCCTGCCTGCCAGAACTCGACGGTGTCGGGGACCAGCACGTAGCCGCCCCAGAAATCGGGCATCGGGATGGCATCCGGGGCCGGCCAGCGGCGTTCAAGCTCGGCAACACGGCCGGTCAGCTCATCGCGAGAGCCGAGGACCTGCGACTGCCTGCTCGCCCAGGCGCTGATCTGCGATCCCCGCGGCCGGGACCTGAAGTACGGCTCGCTGTCGTCACGGGACATCGCGGTCACCGCGCCCTCGACGGTGACCTGACGCTGCAGGCGGTACCAGGGAAATACCGCGCAGACCCGGGGATTATCCGCGATGTCCCGGCCCTTGCGCGAGGTCCGGTTGGTGTAGAAGGTGAAACCCGCCCGGGAGTGCGCCTTCAACAGGACGGTGCGGGCCCGTGGACGGCCCTGCCCGGACACCGTGGTGAGGACCATCGCGGTAGGTTCGGGCACGCCCAGCGCCTGGGCGTCCGACATCCACCGGGCAAATTGCGTCATCGGATCGCCAGCCATCGTGCCCGGCGACAAGCTGGCAAAGTCGGAGTCCTGCGGCGTCGGGTTCATAGGTAATGATCCTCACACCTGTTTCGGCTACCGCAACCCTGATCAGGGCGGTTGAATGGTGAGATGCCCTCTGACACCCTCATGAGGACGACGAGAGGAAACACCGATGTCGGACTTCAAGCCAGGACTTGAAGGGGTCATCGCCTTCGAGACGGAAATCGCCGAGCCGGATAAGGAAGGCGGCGCACTCCGGTACCGGGGCGTAGATATCGAGGAGCTCGTCGGCCATGTCTCTTACGGGCATGTCTGGGGCCTTCTCGTCGACAATGCCTTCGCGCCCGGGCTGCCGCCCGCCGAGCCTTACCCGATCCCCGTCCATTCCGGTGATATCCGGGTCGACGTGCAGAGCGCGCTGGCTATGCTCGCGCCCGCCTGGGGACTGCATCAGCTCCTCGACATCAGCGATGAGCAGGCCCGCGAAGACCTGGCCCGCGCCTCGGTGATGGCCTTGTCCTTCGTGGCTCAGGCCGCCCGCGGCCCCGGGCTGCCCATGGTGCCGCAGAGCACGGTGGACCGGGGCACGACGATCACCGAGCGTTTCATGATCCGCTGGCGCGGCGATCCGGACCCCCAGCACGTGAAGGCGGTCGACGCGTACTGGACGTCGGCGGCTGAGCACGGCATGAACGCCTCGACGTTCACGGCCCGGGTGATCGCCTCCACCGGAGCCGACGTGGCCGCCGCCCTGTCCGGGGCCGTCGGCGCGATGTCGGGCCCGCTGCACGGCGGAGCGCCCGCGCGCGTCCTGCACATGATCGACGAGACCGAACGGACCGGGGACGCTCAGCAGTATGTGGCGTCGGTGCTGGACAAGGGCGAGCGGCTGATGGGATTCGGGCACCGGGTGTACCGGGCCGAGGATCCCCGCGCCCGGGTGCTCCGCCGCACCGCTAAGGAACTGGGCGCGCCGCGGTACGAGGTCGCGCTGGCCCTAGAGCAGGCGGCCCTGGCCGAGCTCAGGGCCCGGCGCCCGGACCGGGTCCTGGAGACCAACGTGGAGTTCTGGGCGGCCATCGTGCTTGACTTCGCCGGCGTTCCGCCGCACATGTTCACCTCGATGTTTACCTGTGCCCGGACGGCGGGCTGGGCGGCTCACATCCTGGAGCAGAAGCGCACCGGCAGGCTGGTCCGGCCGGCCGCCAGGTACATCGGTCCCCCGACCCGGCCGGTCCGTGATGTCCCCGGCGCGGGCCACGTGCTCGACCGGCCGGTGTTAGCCCGGGCGAGTCCCGTCGGCCGATTACGGCAACCCGCCGGTAAGCTGCGGTAATGAGCAGTCTTGTGATCCCGGCGGAGCTCAGGCCCAGGGACGGCAGGTTCGGCAGCGGCCCGGCCAAGATCCGCCCCGAGCAGCTGGCCGCGCTCGCGGCCTCGGGCGCCGCCTACCTCGGCACCTCCCACCGGCAGGCGCCGGTCAGGTCGCTGGTGCGGCGGATTCGCGGCGGCCTGGCCGAGCTGTTCGGCTTGCCCGCTGATTACACGGTTGTGCTCGGCAACGGAGGCACCAGCGCATTCTGGGAGATGGCCACGTTCGGGCTTATCCGCGAGCACTCGCAGCACCTGAGCTTCGGCGAGTTTTCGGCGAGGTTCGCCGCGCTGGCTGACCACGCGCCCTGGCTGTCGGCACCGACCGTGGTCGAGTCCGCGCCCGGCACCCATCCGGCCCTGGCGCCGGAGCCGGGCACCGACGCCTACGCGCTGACCCAGAACGAAACCTCGACCGGCGTGGCAATGCCGGTGCGCCGCCTGCCGGGCGCCGATCCCGGATCGCTGGTCCTGGTCGACGCCACCAGCTCGGCCGGCGGCCTCCCGGTCCGCGCCGAAGACTTCGATGTCTACTACTTCGCCCCGCAGAAAGGCTTCGGCTCCGACGGCGGCCTGTGGATCGCCCTGTTGTCCCCGCTGGCCGTCGAACGGGTCCACGAGATCGCCGCGAGCGGACGCTACATACCCGACTTCTTGTCGTTGCGGATCGCGTTGGAGAACGCGGCCCAGGATCAGACGTATAACACGCCCGCTGTCACCACCTTGTTCCTGCTGGCCGACCAGATCGAGTGGATGCTCGGGCACGGCGGCCTGCCCTGGACCACGGCCCGGACGGCGCAATCGGCCGGCATACTGTATACATGGGCGCAGCAGGCCGGCTATGCCCATCCGTTCGTCGCCGATCCTGCCCAGCGCTCGCAGGTCGTCGGGACGATCGATATCGATGGCGGGCTGTCCGCTAACGACATCGCGGCGTCCTTGCGGGCGAACGGCATCGTCGACACGGAGTCCTATCGGAAACTAGGCCGCAACCAGCTCAGAATCGGCATGTTCCCCGCAGTCGACCCGGCGGACGTGGAAGCTCTCACCGCCTGCATCGACTACGTGGCCGAGCGTTCAGCGGATGACGGTACAGGCAGCTAGCGGATGACCGACCCGATCAGGACCATCAGCACCAGCAGGACGAGCACCGCCGGAAGCAACCATCGAGGCATCCGGTTCACGACTACAGCCTATAAACTCGCAACGGCGACCAGATCCGAGGTGGGTCATGAGTAACAACGCTCATCGGGCAGAAGTGCTCAGCGAGCCCGCTCACCCGCGTACCGGTTTAGACCCCGGGCCGCACCGGTCACAGGACAAAGCCGTCATCCGGCCACCCGGAGCAGGAGCGGCCGCCGGTGAGGCGATGCGGCTGTTCGTCGCCATCGCTCCGCCCCCTGCTGTCCTCGACGAGCTCGACGAGCTGGTCGAGCCGCTGCGATCCAGGCGGCAGGATCTCCGCTGGACCGACCGGGAAGCCTGGCACGTCACCCTCGCCTTCCTCGGCCAGGCTGACGAAACTACCGTGGCCAAGCTGGTGCAACGGCTGGGACGCGCCGCCCGGCGCCACTACGACATCCAGCTGGCGTTCTCGGGCGCCGGCGCCTTTCCCAGCACCGGCCGGGCGAACGTGCTCTGGAGCGGCCTGTCCGGCGACCGCGATGCCCTCGCGCGACTAGCCGAAGCCATGGTCGCGGGCGCGGCCCGCGCGGGCACTCCGCCGCCCGGCAAGGCCCGCAGCTTCCAGCCGCACCTGACCCTGGCCAGGTGCCGGATGCCAGCCGAGGCCACCGAGCTGGTCGCCGCGCTGGACGGTTACCGGGGAGCACCCTGGACCGCGGGCCGCGTGCACCTGGTTCGCAGCCGGCTGCACGCCAGCGAGCAGCCGCGGTACTCCTCGCTGGCCAGCTGGCCGTTGCGCGCCCTTGACCCGAACGCGGATCCGGCGTCCTCCCGGCGCCCCGGGTAACGACTGGCTGAGCTTTTCCAAGATGGGGACCGCGGCCCGGAGCGTCGCGCGTTCCGCCGCGGTCAGCTCGGCCAGCCGCTGGGACAGCCAGGCGTCCTTGCGGCGCCGGACCCGCTGCACCACCGCCCGGCCTTCCTCGGTAACGGTAAGAATGACCTGGCGCCGGTCGGTCGGATGCGGCGACTTGGCCACGAGGTCACGCTCAGCTAGCAGGGCGATAACGCGGGTCATGGACGGCGGCTGCACCTTCTCGTGCTCAGCCAGCTCACCCGGGGTCATCGCGTGGTGGACTTCCAGGGCCGACAACGCGGCCAGCTGAGTCTCGGAGAGCACCGCCTCGGTCATCCCGGACACCGCCCGCTGGGCCCGCAGGCGCCTCGCCAGCCGGCTCACGGAGATCCGCAGAGCGGTGGACAGTCCGGCATCAGTCCTGGTCTGGGTCGCTGTCATCGTCGGTAAACCTTCGTCGGGCAGCCGGAAAACTCCGGTCTAAGTACATCACGCCCGCAGACCGGATGCAGCCGGCCAGCACGGCCACTCCGCCCCTGGAGCCGCCTGACCGTCCGCCGGCGCCGGGTGACCTCGTAGCCTACAGGGGTGAAGCAAAACCGCGAGCCGGGACCGCGCTTGTCACCGCCGCCGCCGCTCGAAGGCAACGATCAGCTGGTAACGAAGGTCGGCACAGCCGGATGGGCGGTGGCGCTCGTCGTCCTGCTCGTCATCCGCGGCAGCTTGCGGGCCGACGTGCGGTGGTGGATATGGACCTGCGTGGCCGGCCTGGGCCTAGGCTTGTTCGCCCTGTGGTACCTGCCGAGACTCAAGCGCTCACGAGCCAGGGCCGCGGAATCCAGGACGCCGGAATCCAGGACCCCGGATCAATCCACCCCGCCGGACAGCGGCTCGAACACGGTCTCCTCGACGGAAACCCCGGGCAGGTCGGCAAAGTCGTAACCTAGCTCATCGATGACCGGCGTCATCGCGCGCGGCGCCTCGGCCGCCGCCGCCTCAGAATGCGCTCCGCAGCCGTGATCGGCCGACACGACCCCGCCGTCGTCCGGCGCGTACTCGTTCGCGCAGGCGCCGAAGAGCCGGCCGAGCTCACCACTGAGCGGCACGAAGAACCCGCAGCTGACGCAGTGCGCCGGGGCCGCGTGCGCCAGCGGTGCCCGCGGACCGTGATCGCTGGCGTACCAGCGCTCGGACGCTTCCTCGCGGCCCATGGCGGACAGCACCCGGGAGCGCCCCGGCGAGGGCAACTCGGCAGGCTCGGCCGGACCGTCAGGCTCAGGGTCGGCGTCGGCGTACCAGTCGGTGACCGCGTCGTAACCTTCGAGTACGACCAGCGGGACCAGCCGTTCGTCGTCAGGAGCGGCAGGCATCAGGTCACCGACACCGAGATCGCCCGGCCGGACCCGCTCATGCCACGGCACCCAGTCCGGCGCGAGCAGGGCCCGCGATCCGGGTAGCAGCACCGTTTCGCTGACCGTGACCGCCTTGGCCCGGGGAGCCCGGACAACCGTCACGGCCCATTGCCAGCCGGCGTAGGCAGGGTCCGCGCAGTCGAACAGATGGGTGACGATACGTTCGCCGTCGGCCTGCACGCCTAGGTGGGCGCCGACAGCGCCCGCACCGACGACAGTGGCAACGGCATCGCGCGCGAGGTCCACGGCCTCGGCGCACGCCTGATCTGGTTCCCGGGTACGGGTGCGGGTAGGACTCACGGCTACCAATTCTCGCTCATCACGCTCGTCGCAGGTACGGTTCCCCGATGTCTGCTGCCTGGGCTGAGTCGCCGTAGTGGCGCGTACCAACAATACTGGTTACATGCGCATGTCCGAGGCGATGCGGCGAACCGGTGGCGCAGCCCGCGCCACCGGCGGCGCGATGCGCTCGGGCGCCCGGGCCGGCGC
>JALYVS010000181.1 GCA_030853115.1 Actinomycetota bacterium
AGCACCCGGTCTACCTCGCCCTGGAGGAACTCGGCCGCGCGGTTCGCACGATCTTTGCCTGCGACTACCTCGCCGACCCGCAGCTGCGCCGCGAGATCCACACCGGCCTGCAGGTCGTCGAGAACTGGAACGGCGCCAACGACAAGATCTACTACGGCCGCGACGGCGTCATCACCGGCGACGACCGCGAGCACGCCGAGGTCTCCATGCTCTCGCTCCACCTCCTGCAGTCGAGCCTGGTGTTCATCAATACCCAGCTGCTGCAGGCGGTCTTGCGCGACCCGCAGTGGGCCGGAAAGCTCACCGAGGAAGACCGGCGAGGGCTTTCCCCGCTGTTCTGGTCGCACGTCAACCCCTACGGGCGGTTCCGCCTCGACATGGACACCCGCCTCGACCTCACTCAGGCCTGAGCCGCCAGAGGCTCGCGGCACGCTGTCACCGGCTCAAATTTCGCTGAACCGGCCTGAGTGACGCGAGCATGAGCAGTTCGGGTACTTCGAGGACGAGGAAGCTGAATGGTAGCGCGAGGCCGACGGCTGCGAATGTCTGGAGTACGCTGTCGTGGTCGGCCGGGTTGAGTGCCACTGTCCCGGCCAGCGCGGCGGCGCTGATGGCCAGCAGGCTGGCATTGCGCACTAGGAGCACGCGGTGTGACACGCCGAATTCGGGGCGTCCCCAGCAGCCGCAGTTCGCGATGACCGGCCTGTCGTCCCGGCCGACGACGTAGAACGCCACGAAGACCGCGATTGACAGCGCAAGGCCCGCTACGCGGGTGGCCGGCACGAAGATCAAGCCTGCGCTGATCACCTCGGCGAGCGGCACCGCTGGCGCAAGCAGGGACCGGATTGCCTTGTTGAGGCGCCGTGTGAGCCGGTAGGACTGCACCGCTTCCAGGTAATCCCGGGGGCGGATCAGCTTGTACATGGCGGACAGCAGCAGCACGTCACCGATCAGGCATGCCGCCGCGACGGTCACGAATGGCATGTCAGCCTCCTGCTGTCGCGCTTGTGTGCGGGGCTGGGGATGGCGGCGTGATCATGACCAGCCGCTGGGCGACGGCAAGATCCAGCGCCTGCGCCATCGCCTCGCCGCCCGGCGCGAGCACGTGGAAGGTGATCGCGTAGGTGTGTGACCCGGCCGTCCACACCAGCGCCAGATGCCCGGCCATCGCGCTGCCCTGGGTGTCCTGCGGCACCATGACGTACCGCATCCGCCTGCCGCCTGCGGTGATCCAGCTCGCCGGCTGAACCGTCCGCGGCCGGCCCAGCGCATACCATACCGGCCCGTTGGCGATGAGGTCATAGTTGCTGGTGGCGAACGGTGTTGCTTCCATCACGAAGTGCTGATTACCGGCAACGGTGACGTCGTTACCCGATATGGCTCCGCCGCCGCTGGCGACCATCCAGCCGCTCCATTCCCGCTGGCCGCTGCACCCCGGCATCCAGGCAGGTGACACGGGGTTTGAGCAACAACGGAACGATGGTTGGCGTTAAGGAGTGAGAAATAGGGCAGAAATGGGCCGGGCCGCCCGGCCCGGCCGGGACGAAGAGGGCGGCGAGGATGTCTTCGGGAGTGCGCGGGGCGGGCGGGATGTCGGCGACGGCGGCCAGCTCGGCCATCCGCTTGCGGGACTTGCGCAGCTCACCGGGGTCATCCGGCCAGCCGGAGGCCGCGGTTTGCTTCGCGCGGGCCGCCGCGGTCTTCGCGGTGGCCGGGCGCAGCGCGCCCGGCAGTACGGGGAACGCGGATCCGTCCGCGGTCAGCAGCAGCCCGGTTGCCAGGTCACAAGGCGCCGGCCGGCGCGACGCGCAGAACCGCCGAAATCGGCTGCCGTGGCGACCGCGAGCTCCTCGGACTGCCGTTTGCCCAGCTGAATCGCGCCCTGCGCGCTGACCTGCCGTGCTGCCAGCCCGAACGGGACCGTGGCCACGGCTTCGGCGTTGCGGCGGATAATGCCCGCCGAGTACGACTGCTGCCCCCAGTTCAGCTCCGCGTCCTGCGGGTAGAGGTTCTCCTGGCCTTTCTTGCGGTAAGCGATCCGCGAGGTACGCACTGGCCCCTAGATCATCACCCGGGTCCGCTCGTGCCCGTCCTCACACGTCGTGCGCGTGTTCCCGTCCGCGCCGGTGACATCGTCGCGGCGCTGCTCGCGGGCCGCGCGCAGGTCCAGGTGCGCCTGGGTCAGCAGCCGCATGAACTCGAACCCGCGTCCATCGTCTGCTTCTCCAGCTGCTCATGCTCCAGGGCCAGCGACTGCTCGCTCCCGGCCCAGGCGATCATCCCCTCGGCGTGTGCCCGCACCCCGGCGAACAGCGCCTCCTCCGCCTCCTCATGCCTGGCTGCTTCCCCCGCCACCCGCTCGTGTGCGATGCTGGCGCCCACGGCCACCGTCTCCTTCTTCGCGTGTCTTCGAACGCCGCAAAGAATCGGGGCGGTGGCTTTCCCGTACACGCACCACGGCGCAACAGCCTCTCAGCTGTAAACATTCACCCATGTGGCGTGGGTGATGTATGAGGTGCTCTGTGTGACGGGTTCTGGGCAGGAAGATACGCCGGGTCAGGCGTGGCCGGGAACCGGGGGCGTCCAGGGGCTGCCGGTGAACAGGGCGTGCAGGACGGTGAGGACGTCGTGGCCGTGTTTGCGGGCGGTGTCGATGTAGCTGCGGATGTCGAGTCGGTCCTGGGTGGTGTCGTCGCTGGTCAGCCGCCCGGAGACTTTCTGCTGGGTCTTGGCGGGCCGCAGTCCGGACTCACTGATGTTGTTCGTGGGCCACACGTCGGTGTCGGTGGTGAACCCCAGCACGTCGGCTTCGCGGTCGTGGCAGAACTCCAGCATGTCCCGGCCGGGATGCTGCTTCGTGGTGTTCTTCGGGCCGGGGACGCGGGGAACGTCGGCCAGCGCGACGGTGATCGCGCGGCGGAACTGCTTCTCGAGGGGCTCGCGGATAGCGGCGGGGATCGCGTCCAGTCCGTCGCCGCTGGCCTGGTTGCGGGCGTGGATCAGCTTGCGGAGGGCTTCTTGCGCCTGCCCGGGCCAGATCGCGCCGGGGCAGGTTTCCGCGCAGTCTTGCAGGTCCCGAAGCAGGTGCTGGACGCAGGCCTGGTGGCCGGAGATGTTCTTCCATGTCGTGTGGAAGTAGTTGCCGTACCGGTCGGTGACCGCGATCCCGGCGAAGCCGGTGAGGATCCCGAAGTCCTTCATGGTCTCCAGGGACCGGGTTCCGAGGTGGAACAGCGAGTACCGTTCGGTGAACGCGCCGTGGACGTACTTCTTCTCCCCGGCCGCCCCGGACCGCAGCGTGGTCTCATCGAACCCGGCGACCTTGGAGGCGATGATCAGCGTCTTGATCAGCTTCACGGCTCCGGCGGCCACCGGCGCGGCCTTCGCGAGGCAGGAGTGGATGAAACCGGCGGACACGTCCGCGCCGGCCACGTCGGACAGCAGCAGCCGGCACCGTTCCGCCGGCAGGTGCCGGAACACCAGGAGGCAGACGGCCAGGGCACGCAGCCGCGGCCCGATCGAGACCGCGGAGTCCGGGACGCCGGGCGGGCGGGGCGCCACGCGGGTCTTCCCGCACGCGCACTGCGTCTCGTGCAGGTCATGCTGGATGGTGACGGCCTCCGGCCGGGGGACCTCTTTCTGCTGGTACGACCGCGCCACCCCGAGACCGGCGGCATCCGCGAGGTCCGCGCCGCACGAGCAGGCGCCCTCGGGGTAATAGTCCTGAGTGTCATCTGGCACGCCCCAGGTCATCGCCCACCCGGGCGCGCCGGGCTGCTTGCCTCGCCTGCGCTTCTTCGCCGCGTCCCGCTCCGCCGCCCGCCGCTGCTTACGGGGCGGCTTGCGGCCCGGCGTGTCATCACCGGAGGGAGGCATCGACGAGTTGCCGCTGTTGCGGGACACGGCCCGTTCCAGCCGGGCGACCCGGTCCTTCAGGCCCTCGACCTGGCCGCGCAGGCCCGCGACCTCGGCGTCCCGCGCCGCCACCTGTTCTTGCAGCTGCGCGATCTCCCCATCGCGGGCAGCGCACGGGGCGCAACCCGGGGCAGGAGGCGGCATCTCGGACACGAGAGATGATCATGCCCAGGCCGGCTCCCAGTAGTCAACTCGCAACTGATCGCCGGCTCTACGTGAACGCGCGGCCCAGGCTAATGTCACAGGCTGCACCCGCAATCAAGCTGCCCGGTCACAGGGGTGAATGTTTACTCTCAGCTGCCGGAACCTGTTACCCCTGCAAGCCTGCCTGCGCGAACACCACTGCCCCGCTACCGGAATATGCCTATATGCCAGGACACTCGGGTAATGCCTTGTTCATGCCTGTCCCAGCCCGCATGACCACCTGTACGAGAGCCGCACCCGCCGGTTCAACCCGAAATTAGGAGATATTGATACTTATCAAAAAGACGCACCCGTGGTCGGCGTGCCCCTGTGTAATAGGCACGGACGGCTCCGGGCGCACATGTCCTTCCCGCTCTGTGGCGGGCTGCTCGTGCCCGGGGTGTTTCAGGCCGGAGTGACATGGACGCGGACGCGGATAGGCAAATGGTCCGAGCCAAGGGGGTCGAGCACATCGCCACTGTCGCATGTGAGACGCCCGTCGATAAGCACGTGATCCAGTTGCACGAAAGGCCGATGGGCCGGCCAGGTACTGCCTCGGACAGCTCGCCGATAGCCGGACGCGGCGTGGGTCATCGGCCAGACCATGTTGAGGTCGCCGACGATAACCGTAGGACGGCAGCCGCCCGAGAGGCTGCGTGCAAGGCGGCGAAGCTGCACCGGACTGGCATAAGCCCTATGCGTTAGGTGGGTGTTAACGATTCGCAGGCTGTCGCCTGAATGCACGGTGACCGTGACGATCTGCGCTGCACGACGCACCATATCTCCAGGTGCCAGGCCGAGATCCACGGTTGCCTCGCTGGTTACGGCCAGGCTGGTAAGGACCGCCAGCCCCAGCGCACCGGTTGCGTGCGGGCTGGTGCCGGGGATGCCGAGGCTGTGCAGGCTGGTTCCGCTGAGCAGAGCGTGCTGCACAGCTGTGTAGCGGAAGGCAGCAGCTGTGGTGCCAATGGGATCGCCGCGCCCGTCCTCGGGCCGCCATGTCTCCTGCAACACGACGACGTCTGCTTGAAGCGCCCGGCATGCCTGATCAAGGCCGAACGGTTTGCCTGCGCGGTCATGACACCCGTGCAAGTTCAGGCTCGCGATCGTCACCGCGCGTTCGGGATGCATATTTTGTCTCCTTATCCCGGGACAGCTTCCTCAATTGCGCGGCGCCGCCGGACTTCGCTGGCTGTCATGATGATGGCGCGCTGGCCGCCGCTCCTTCAGGCGCCGATCGGCCGACTGCCGCGAGCCCTGGCTGCGGGGCCTGGTGCCAAGCGCCAGCTATCCGGCCGCGTTCCGTCGACAAGCATCGTACGAGGCCGGGCCTGTGTGCTGCCGTGGAAATTCGGCAGCTGGCGGCACCGTGTGATGTCCGGATCGCGGATCCTGATCGTGCGGCAGCCCTCTGACGGCGCTCTGCAGGGCCGCCCGGTCGAGCTTCCCCTCGGGAGTGACCGGCAGCTTCGCGATCGGCTCGAGCCGGGCGGGGACCATGTAGCGCGGCAACTCCCCGAACAACGCGTCCCGCAGCGTCGTCGCACCGCTCGCTCCACTGCCCGCCGGCACGTAGCATGCCACCAGCACCGGTTCTCCGGCGCCGTTCGGCATGAGCGTGGCGGCGGCGTCCGCCACGCCCGGCAGCGAGCGGACAGCGGCCTCGATTTCCCCCAGTTCGATCCGGTGACCCCGGAGCTGCACCTGATCGTCGGCGCGGCCGAGAAAGGTCAGCTCCCCGGAGGGATCGAGCCGTGCCAGGTCACCCGTCCGATACCACAGGCTGCCGCCACCGTCGAAGGGCAGGTGGCTGAAGCGCGCGGCCGTCAGCCCGGGCCGGTCAAGGTAGCCAGCGGAGACGCCGGAACCGGCCACGTACATTTCCCCGGTGCTGCCGGACGGGACCGGCTGGCCGTGCTCATCGAGGACCGCCACCCGCAGGTGCGGCAGCGACCGGCCGATGGGCGTCCCGGCATCACGGTAGGCGGTCATCTCGCTGCGATTTAGCCGCCGCGCGGTCACGTGCACGGTGGTCTCGGTTATCCCGTACATGTTGATGAGTTCTGCAGCCGGGGCCGCGCCGAGTTCGTACCAGGTGCGCACTGCGCCGATGTTGAGCGGTTCACCGCCGAAGATGACCTGCCGCAGCCGGGGCAGCGCGACCGGCTGCCGGCCGAGCACCCGAACCAGGTTCGCGAAGACCGACGGGACCAGGTTCAGCACGGAGATATGTTCGTGGGCCAGCAGCCGGGCTAGCTTGTTGCCGTCGAGCGTCGCCGCGGCGGGCACGAAGACGCACCGTCCTCCGGCGGTCAGCATCCGCCAGATCTCCCAGACGCTGAAGTCAAAGCAGTAGGAGTGGAAGACCGTGCCGGCGTCAGCCGGGTCGGCTGGCAGCACGCACGCGGCCCCGTCGAGCAGGCTCAGCACGTTGCCGTGCCGGACGATCACGCCCTTGGGCCTGCCCGTGGAACCAGAGGTGTAGATTACGTACGCCGTGTCCTGCGGAACGATGTGGGCGGGTCCGGCTCCGGCGCACGTCACGGCGAACCCGCTGCGCCCGGCGTCGGTGATGATGTGCGACAGACGGGCGTCTGCGGTGATGAGCTGGCGCCGTGGCTCCGGGTATCCCGGGTCGATGGGCACGTAGGCGCAGCGGCGGCTCCAGATCGCCAGGATCCCGGCCACCACCCGCCAGCCGCGGCCGACCGACAGGCCGATCAGAGCATGCTCGGCGGCGCCGGATCGTGCGAGCTGCGTGGCCAGTGTGGCCGCCTCTTCCGCGATACGGCGGTAGCTCCAGCTGCCTTCGCCGTCCACGACGGCGACCGAGTCCGGGGACGCCGCCGTCTGCCTGGCGAACCTGGCGGCAATGCTGTCATCACCGGGCGCGCTGCTCATGTCCGTTCACCTCGCTTCCGGTGCCGGGCCGTGGCTGCCCAGCAAGCGATACTTGCAGCAGGTTCTCGATGCGGCTGGTGCACCGGACCATTTCCTGGTGGGTGGTTGTCCATCCACTGATCTCGGCGAGGCAGCTGCCTGTTCCCTCGCGCCAGTCGACCGGCGTTCCGCGGCGCACCCGCAGCTCGACGGCTTCGACGCCCGGCATGTCCTGCACCTGCCGTACGCCGTCGACGCGGTCGGCGATGCCGATCCGCAGGGGTGCCGGCGGGACATGCCGGAAAGCCACCCCGCTCGGTGGGTACGTCTCGAGAGCCGGGCTTTCGCCCAGCGCCGTCAGGAGTGCCGCGCGAACCAGATCGGGGCCGCCGTTGCGCTGGATCAACCAGGCGACGTGCCCGCCGAGCCGTCCGTTGACTTCGAGTATCTCCGGCCCGCGGGGGGTCAGCTTGATCTCGGTGTGGCTGACGCCGCTTGATGCGCCGAGTGCCGTCAGGGCACTCGCCGCGAGTCGGCTGACCGCGTTTGCCAGCTCGCCCTCCAGGGTCGAGGGGTGGAATCCGCCGCGTTCCCGGAACGGGTACGCCAGAGCCAGCCGCCCGACGATGCCGGCGACACGATGATCTCCGCACGCCGTGACGATCTCCACGGACACGTAGTCGGCGATCCCGTCGCCGAGATCGCCCGGGCGTCCTGCCAGTTCTTCCTCGATGATGTAGCCCTCGGCCAGTTCTCCGGGAGCCACGGCTGCCCGCACCGCGCGGAGGTCGTCTCCAGCGGCGATGCGGTAAGTGTGGCGGCTACCCTGGCCGTGCACCGGTTTCACGATCACCGGGCCGTCCAGCTCGCGCACCGCACGCTCCAGGGCGGCATAGGTCTTCACCAGCCGGTACTGCAGGTCCTGCAGGCCGGATGACCGCAGCGCCTGCCGCTGGGCGTATTTGTCGGTGATCAGCGAGGCTGTGGCCGGCGCGTTGCCGGGAAGTCCCAGCCGCCAGGCGAGCTCGGCGGTCTGCAGGACCCGCGTATCACAAAATGTGGTGATGCCGTCAGGGCTCAGCGCCGCCAGGTCCTGGGCGGTATCATCGAGCGACGCGCCCGGTCCGGAGGCCGTGACGGGCCCGAGCCGGCGCAGCGCGGGGAGCATCGCCTTACAGTGCGGGTCAGCCAGGTCGCAGTGCCAGGTGAGATCGCAGGTTCCCGCGGCCGCGGCGGCGATCACGGCCGGGCTCGCCGCGCCGAGCCCGTAGTTGACCACTATCCGGGGGATCACGTTCCCCCTTTCGCGGCAGCCACGGCGACAGCGGCCGCGCCGGTGTCGAGGCCTACCTGCCTGACATCCGGGACAGCCAGCAGAACGGTCACGCCCAAGACCACGGCGGCCGCGATGGCGAGCAGTTCGGCGTCGGTGCCGATCGCCGCCGCGATGGGGCCGGCCAGCGCCAGGCCGAGCGGCCTCAGCGCGGTGGAGCCGAGCCAGTCGTAGGCCGCGACCCGGGACAGCTTGTCGGCCGGCACATTGGCTTGCAGGGCCGATTCCCACAGCGTTTCCCCGTAGGCGAGTGAGAGGCCGTACAGCGCCATGGCCGCCACGCCCACGGCCGCGGGTGCTGCCGCGCTCAGGGCGACGAAGGCGGGCACCACCCCCAGGACGCTGGCGTTCGCGCCGACGAGCAGCCGCCGGGGACGCCAGCGCAACGCCAGCCCGCCGCCGAGGAGGGAGCCGACGCCGGAGGCGGCCAGCATCAGGCCCCACGCGGCGGCTCCGCCGAGCCGTGCCCGGGCTACCGCGGGGCCCAGGACGTACAGGCCGCCGAGCACCGTGAACTGGAAGACGCTGAAGAACCCGATCATTGCCCATAGCCATCGTCTGGAGCGGACCACGCCCCACCCGTCCCGCAGGCCGCGCAGCAGCCCCTGCGGGCTGCGGGTGGCGTACGGCAGCGCGATCTTCAGCCGTCCCAGCAAGAAAGCGGAGGCGAGGAAGGTGCTCGCGTCGATGCCGATGGCCATGCCCGGGCTGCCCGCGGCGGCAATGATCCCGCCAACCGCCGGGCCGATGATGAGCCCCGTGCTTTGCGCCATCGACATGAGCCCGTTGGCGGCCGGCAGGTCCCGCGTCGGCATAAGCTGGCGCACCAGCCCGGACGAGGCCGGCTTGAACGTGGCCTGCGCGCAGCCCATGCCCATGTAGGCCAGCGCCAGCGCCCACAGCTTCGCGTCGCCCAGCAGTAGCAGGCAGGCCAGCGCCGACTCGCACAGCCCGCTGGCGAGCTGGGACAGCGCCATCACCCGGTCCCGCCGACCCCTGTCAGCGATCACCCCGCCCATCAGCAGAAGCACCACCTGCGGGAACACCCGGCATGACAAGACCAGGCCGACATCACTGACCGAGCCCGTCGCGTCGAGGACCGCGAACACCAGGGCGACGGAGGTGATCCCGTCGCCGAAGACCGATGTGGCACTGCTGAACAGAAGGATGCGGAACTCGCGCACCTTCAGCGGCGCAAGGTCAACTCGCTTCATCCGCGCGCAGCCGCCGGTGTACAGCACAAGGCGAGGTCGTCCAGCGTCTCGCTGCTGAACACCGCGTCCAGGGACAGCTCGAGTCCATACCGGGCGAGCAGTCCCTCCGTCAGCTCGATGACGGTCAGGGACGTGCCGCCGAGCATGAAGAAATTGTCCGATCCGGCGATCTCATCGATCCCCAGCAGCTCACTGCAGACGGCTATAACCGCCGCGCGGGCGGCCGGGGCAGCAGGTACGTTCACCCGGGCATCTCCGTTCCTACTCGGCAGGCATGGTCCAGTGGAAGATAGGCTGCGCGATCGCCCCGCGGAGCCGTTTCGGCTCGGCCGCGAACATCCCGAGGTCCAGCGCGCTGATCCCGCGAGCGCACGCCGCGGCGACCGGGCCGTAGACCAGCAACTCCAAGTATGCTGCCTGGCTCAGCGGCGAGCGGTCCTGGGCGATTCCGACCTCGTACATCGTGGTGACATTCTGGTCGTGCCAGCCGAACGCGTACCCGGCGGCCGTGCCGGCCGTCTCGGCGCGCAGCGCGAACCCATGATCACCCGCAACGGCGCCCCAGCGCCTGAGCCGCATGCGGACGAGGCGGGGATGGCTCTGATAACCGTGCTTAACCAGGATGCTGGCGATAGCCGGGGCGGCCTCGTCCGACAGCTCGTGCCAGGCGCCTGGCACGCACCTCAGGCCGAGCGCGTCGCGCTTACGCCAGTCGCGCCTGACGATCGCGCGATGAGATCCGGTCAGATGATCCAGATAAGATTCGGTCGTCGGCTCGGGCCACCGGATAAAGGATCGGGCCGGGGCCGGATGGGCCCGCATCCGTGCCCGGCGTAGCGCTGCCGAAAGTTCAGCTTCCCGGGCGGATATGTACAGCCCGGCGCACCGCAGCCGCCGCTCCCGCGCGAGCTCCATTAGCATGCCGACCGCGCAATCCGCCGCCAGGTGGCGCCCTTCGCCGGTGAGGGCGCGGCCAAACAGCATGCTCCCGCAGGCGTCCGCGCGCCCGCCGAGCAGGCATGTCACCGGGGCGGCATACCCAGCCACGCCGGTGACCTCGCTGACGTCATACAGCCGATCTGGCCACCCGGCCAGGCGGGACATTGATACCGGCAGCAGCCCGGCCAGCCCATATGCGTTCCGGACCGCCACCACGAAGTCGGTCCAGCGCGGGTCTTCCCACATCCACTCAAGCCGCGACCTGGCGAAGAAGATTCCCGCCCGCGACGAGAGGCTCTCCAGCTCATACAGCTGAAGGTTCTCAGCAAGGATAATCTCCGCGGCCATTGCGGTGACCGGCATAATTCCCGTGATCCTTCCCCGCCGCGCCCGGCGCTGAATGTGATTCAGCGCCGTGCTGCCGTGCCTTCATAGATGTACCGCCCCGGTCTAGGACCCTTGATGTAGTAGCTCCGCAGCTCGCGGATACAGGGCCAATTCAAGATAGCTCTCCGTGACCTATGTCACGTTAGGTAGTCATGAACTGGAGTGCCCGTGTCCTCTCGCGGCAGACCCATTCGGTGGTTTCCTTGATGGAGTTCGCGTTTTTGAGGCG
>JALYVS010000631.1 GCA_030853115.1 Actinomycetota bacterium
TCGGTCACAGCACGAGATCATCCCCGAAAGCCGGCCCGGCCGGAGGCAAGGCACACAGCCCGCAGCGCAACCGTTACCACGCGAACAGCTACTCGACGTCACATAACAAAAGGACGTGAATGCTTACTCCAGTTCATGACTACCTAACGTGACATAGGTCACGGAGAGCTATCTTGAATTGGCCCTGCCTTGAAGCTCCTGGCATACCTGCCTGCGTCAGCGGCTAGGGCGCAGGGAACCCGAGCGCGGCGTTGAGGACCGGTTACCTGGCGCGCGGCACCCACACCTCGATACTCGTACCTTGTCCGGGGGCGCTGTCCAAACGCACCACTCCGCCTGCCTCCTCGATGCGTCCCCGCACCGAATGCCGCAGCCCGGTTCCGTTGGTGGGCTGATCCGGGTCGAATCCCCGGCCACCGTCGACCACACTGGCCTGCACCCCACCGCCGGAAGGCGCTATCCGGACCGTCACCTCCCCGGCCTCGGCATGCTTGGCCACGTTGGTCAAAAGCTCGTCGACCGCGCCGATAAGCGCCGACATCCCGTCCGGCGACAAAAGGTCGTCCCCGCCCGACGCGCGCAACTGGGCGTCGTTGACCAAGACTCGCAATCCGGCGGATATATGCCGCTCGATCATCTCGATCAATGCCTCAAGCAGATGCGGAGACTGGTTTCCCGCGCCGTCCTTGACGAAGCTGCGCAGCCAGGCCGCCTCGACGGCGACCCGCCGGCGCACCTGCTTGTCGCCGATCCAATCAGTACCCGCCAGCATCTCCAGTGTCTGCAGGACCCGGTCATGCAGCATCCGCGCCGAGCGCGTCCGCTCCCGTTCACGGGCCAGCAGCCCAGCCTGCTCCTCCGCAGCCTGGCGGCTGTCATCCAGCCTGCGGCCGCCGACCCGAAGTTCCCTGGCCACGAGCCATGTGACGATGGAATTGGTGAAGTAGCCGAGGGAGTTAGCCAGCGTGTTCCACGCCGGGTCATGGTGGATGCTGACGGTCAGCGCTAGGTAAAGCGATGCCATCGCAACGTTGAGTGCCATGACCACGCTCAGCCGGCGTATCCCGAGGCCGACGTTCACCTGCGCGATGATCGAGTACGGGTAGGCGAAATTGGCCCACGTGTTGTAGTCGGCGGATGAGGTCAGCATCGCGCCGGTCAGCAGCGCGACCGCTGTGACGGCTACGTCAGCGAAGACCCAGCTCTGCGCCAGGACGCGACGGCGCCAGCACAACGTCAGCAGGATGCCGTTCTCGGCCATGATTCCCGCGACGACGAGCGCGACCAAGGCGGGGTGCCGGTAGCTGGTAAAGACCAGGGCCACCACGAGCAGAACCTGGACGATGCCGCCGATCCGGAACAGCGTCACCGCCATCAGCACCAGGCGCTGTGCGCGCTCGCTCGCGGTCTCGTCGCGTTGCCGGATACTTCGTCTCGCGCTGTCCGGCAATGCCTTACCCTCCGGTGGCACGGCAGCTGCCACCGCTCCCGGAAGGCCCCGCCCGCATGGTTTTCACGGTACTCCGATCACCGGGCACGACAACGCGGCGTCGGCCGTTCGGCACGGCGTCTTCAGGGCGATCAATAGCCGCACGGAGGTTTTGGCACGTTACAGTACTAATCTCGCACCTTGACACGCAGGGGAGTCGGAATGATCCGGGTTGCGATCGTCGACGACCACCCTATTGCCTGCCGCGGCGTGCAGCAGGTGCTCACCGAATCCGGCCGCATCGATGTCGTAGCGTCTGCGGCCTGTCCCGCCGACCTGGCTACCGCGCTTACCGGCGCCGGCCGGCACCCGGACGTGATCGTGCTGGATTTGTACTGCGACGGCGACCAGCCCTGCCTGGAAGGTGTGGCCGGGTTGTCCGCTACCACCCGGGTACTTGTCATGTCGGCCTCTGGCCGTCCTGACGACGTGCTTGGCGCGATAAATGCCGGCGCGGCCGGCTACGTGACCAAGGAGTCAAGTACTCAGATGTTCGTTGCTGCGGTCGAGAGCGTAGCCGCCGGCGGATTCGCACTCTCCGCCCAGCTCGCCGACATCCTTCAGGCCGCCATGCGCTCGCCCGGCAGAGGCCAGCACCCATCAAGCACCCAACCGCTATCCCCTCGCGAAGAGCAGACCCTCGAGATGATCGCCCGTGGCCTCACCCACAGCCAGGTCGCCTCCCGGCTGGGCGTGAGCAAGGCTACCGTCGACACCTATGTCGAACGGATCCGGACCAAGCTGCAAGTAGGCAACAAGGCAGAGCTCACCCGGGCCGCCTTGCAGCGGCGGCCCGCAAGCCCGGCGGCTGACCACTAGAGCACGGTGACCTGGGCGGCTACCTCGGCGGGGTGCAGGCCAAGCTCACCCTGCTCACCCTGGAAGCGTCGCCATGAGGCCACGCCAGCTCTGGTGCCCCTATAGAACCAGGCCGCGCACAACCGCACAATGGTCACATCAATTACATACGGTTCAGAGGCTCCCGCGGACCGCCAATGCTAGCCTGTATTTTTAGATGCCGCGGAACAACGTTGCATAGGAGACTTCTCGTTAGGAGCCTCAGGTCGAGGGGGGCCAATGCAGCTTTTCGTCTCTTACGCCCGACCTGACCGGGCCCGCGCTGAATCCCTGACCCTACGGCTCAGGCAGGCCGGAATTACCGTCTGGCTGGACGCCGACCTGATCGGCGGTCAGGCCTGGTGGGATCGGATTCTTGATCAGCTTCGCACTTGCGATGCGGTCATCGTGGCGATATCCAGGGCTTCGATAAAGTCTCAGGCTTGCCGGTCCGAGCGCAATGCCTCGGGGATAAGGGCGGATCTGTCTGAGACGTGAGCCGGTCACGGCTACCGTGGGTGATATCTGCTGGTCCGGAGGTTGTTTCCCGGGTTTTCTGTGGGACGAGTGAGGCTC
>JALYVS010000017.1 GCA_030853115.1 Actinomycetota bacterium
GACCGCTGCCAGTCCCGACTGGAGGCACCATGCCCGTCATCCGTCACCCGAGCCAGTTTGAATCTCACAGCGAGTCCGGCTGGGTCAGCCAGGCCTGGGCGGGCGCCGAGGTGTTCGGCGAGCCGGTCCCGATGACGGTGCGTCGGCACCGGCTGGAGCCAGCTGCCTCGTGGCGGGAGTTCGACAACCTCTCCGTCGCCTACCAGGAGGCTGGGCGGCTCGACGAGACTGAAGGGTTGCGGAACCGTTCTGAGCCGGGAGCCTGATTGGCGAGCCTTTTACGAGCAGCGCCCAGCCGCCGGGTGGCCAATGCGAGGGCGGCAGAAATGACCCGGACATTAAATCCATAGATCAATGCTCGCGTCCGGTCAGTCGGCCGGAATCCGTATTCGCAGGTCCGCATCCTGATCCGTGGGCATAAATTGCCGCGGTCATGTGCCGTATGGCCAGTCCGTGAGAAAAGCTGCGAGAGATCCGTGCTCTTGGCATCGACCGCAGCGGCGCTGACGAAATCTTCTACCGTCCGCTTTTCGGCAGGTCTGTCGCCGGCCATGGAGCCTTTGCCTGATGCAGCTCTGCAGCCCGTTTACCAGTATATGGGCCTGTCAGGAGGTTGCGACGGCAGTTTAGCAGGCGTGCCAACGTATGCCGGGTAATGCCGTTCCGTCCGTGTTATCCGTGTGTTGGCGCCCTCCCCACCCGGACTGGTGCTTCTGTGTGGACCGTATTAGCCCCGGCCAGCCATCGTGCTGCGCCTCGGACCCGGCGCCCCCGCGCCCCGAAGACCGGCCGCCGCTGGCCACCCCGCGTGCTGGCCAGTCCGTTCAGCTACCCCTGCGGCCAGGGCTAGGAATGACGCGTCGTGCCGACCGAAACGCATACCGACCTATTATTCGGGCGGCCTCAGCGCTTGTCTGCGGTCGGCGGAGTCATGCAGTACCCGCCGCGGTTCTCCCGCCGCGATCTGGGGACGTGGGCGGCCTGCTACGGAATAGCTGGGCGGGACGGGCTAGCGGCGGTGCCCCCGTGTCCGGGGACGAGGTTGACGGCGGCCCGGACGGTGTGGTCGAAGGGCTCGAGTGTGCCAGCGGCGCGGCACAGGACGTGCGCGCCCTCGAGCAGGGTGATGAGGGTGACGGCGAGGTCGGCGGCCTCCCCGGGTGGCAGGCCGGCGGCGGTGAGCCGATTGGACAGGGCCTGGCTCCATGAGCTGAACGTGGTGGCGGCCATGCGGCGCAGCCGCTCGTCATCGGTGTCACTGCCGGCCGCTGCGCCGACGGTGACGGCGGCCACGGCGCAGCCTGCGCCGGTGGTGCTGGCGGCCAGGACGGGACGGACGGCGGCGAGGAAAGCTTCGACGACCTCGCGTGGGCTGCCGGCGGGCAGCGCGGCGAGGTGTGCCTGGACGTCTGCGCCGTTGCGCTGGGCGGCTTCGGCGACGAGCTGGGCCTTGCCGCCGGGAAAGTGATGGTAGATCGCTCCCCGGGCGGCACCGCTGCCGGCCAGCACGTCGGTGAAGGACATGCCGGCCACGCCGTGGCGCTGCAGCGCCACGATAGCCGCCTCGACCATCCGGGTCCGGGTGTCGGGTACCATGTCAGCCTCCTCGTTTGCCTAGTACGAGCATCCTATGCCATCATCGCTGTTAACTAGTACGTACGTACTAGCTAACGATACACGGAAGAGGTTTCCTGTCATGCCCATCACCGTCACCGCACCCCGCGGCACCCTGACCCCGTCCGGCGAGCGCGAGGTCCTGCCCCGGCTGACCGCCGCGCTGATCGAGGTCAGCGGCGTCACGGGCAACGCGTTCTTCACCTCGATCGTCGGCGGCACGATGCACCTGCTCGACCCCGCCGACGTCTACGCGGGCGGGGCCAGCCGGCCAGTGATCATGGTAGAGCTGAAGCTTCCCGACATCGGCCTGCCCACCGCCGGGGCCCGGGCGGCGTTTATCGCCGCCGCCACCGACGTCGTCGCGGAACTGGCCGTGCCCGGCCATGACCGTGATGACATCTGGGTGAACATCCTGAACGCCCCTGGCTCGTCCGCTTCCTAGTCGACGACCTCGACAGCGCCATACGGCAAGCAGTCAGTCTGGGCGTCCTCGAACTCGACGAACCCGGGACCCTCATCGACCCCAGCGGCGCCCTCCTCGGGCTCGCGCAAGCCGCCGGGCCCCGTTCCGTAAGCTGACTTCAGACGGAACACCTCAGGCCGGAGCCGGCGCCCGCAGAAACCGCCCCCGTAAGGACCCGCCCCGGCAAAGATTCCAGCACGGCTGCCCCCTAAGGAACACAGGACAGACGCCTGCGGGCTCCTCCGGCAGCATCAGGCGGAAGTGCCCTCTGCAGCCTTCCTTTACCCCGATGACCCGAGACGGGCGGGTCTGTCTCGTCAAAGGCTCTGTCACAACTTTAACTGCACCGGCCCGAGGACGGCGGCCGGCAGGCTGATAGTCAGCACGCCGCGGCCGGGAGAGGAGTACGGGCCGGTTCCACAGCCAGACCCAGGTAGCGGGTCCTCGCGGGTTCAGGCCAGCTCGCACCGCAGCAGTTCGCTGCTGAAGCTGCAGCTGTACACCTCGAACCGCTGGCAGTCCTGGTACCCGTGCCACCCGCCGAGATCTCTGGCCTGCAAGTACCGGTCTGCGCACGTAACGGCATACTCGCCGCTACAGCCAGCTCTCGCCGTCCGCAAGATCCTCATCGCCGGGATATTCCGTGAGCTTCGCCTCGAGGGCAGCGATGATCCGCCCGGTATCCTTCCTGGTGCGCCGGTAGGTACCCGGCATGAAGACCATGCCGAAATGCCCCGGACCGCCTGGGGTGATCGCCTCGGCGTGCAGTGGCCGGTAGTCGCGCAGGTTATTGGTGACCACGGCGCGACGTTCGGTTCGAGCCAGGGCCATCACTTCGGGATCGGAGAGTGCGACCCACCCGGGATGGTCCGCTACGGCCAAGACGTCGTATCCTCCTCCGCAGAGCTCGCGGGCGATGGCGGGAGACAGCATCTCGTCCAGCAGCAGCCTCACGGCCTGATGGCATCCTGGCCGGCGGACCAGGCGGCGTGGGCTTCGGCGGCCTGCTGCTCATTGGCCTCGATCCACTGGTCGATTTCGCCCCGGTAGGCACCGTAGTAGCTGATGGCGGCCTGCACGAGGCCGAGGGGCATCTCGAAGTAGCGTGCTGTCTCGGCGGCGTCGCCATCGTTGTCGCGTACGGCCGTAATGATTTCCCAGACGTCTTTGCCCGTCCCCACCAGCTTGGCTCGCCGGCCCGACGGGCCATCGGCAAACCGGATGAGCGGGTGGTCGTCCATCCGCAGGCCCTCTTCCACATACCGCTGGGCCAGGGTGCGCGGGGCCAGGTGGACTCGCTGTGCATGCTGGCCAAGACGCGCGATCGTGGCGTCGTTCAAGCGAACACTCAACGGATGGTTCATGTAGTGCATTGTATCACGACGCACTACAGCAGATTCGCGGATAGGACTTGTGCCGTCGGGGCCTATTGGATGACGCGGCACTGCTTTCTGGCACCCCACAGGCCTTGGCAGCAGCATGCGGGCAGGTGGCACTGCTATCGCGGCCCACAGCCTTCAGGAAGCCGGCAGCTGATGGCCTGGGTGACGACAACACACGTGGTCCGGCGGGACGCAGGCCGGCTGCATGGCGGAGTCGGGGTCGGCATCGTTTATGCCCGCAGCGGCCAAGCGTGCCAGGTAGCGGGTCCAGCCTTCGGCGTAGCGGGGCCGTTCCGGGGCGGGCAGGTCCCGGTGTTCTAGGTGCACGCGGGTGCCTGTCCCGTCGCGGACGAGGCGGATCTCCACGGTGCTCGCACCCGGCGGCAGTTCCTCGGATCCGGCGTAGCCCCAGCTCATCACGAGCCGGTGCGGCGGGTCCAGTTCGAGGTAGCGACCGCGGACCGGGGCGCCCTTGATGTTGACGGTGAACTCGCCGCCTGGCCGCGGTGCCAGCACGGCGTACTCGCCCATCCAGCGGATCATCGCCTCCGGGTGGGTGAAGAACTCCCAGACCCGTTCGGGCGGGGCGTCGATGCGGATCCGGGCGCGTACCGGCTCAGCGGTCATCGCCGGACTCCACGGCCTGCTTGAGCCGGGCCAGGGCGTCCGGCCAGAACTCGGCGAGGAAGTCACGCGGCCCGGCCAGGCCCTCGAGGCGGATCGCGTAAAAGCGCTGCTGGCCCCGCGCGCTGACGGCGACGAGCCCGGCATCCCGCAGCACCTTAAGGTGCTGCGACACCGCCTGCTGGGTGATGTCGAACCTCTCGGCAATTTCGCCCGCAGGCCGGGGCCCGTTCCGGAGCAGGCGCAGGATATCCCGCCGGTGCGGTTCGCCGATCGCCCGGAACGCGTCCTCGCTCATCTGGCCATCTTACAAGCATTGACTTATTTAAGTTAACACTTGTAGATTGTCGGCCATGAGCCGAACGACATCAGTCATCCGTACGTACCACGATTCCTGGACCGCAGGAGACTTCGGCACGGCGGTCTCGCTGCTGGCCGACGACCTGACCGTCGAGGTGCCGGTCAACCAGTATCCGACCGCCGAGTCTTTCGGAGCCGCCCTGAAGACGTTCGGCTCGCTGGCGACCAGCGTCGAGCTGCACGCGGCGATGAGCGACGGCAACGACGCGATGCTGCTGTACGACATGGACCTGCCCGGGCTGGGCATGCTTCGCGTCGCCGAGCACTTCACCGTGCGCGACGGCAAGATCGTCCGCATCCGGCAGGTCCACGACACGGCCGCCCTGCGAGAGAGTGGTCTCGTTGGCTGAGGACGGTTATCAGCAGAGCATTCAGCTCAGCGCGGCACGGGAGCGGGTCTGGGATGCGGTGGGGACCCTAAGCGGGCCGCGGCAGTGGTGGACCACGACCGTGACCGGCTCGGCCGACGAGGGCGGCGAGCTGCGGTTTGGCTTCGCCGGGCTGCCCGAGGAAATGACCATGCTTGTCGTGACCAGCCACCGCCCCGCCAGCGTCACCTGGCGGTGCGTCGCGCACAGCCGGGACCAGGAATGGACTGGCACCGAGCTCAGCTTCGCACTGGCTGACTGCGAGCCAGGCCGGTGCGAGCTGGCGTTCCGGCACACCGGGCTGCCCGGTGACCTGGTGGCCGACGGATGGCGCCACTTCCTGGCCAGCCTTACCGCCTATGCCGAAGACGGGACTGGGCATCCGTTCGGGGCCGAGACGTGATCGCGCTCGGTAACCGGGCGCATATGTTTGCCCGGCTGCACCGGCGCGACGAGCTCATCTGGTGCTTCGGGACGGCACTCCACTGCGGGCCGGTAACGTCGATCGGCGACCCGGCTGACTCCGAACCCACGCTCCTGGTCAGCTTCCCCGGTGGCGGGCATATGAGCATCGAGTTCACCGGCGACGCGCCCGACTCCGACACGCCGCGCCGTGGCGCGTGGCTCGAACTGCGCACGCCCGATCCCGCGGCCCTGATGCGCGCGGCCCTGGACGCGGGCCTGACCCGGGCCAGGCATCCTGGTCATGAGCACTACCTGGTCATCCCTGGCGGCCAAGTTTTCGCCGTCACGGAGCCGTAGGTTTCGTATGGTAGTTGCCGTGGATTCGAAGGTGGCACTGGTGACCGGCGCGAGCCGCGGTTCGGCCGCGGCATCGCGCTCGCCCTCGGGACCGCCGGGTGGACCGTGTGGGTGACCGGCCGGTCCAGCCGCGCGAACGGCCTGACATCACACCTGCCGGGCACCGTCGAGGAAACCGCCGAGGAGGTGACGGCGGCGGGCGGCCATGGCATCGCGGCGGTCTGCGATCATCCCGACGACGAGCAGGTCCGGGCAATGGCGGCGCGGATCCGGTCAGAGTCCCGCGTGCTGCGCCTGCTGGTCAACAATGCCTGGGGCGGGCACGAGCGGCTCAACGCCGGCGCATGGCAGGAATGGAACGCCCCGTTCTGGGATCAGCCGCTGGAACTGTGGGATGCGATGTTCGGCAGCGGGGTTTGGCTCACTACGTGACGACCTCGCTGTGCGCCGGGATGCTGCGAACCACGCCGGGCAGCCTGATCGTGACGGTTTTTATGGAGGTCGGCTCACGCCACCAGGCAGCGCACGGGGTTGCCTACAGCGTGGCAAAGGCGGCCGACGACCGGCTGGCGCTCGCGGTAGCCGCCGCCCGGTCCGCCGACGGCGTGGCATCGATCGCCTTGTACCCCGGGCTGGTCCGCACCGAGGGCGTCATGCAGTTCGCCGAGCACCTGGACCTGGCCGGTTCCGAGTCACCACAGGGCGTCGGCCGCGTGGTAGCAGCCCCGTCCGCCGACGACGAGGTGATGGCGCTGACAGGTCGCCCGCTTACGGTCAAGGATCTGGGCCGCCGCTACGCGATTGATCCCGCGACCTGATGAGATTGCTCACCCCGCGAGGACATCCCATTAACGGAGTTGAGTTGCGCCGCAACGCCCGGGATGGGCTCCGCGTGTCCAGCACGTCAGCCGAGCCGACGACCCTGGACCCGGCGAGCGAAGTGTAGGTGAAGCCGGGCAACCCTAGGCGCATCCTTCGCCTGATCGCTGTCAGATCGTGAAGAACAGGCGGTCGGCGGATTGGACCAGGATCTGGCGTCGGTCGGCCTCGTCGGGGGCCCAGTCGGCGAGGAGGTTGAGCAACTCGCCGGTGTCGCGCTGGCCGTTCGGCAGGTGCGGCCAGTCTGATCCCCAGATCAGGCGATCTGGCCGGGTGGCGACGAGGGCGCGGCCGAGCGGTTCGACATGGCTCAGCGGCTTGGTCTTCGCGATCCGGTAGGGCCCGGATAGCTTGATCCAGCAGCTGCCCAGGCGGAGCACGTCGAGCAGCCGCTCGAAGTCCGCCTGGGTCAGCCCGTCGGCTTCCAGCATGTAGCCCATGTGGTCGATCACGAACGTGTCCTGCAGGTCGGCGAGAAACGGCAGCAGATCCCGCACGATGGTTCCCGGGGTGTAGAACTGGATGTGCCAGCCCCGCGGGGTGGCCCGCGCGGCTATCCGGCGCACGTAGGCGATGATCTGCTCGGTGGGCCAGCTGGCCCGGGCGAACAGGTCGAGGCGGATCGCCCGCACGCCGAGGTCGTGGTACCGGTCGAGTTCGGCGTCGGTGATATCTTCCTCGATGCGGATGACGCCGCGGCCGCGCGGGCCGAGGCGGCGCAGGACTTCGGCCAGCAGACGGTTGTCGGTTCCGTAGAAGGTCGGCTGCACCAGCACCATCCGGGCGATCCCGAGCACGTCGGCCATGGCCAGGTACTGCTCAAGGGTGGCATCCGGGAAGGTGTACAGCGGGTCGGGGACGTGCGGGAAGCCTGGTTCGAAGACGTGGAAGTGAGCGTCGCACGCACCGGCCGGCATCGCGAACCGGGGCCGGGCGTTTGTCTGCGCCGCGCGCATCGGCGCGGTCGGCATGATCTGCGTCATGAGGTCGCTCCCGGGGTCGGTTCAGGTCGTCGCCACCGGGTGTACTTCCCGGCCCGCGCCGCGGCGGCGGTGAAGAGCAGCTCAGTGTCGATCCCGGCCAGCTGCAGGGGGCAGACCCCCAGCGGCATTAGCTCGTCCAGGAGGTCCAGGTCCGCGATGCCGCCCACCATCAGCAGCTTCCCGTGCCGCTGGCAGGCGGCGGCCGCCGTGGCCACCGCGTCCCGGATCCGGGGGTCGTCGTAGCGCCCAGGCACGCCTAGCTCAGCGGTGAGGTCGTTCGCGCCGATGGCCAGCATGTCCACGCCGTCGAGCCGCGCGATGGCGTCGGCGCTGGCGATGCCCGCGGGCGTCTCGATCAGGATCTGCACGATCGTCGCGTCGTCTAGCGCCGGGTTCAGCGCCGCGGCGGGCGTCGGCCGCAGGCCGAGTTGCGGCACCGTGGCGAGCTGCGAGCGTTGTCCGCGCGGGGCGAACCGGCACGCCCGGCTGACCGTCCGGGCTTCTTCTGCCGTCTCGATCCGCGGCGCGACGATGCCCTGCGCGCTGCCGTCGAGCAGTCGCCCGATCGCTCCGTACTCCCGCTCGGGCACCCGCACGAACGGTGTCAAGCCCAGGTCACGCGCAGTGGCGCAGAGCTGCGCGACGACGTCGAGCGACATGGTCGAGTGCTCGAGGTCGACCATGATCGCGTGGTATCCGGCCTCGTGCGCGATGCGGACGACGTCGGCCGTGCGGCTGCTGCGGATGCCGAGCATCAGCGTCAGCTCACCGCCGTGCAGCCGGTCCAGGAACGGGTTGCGCCGTGCCATGCTCTTCGTCCTTCTCTCAGTGACGGGACTGCTCCTCCGGCACAGCCGCCTGCGGGTTGGCCGCGCCGGCGTGCGGGTTGGCTGCCCCGAAGAAGATGCCCATCAGGTCGGGGTGATGCGCGATATCGCCGGCCGGCCCGGTCAGCGCGACCGTGCCCGCGCTCATCACGGTCGCGTGCTGGGCCAGCGACAACCCGAACCGGACGTTCTGCTCGACCATCAAGATGGTCGTGCCGGCCCGGTTCATCGCCACCACGCTGTCCCGGATGATGGCCAGGCTGCGCGGGTCCAGGCCGAGCGTCGGCTCGTCCAGCAGTACCACTCTGGGTTCGAGCATCAGCGCGCGGGCGAACTCGACCATCCGGCGCTGCCCGCCGGACAGGGCGCCGGCCGCGGCGCCGGGACGCTCGGCGAGCAGCGGGAACATCTCCGCGAGCTGGGCGTAGCGCGCCTCGATGTGCTTGCGGCGCCGGCGGATGACGTACGCCCCCATCAGCACGTTCTGCCGGACCGTGAGCCGCGCGAACAGGCCGTTCCGCTGCGGAACCTGGACGACTCCCGCTCGCAGGATCGCCTCCGGCGGCTTCCCGGTCAGGTCGACGCCGCCCACCACCACGGATCCGCGGTGGGGCCGCAGGATCCCGCTGACCGTCTTCAGCACGGTCGACTTGCCCGCCCCGTTGGGCCCGACGATGCAGGTGATGCCGTGCTCCTCGACATGCAGGTCGACGCCGCGCAGGATGTCCAGGCCGCCGTACCCGGCCCACAGTCCTTCGATCGTGATCATGCCGTCGGCTCCGCGGCCGCGAGTGCGACCTCGTCCCCGAGGTAGGCATCGATCACGGCGCGGTCACCGCTCACCTCGGACACGGTTCCGCTCGCGATGACCTTTCCGCCCGCCATCACGTAGATCCGCTCGCACAGGCTGGACAGGAAGGCCAGGTCGTGCTCGACGAGCAGGATGCCGGCGCCGCGCCCGTGCAGTGAGCGGATCACGTCGGCGAGCCGCTGGGACAGGGCGGGGCTGATGCCGGCCGCGGGCTCGTCCAGCATGACCAGGACCGGGTCGAGCCAGAGTACCTGCGCGAGCTCGATGAGCTTGCGCTGCCCGTAGCTGAGTTCGGCGGGGCTGGTATCGGCGTAGGCGGCCAGCCCGAGCTCGGTGAGGACGGCGATCGCCCGCGCCCGTTCCGCGGCGGTCACCCGGCGGCGCCACAGCCGGGTGAACGACAGGTGCGGCTCGGGGACGACAAGGTTCTCGACCACGGTCAGGTGCGGGAACAGCCGCGGGAGTTGATAGGTGCGCGCCAGGCCGGCCTGCGCCCGGGCCGGGCGCCCGAGGTGCTCGATCGGCCGGCCGGCCAGCAGGACCTGGCCCGACTGGGCGGCGACCGTCCCGTCGATGAGGTTGAACAGCGTCGTCTTGCCCGAGCCGTTGGGCCCGATCAGCCCGGTGATGCTGCCGGCGGCCACGGCCAGGTCGGCCCGGTCCACCGCGCGCAGACCGCCGAAGGCCCTCGTCAACCCGTGGACCTCGAGCACATCCCCGGTGCCGTCCGGGCGCCTGCTGGCCGGCGGCCGGACCGGGGCGCCCGGCCCGGTACCCGCGGTAGTCTCCCCCGGTACGGTCCGCCGGGCCGCGCGGCGCTGCCCGTACGCGGTCACGGTGGGGAGCACGCCTCGCGGCAGGAACAACACCACCGCGCCGAGCAGGCCGCCGAACAGCAGCAGCCGGATGGGCCCGGCGTTGGCGCCGCCCAGGCCGGTGCTGGTGGCGTTGGCGAGCGGTTCGATGATGAACGCCCCGAGCACTGGGCCCCACACCGTGCCGCGCCCGCCCAGCAGCGCCGACAGCACGATCAGCATGCTCGTGACGATGTCGAACACGGCGGAGACGTTCAGGAACGACACGTAGTAGGCGTAGATGCCGCCCGCGATGCCGATGAACGTGCCGCCGCAGACGAACGCGATCATCTTGTAGACCGCGGTCCGCAGGCCGAGCCCGGCCGCCTTGTCCTCGTCGTCGGCGATCGCGAACAGCCCGAGGCCGAGTTTGCTGCGCCGGACCGCAGCGGACAGCGCAACTGTCAGGACGAGCAGGCCGAGCAGCGGATAGTAGAATGGCCAGTCCTGGTACGCCAGGCTCCACGTCGGCAGCGGCAAGGCCAGGCCCTGGCTGCCGCCGGTCAGCCCGGACCAGGTCGTCGCGACCACGCCAAGCAGTTCCAGCGCGGCGAAGGTCACGATCACGAAGTACATGCCGCGCGTGCGCCAGGTGACCAGGCTCAGCGCGGCCGCGGCCAGCGCGCACACCAGGCCCCCGGCGAGGCAGCCGAGGAACGGCGGGATGTGCTGCTTGGCGGCGAGGATGCCCGTCGTGTACCCGCCAAGGCCGATGAAGGCACTGTTGCCGAGGGAGATGTAGCCGGCGTAGCCGCCCATGATGTTCCAGCCGCTCGCGCCGATCGCCAGCAGGAGCGTCAGGATGAGCAGGGTCTGGTAGTACAGGTTGTCCGACACGAGCGGGACCACGGCCAGGATGATCAAGGCGAGCCCGATGACGGCGCGGCGGCCCAGGGTTACCGGGTTCAGGGTCATGTGGCCGCGTCCTGCCGGGTCGCCCGGGTGAACAAGCCCTGCGGCCTGATCAGCAGCACCACCAGGATCAGCACGGTCGGGACGGCTTCGGCCCAGCGCACCGAGACGTAGGTCGAGGTGACTGTTTCGGCCACCCCGAGCAGCAAGCCTGCCGCGAACGCGCCGATGATGCTGCCCAGCCCGCCGAGAATGACCACGCTCAGCGTCAGCCCGATCCAGACGTCTTGGGAGTCCGGGGTGAACTGGTACAGGAAGCTCAGGGCGGCCCCGCCGAACGCGGTGCTCGCCGTGGCGATCGCGAAGATCCACGCTCCGACGCGGGCCGGGGATATCCCGACCAGCCGAGCGCCCTCCGGGTTCTCCGACGCCGCGGAGATCGCGTGCCCCAGCCACGTTCGCTTGATGACGAGCTGCAGCGCCGCGGTGACGGCGATGGCGAGCAGGCACGCGTAAAGCTGCGCGCGGGGGATCACCAGCGCGCCGAGCCGGAACGCCTGATTGAAGTACGGTGGCGTGGTCTCGGTCTGGTTGGGTCCCCACGCCAGCGAGATGAAAGCCTCGGCGATGAGGGCGAAGGCGAATGTCGCGACGATGGTCAGCCCGGGATCGATGCGCTGCACCCGCTGGATGACCAGCTTGTACAGTACGACGCCGAGGACCGACAGCGGCACGGTCACGATGAACGCACCCAAGATCGGGTCGATGCCGAAGCGCGACCACAGGCTGTAGCACAGGTACGCCGACAGGATCAGGAACGCGCCCTGGGCCATGTTGACGATCTTCATGACGCCGAACGTCAAGGTCAGCCCGGTCGCCATCAGTGCGTAGACGCCGCCGATCAGCACGCCGAAGATGAGCGCCTGGGCCAGCTCGGTCATCAGCTGGCCCAGCCCGGCTTTGGGTTCACCACGGTCGTGGAGGTGGCCGCGGACGACGGCGCGACGATCTGCAGCCGGCCGTCCTGCCACTGCGCGAGCAGCAGGCTGCCCTCGGGATCGCCGGCCGAGTCCCACTTCAGCGGGCCGACGATGGTGTTGACGGTGTGCGAGTGCAGCCACGTCGCCAGCGCCTTCTGGTCGATGCGCCCGACCGCCTTGACCGCCCCGGCGAGCACCTGGCCGGCGGTGTAGGAGTTCGCCGCGTCCTCGGTGGGCGGACTCCCGAACTTGGCGGTGTAGGCGGCCACGAAGGCGGCGTTGCCTGGGTAAGCGGCCTTCGCGCTCCAAGCCAGCGCGGTGAACACGCCCTGGCTGTTCGGCGCACCGACCGCGTTCGGATAGGACTGGTCGGACGGGGCGTTGGTCTGGAACATGATCTTCGGGCTGAACTTCAGCTTCTCCAGCGACCGGACGAACTGGGCGCCATCGTCGGCGACCGCGCCCTGGATGATCAGCTGCGGCTGGGCCCGCGCGACGGCCGCGGCGATGGCGTCGAAGTTGCTCGTGCTCGGATCGTAGGTCTGGCTGTACACGGTCTTGATGCCAAGCGCGGCGAGCTTCGCCTTGAAGACCGCGACGGCCGGGCTCGCGCTCGGGTCGTCTTGCGTGATGTAGGCGGCGGTGGCGGGCCGTTGACTGGCTGGCAGTGCGGTGATCCACGCGACGAACCGGTCCGGCAGGGACGTGGTGGTGCCCGGCTGGGCGAAGAACAGGTCGGTGAACCCGCGAGTGAACAGCGACGCGGTACCGCCGGACGGCTCGACGTAGAGCATTCCCTGCCGCGCGGCGATCGCCGAGGCGGGCGCGTTGAGCAGCGAGGAGAAGGTGCCAAGCAGCAGGTTCACCTTGTCCTGGCTGATCAGCCGGGTGTAGTCGGCGGCGGTCTGGTTCGGGTCGAAGCCGTCGTCGAGCATGTCCAGCTTCACCTGCCGGCCGAGCAGGCCGCCCGCCGCGTTCACCTGCGACGCCCAGAGCTGGTAGCCCTGGTAGCCGGACTTCGATACGTCGGCGACTGGTCCGGTCATCGGCAGCGACATGCCGATCGTGAGCGGGCCAGAAGACGATCCCGGCACGGTTCCCGACGAAGGCGGGCCGGCCGAGGAGCAGGCCGAGACCGCGAGCGCGGCGACCGACACGGCGGCGGCGAGATACGTGCTGGCGTGCGGACGACGTCTTTGCGGGTGAGGTCTTTGATCACTCATCGTTCGACTCCCCGTTGGGGTGCGGATAGGGCTCGCCGTCCAGTCCGGGGACGGTGACGGCGGATGGATCGTTGGCGTGGCGAACGAGCTGGCTGCTGGCGTAGTCGGTGACGGCGCCGGAGAGCAGTTGCCGGGGATCCTCCATCACCACGCGCAGTCTGGTGATAAGCGCGAACCAGTCGCCGGGGCCGTCCACGGCGGGTTTCTCGTGCACGCTGATGGAGCCCGCGCCGACGCTGACGTGCTCCTCAGAGCGAGCTTCGAATCGCGGGTAACCCTCGAACATCTGCCCGCCGAGTTCGGAGGTCGCGCGCAGCGAGGCCCACAGGCGGCGGTACCCGCCCTCGAGCGCGGCTACGGCGGCCAGATTCGCGCCGGTCTCGAAGACCGGCGCGTGCGGCGCGATGAACAGCCGTTCGCGGACCATCCGGCCGCGCGAGGCGGCCCGCACCACCCCGGCGACGCTGTTGGATTCCTCGGTGACACCCGCGGTCGGACGCCCGGCCTTACCCGCGATGATCACCATCGCGCGTTCCCAGGCGATGTCGAGCGCGTCGAACCAGCCGATGAGCCGGTGGGCCAGGTCCATGCCGGTGAGGAAGAATGTCGCGATCATGACCCGGTTGAACGGGACGGGAAGGTCGCCGGCCGGGCCGTCCAGGTAGTCCCGCCGCACCGTGGCCATGGTGAACGCCGGCGGATCATCCAGGGCCCGCTCCAGACGGCGCTCGGTCAGCCGGCAGCTGTAGTCGACCATCGCGGCGATCGGGTGCTCACGGCCGGCGAACGCGCGGACCGCGATGTGGTCACGCCAGAGCGCGGCCGAATTGGCGGCCCGCGCGGCCTTGCACGCGTCGAGCAGCCGCTCGGCGTCGGCGCGCCAGCCGCCGGCCGGGTCGAGCTCGCGCATCCGGGCCAAGGTGGCCAGGGCCGGGCCCAGATGGGAGACGGCGGCCAGTTCCTTGAACCCGCGGTTCGACAGCCGGTAAGGCTCGACCGCCGGGGCGGAGCCGTCGCCGGGGAACAGGGCCAGGTCGGTTCCGGTGGCGACGAGCAGCGGGTCGCGGGCGCTCTCGCGGACCACAGTCTCGGCGAGGTGCGCGCCGATGCTCGCCGGCGCGGCGGTGTACGTGGTGAACAGCTCGATCAGCTCGGCACTTCCGGGCGTGGACATCGGCGGCCTCAGCGGGATTCGGCGGAGGGTTCGGAGGAGGCTTCGAACGAAAGGGAGTAGCGGACGGTCTCGGCGGCGAAGCGGAGTTGCGGCGTCAGCGAGTTCGACACCACGAGCTCCGTGCCGCCGCCGAGCACCGCGACGTCGGTGCCTCCACACGTCGGAAACCAGGCGGCGACGCGCAGCGACGCGCCGTCCCACTCATAAATCTGAGAGTCCAGGACCGGATGCGGGTCGGCCGGCGTGCCGAGGATGAAGTTGATCCGGACGACGAGCACGTGGCCGTGGTGGCGCACGACCGCGAGCTCGCGCGCGCCGAGGCCGTCGAGCGTCTGCACGTCGGTGAACCGTTCGCCGTCCCAGCGCATCACCCGGACCGGCGCCGAGATGCATGCCACGACCAGGTACGTCAACCCGTCCTCGTCGAACGTCGCGAACGCTCGCCCGGCCTCGGCGGCGACGCTCTGGTGCGGTATCAGCTGCTCACCGTCCCAGCGGTAGAGCACGCTCGGGCCGGCGTGCTCCGCGTGCGCGACGAAGAACGTGCCCCCGATCCAGAAGGCATGCCAGTTGTACGCCCAGCGAGACGGGATCCGCTGATGTTCGGCGAACGACGTGCCGTCCCACTCATAGACGACCGAGTCACGGTTACGGTCCTCCTGCCCCGGCCGGGCGACGCCCTGGGCAAGCCCGAGGAAGTGCCGCCCGCCGATGCGCCAGTGCCGCCACTGCTTCGCCGCGAACGTCGCCACGGCCTGGAACGGCACGAACCGGTCCCGGTCCCAGGTGAAGATCTGCGAGTGGGTGCCGAACTCGTACGGGCCGGCCCCGGTCCTGATGCTCGCGACCGCGAGAAACGAGCGGTCACCGATAGTGAAGAACTCCGCGTCCTCGCCGCCCGGGCACGGCAGCGTCGACCAGGGCTCCCATCGCCCTCCAGCCCACCGCAGCAGCAGCAGATCGGTATCGCTGTCACCGCCGTTCATGCCGGGCGGCCCGTCGGGGATGTCCCGGGCCAGCTGCGGGATCGCCAGCAGCGGCCGGCCGCCCACGGTAAAAGCCTCGACGGCGCGAGCACCGGAGGTGGGTATTCGCTGCGTCTCGGTGAGCGTCAAGGGCATGGCATTACTACAGCGCCTGCCCGATACCCGGGACAAGTAATCTGGAGTTACTATCGGCGACACATGGCGTTAATGGATGTGACGCATGCTCGAAGTCCGGAAACTAATCATGCTGCGCGCTGTAGCGACAGAAGGCTCGATCGCGGCGGCCGCGCGGGCACTGCAATATACGCGTTCGGCGGTCTCGCAGCAGCTCTCCGCGCTCGAGAGCGAGGCGGGCACCTCGCTTGTCACCCGGCGCGGAAACCGGGTCACCCTGACCCCGGCCGGCCACGCCCTGGTCGAGCACACCGAGCGGATCCTGGTCGAGCTGCGCGCCGCCGAGACGACCCTGGGCCGCGACGACCTGACGGTGAGCGGCCTGCTGCGGGTCGGCGTGCCGTTTGGCGAAGGTCCGCAGATCATGAGCCATGCCCTGATGGAGGTACGCCGGAAGTTCCCGGAGGTGCAGATCCGGCTCGTGGCTACGACCGACGAAACCGGCGGCGACGCGGTGCTGCGCGGCCAGCTGGACATGGCAATCGTGTCCCGCATCGGCCCGCCGCCGCCCCGCCGGGTGCTGGGACTGCGTGAATGGGACCTCGGCCATGACGCGCTGCGGCTCTGCGTTCCCGACGGGCACCGGCTGGCCCGGGCCGGCCAGTGCGCCATGGCCGAGCTGCGCGACGAAGCCTGGATCATCTGCCCCGCGAGCCCCATCGGGCGCCTTACCATGGCCCTGTGTGTCTCCGCCAGCTTCGAGCCGAACCTCGCCGCCACCGTCAACGACATCGGCCGCGCGATCGGCCTGGTCAGCATCGGCTGGGGGGTCACCATCGCACCGGAGCTGACCCCGGCGGGCACCAGCCTGCAGGTCGCGCGCATCCCGATCGTCGCTGTCGACACCGTCCGGCACAGCATCCTGATCGTCCGCGACGGTGAGCATCTGTCTCCCTGTATAGCCGCGTCGATCACCGCGGTGCGCGGGGTGAGCGCGCAGCGATGGAGCACGGCTTCCCGCTGAGCGTCTCCTGCGCAGGCTCAAGGCGTATCACCACCCGTACGGAAGAACTAAATTCTCTGTAGTAAGCGGTCAGGGCTCAATTCGGAGACGGATTCCGGCCGTTCGGGGCTCTCCGGTTGTCTAGCCGGCGGTGGCTATCACCGAGTAGTAGGTTCGGGCCAGGAAGTACCGGCCGGTGCCGGCCCGCTCGCGGAGGTCGTCCAGGAGCCGGGCGCCTTCCCCGGACGTGATCAAGCCCATGCCGTCCGGGCCGCAGGCCCGGACGGCGCAGGCAGCGGGCCCGCGGACCCCGCTGCCCGACGCCTACGGCCGGGCCGCGAGCGGAGCGGAGCTTGCGGTCCGCTCCGTCAGCGCCACCCTGCGGGGCTTCGTCGAGATTGCCGGCATACAAGACCTCCAGCTGAATCCGCACGAGCGCGAGCGAATCCAGCAGCGGATCCGGGCCATCCGGACGCTCGGGGACGCCCGCGACTACATCGCCGAGGTGGCGGCTCAGCTGCCGGCCACCCGGCCTGGCCGAACCGCCGGACCGCCGGACCGGTCATAAGTCAGGCGGTTACAGCTTCCGGTAGATGATGACCAGCGCGCTCAGGCCGGCGGCCGTGGGTTTTACGGTTCAGGTTCGGTGAACCGGCCGGGCGGGCCGGCGCAGGTTGCCGCGCAGCACGCGCAGCACGCGGTCCGGACGCATCAGCCCTTCTGGCCGGTCCTTGAGGCCGATGACCCTGATCATCGCCAGCGCGAGTTCGCCGTCACCGGCCGCGGCCGCGTGCAGCCTGGGCAGGTAGGCGTTGACGAACCGCACTTTCGCCGGCCGCGGGCCGGGCACCTGGGGGAAGGCCAGGTCCGCGCCCACGGCGATGTCCCAGGGGATATCGATGACCGCGGCGATGTCCTTGAAGAAGCGCGACGGGGTGCTGGCGCTGCCCGCGCCGATGTGCCGCCGCAGCGCCAGCGCCTGCATCGCGGCCACGGTCATGCCCTGCCCGTAGACCGGGTTGAACGAGCACACGGCGTCGCCGATCACCAGCAGCCCGGCGGGGAACCCGGGTAGCCGCTCGTAGCGGTTCCTCGTGCTAGCCGGGAACCGGAAAGGTACCGGCTCGTCGAGCGGCTCGGCGCCGGCGACCGCCGCCGCGATGGCGCCGGTCGGCAGCGCCGAGACGAAGTCCGCGAAGCCCGCCGGGTCGGTCGGCGGGTAGTTCCCGCAGATCCCGCCGAGAGTCAGCAGGTGGTGGCCGCCCTCGATCTCCGCGAGCGCTCCGAACCGTGGGCTTGCCAGCGTGCCAGTGGTCAAGATCAGGCGGTCGCCGTTCATCGCGCCCGGCCGCAGACGGTACGTCCTCGTAGCGTAGCCGAGGCCGATCTCCACCCGGTCTTGCGCCGGGACCTGATAACCCAGCTCGCTGAGCCACCGGGGGGCGCGGGAGCCACGGCCGCTGGCGTCCACCACGAGATCGGCATCGATCACCTCGGGTTTGCCCTCGGCGTCGCTCACCCGCGCGCCGGTGACCCGCTGTCCTCCCGGCGCGGCCAGCAGGCCGACCACGGAGTGACTATCCAGCACGCGGACATTACCCAGCCGGAAGACGCGCTCGCGCACGTGGCCCTCCAGGAACGGCCGGCTCGCGAGCAGCGCGGGCAGGCCGGCGTGGCGCTGCTTGAGCTGATAGCCGGAGAGCTCCCACTGTGCGTCGGCGAGCACATCACAGCACACGGCCCCGGCGGCGGTCAGTTCGGCGGTGAAGCCGGGGAGCAGCTCGTCGAGTATCTCCCTGCCCCTGGGATGCAGGCCATGCAGATGACGGCCGTGCGGCACCCCCTTGCGCTGCTGCCCGGCTGGTGGCAGCGCATCCCGCTCGACCACCGTTACCTGCTGGTAGAACTCCGCCAGCACCCGCGCGGTCAGCAGACCAGCCAAGCTCGCGCCCAAGACAATCGCATGATCAGAGGTCGTGCGCATCCCGAACCACTCCTGAGCCGGCAAGCTCCTGGCGGCGCCCGCCTATGAGAAGGCGCCTCCAATCTGTCCAGTCTCGCCGCCCCTGCGCAACTCATAGCGTGCTGTCCTGTCCTCGCCGGGCCCGTCGGCATCCGGGTAGCGGCATCTGAACCGCCGGCCTGGACAAGGTTTGATGCCCGGCCATCGCGGTAGGACGCCGCCAACGTCAGGCTGGACGAGGGGATCTTCATCATGAGCAGAACAGCTAGCCGTAGCGGCCTGGCCGGGCGGGTCACCGCCCTGGCCGGCCGGGTGGCTAAAGACCGGCTAGGCGTCCTGGCCGGGCCGGCTCGCGACGTCCGGGTCGCTGAGCGATGGATCACGATCGGCTTCCCGCCGGAGGCGGTCTACCAGTTCCTGCGCGAGGACCGCCGCGTTGACCAGCTGGTGCCATCGGCGGACGGTATCAGTGCTGTCGGCGAGGACCGTGACGAGCCGGCGGCCGGCGCCCAGCGCGCGATGGCCTGGGAGATCGTCGAGGATACCCCTGGTACGGGTATCAGCTGGCGTGCTGAGCCGGCTGGCGGTCCGCCGGTCGACCTGACCGTCTGGCTGGAGAAAGCACCCGCGGATCTCGGCACGCAGGTCAGGCTGCGGGTCCGAGTCGGCGGCGAGGCATCCGCCCCGTCCCCGCTGGGGACGTCGGCTGCGTTCGTCGCCGTTCGGACGCTACGGAACGCCAAGAGCCTCCTGGAGACCGGGGAGCGGCCGACGCTGGAAGGCAATCCGGCCGGCGCGCCCGGTGGCGGCCGGGACGAGCAAGAGGTGAGGACCTGACATGCGTGCACTGTGCTGGAACGGCGTCAATGACCTGAAGGTCGAAACGGTCGACGACCCGCGGATCGTCAACCCCCATGACGCCATCCTCCGGGTCCGCCGGACCACGACCTGCGGCTCGGACTTGCATTTCATCGACGGTTACCTCCCCACCATGCGCTCCGGTGACGTCATCGGGCACGAATTCATGGGCGAGGTCCTCGAGATCGGTCCCGAGGTGACGCAGGTGAGCGTGGGCCAGCGGGTCGTCGTCCCGTCGTTCATCGGGTGCGGCAGCTGCTGGTACTGTCGCCGCGAGCTTTGGTCACTGTGTGACAACACCAATCCGAACGCCCATCTGCAAGAGCCGCTGCTAGGTGACTCCACGGCGGGTATCTACGGTTACACCCACGCGTTCGGCGGCTACGCCGGCTCCCACGCCGAGTATGTCCGGGTGCCATTCGCCGACCACGACTGCATCCCCGTCCCCGACGCGGTTCAGGATGACCAGGCCGTGTTCCTCTCGGACGCGGTGCCGACGGGCTTCATGGGGGCCGACTTCTGCGACCTGCGCGGCGGTGAGACGGTCGCGGTCTGGGGCTGCGGCGCAGTGGGCCTGATGGCCCAGCGCTCGGCGTACCTGCTCGGCGCAGGCCGGGTGATCGCTATCGACCGCTTCCCCGACCGGCTGCGCCTAGCCCGGGAAAAGGCCGGCTCGGAGACGATCGATTATTCCGCCGTCGACAGCGTCATCGAGACCCTGCACGCGATGACCGGCGGCCGTGGCCCGGACGCCTGCATCGACGCCGTCGGGATGGAAGCGCACGGTACTAGCCTGGCCGCTGCGTATGACCGGGTCAAGCAGGCGCTGCGGCTGGAAACCGACCGGGGCGAAGCCCTGCGCCAGGCCATCATGTCCTGCCGCAAAGGCGGAGTCCTGTCTGTCCTGGGGGTCTACGGGGTGCTCGACAAGTTCCCGATGGGCGTGATCATCAACAAGGGGCTGACCGTGCGGAGCGCCCAGCAGCACGGACAGCGTTACGTACCCCGCCTGCTGAGCTACATCGAGCAGGGTCAGCTAGACCCGTCGTTCCTGGCGACCCACCCAATGCCGCTGGAGGACGCGGTCGCCGGGTACGACCTGTTCAAGCGCAAGGCCGACAACTGCCTGCGGGCGGTTTTCACGCCCTGAGCGGCTCTGACGTCCGGATGGAGAAATCGCGTCCGGCCAGTCATCGGGTGCGCCCGGCGGGCGGTTCTGGTCTCCGGCCGGAAATCTTGCCCGCCGTGGCATAGCGGCCGCAATCGCGGGAAGCGGCGGCTCTTCGTCAGCACGAACGCAGAGAAAGAAGGCACTGATGAACCAGCCGGCGCAGAATCAGGAACCCCCGGGGACCGAGGAGCAGCTGCGGCCCGCCGCGGATCACGGGGAGACCAGTTACCGCGGATCTGGCCGTCTGAACGGGAAGGCGGCGATCGTGACGGGTGGTGACAGCGGCATCGGCAAGGCGGTGGCGATTGCCTTCGCCCGTGAGGGGGCGGACGTGGTCATCTCCTACCTCAACGAGCACGAGGACGCTGAGGACACCGGCAAATGGGTGCAGGAGGCCGGGCGTAAAGCGGTCCTGATCCCCGGCGACCTCACCGACTCCGCGCACTGCCGAGCGATCATCGACCGCACGGTGGAGGAGCTAGGCCGGGTCGACATCCTGGTCAGCAACGCCGCTTTCCAGATGGCCCACACGTCGCTCGAAGAGATCAGCGACGAAGAATGGGATCACACCATGGCGGTCAACCTGACGGCTATGTTCCGCCTGTGCAAGGCAGCGGTCCCGCACATGCCCGCGGGCGGATCGATCATCGGCACCAGCTCGGTGAACTCTGACTCGCCGAAGCCGGACCTGCTGCCCTATGACGTCACTAAGGCCGGGGTGGCGAACTTTATGGCCGGCCTGGCCCAGCTGCTGGCGGACAAGGGTATCCGGGCCAACAGCGTCGCCCCGGGCCCTATCTGGACCCCGCTGATACCGGCCACGATGCCCGCGGAGCAGGTCGCCAGCTTCGGCCAGGAGACACCGCTTGGCCGGCCCGGCCAGCCTGCCGAAGTCGCCCCGGCCTACGTCTTCCTGGCCTCGGACGAGGCCAGCTACGTCTCCGGGGCCCGGATCGCCGTCACCGGCGGACGGCCCATCCTGTAATCCCCGTTATCCGGGTCGCCGCCCTTCCCGGCTAACCACGCGTCCAGGCGACAAAGCTAAAGGAGACACACAATGGCATCGTTGCCTGGAGAACAGCCGAGGACGGGGCGGCGGGATGCGGAGATCAAGCGCACGCTCTGGTCGGGTGTGCTGGCCGGCGTCGGCCTCGCGGCCTTCATCGACGAGACCGTGTTCCACCAGCTGCTGCACTGGCATCATTTCTACGACAAGTCCACCATGGCGGCAGGCCTGGTGTCGGACGGCATCTTTCACGCGTTCGGGTTCACCGCGATGGTCGTCGGGCTGTTCCTGCTGGCCGACTCTGTGCGCCGGGGGAGCTTTGTCCCGAAACGATGGTGGGCCGCGCTGCTGCTGGGCTTGGGTGGCTTCCAGCTCTACGACGGGATCGTGCAGCACAAGCTCCTCAAGCTGCACCAGATCAGGTATCACGTGCCCCTGTGGCCCTACGACCTGACCTGGAACGGCATCGCGGTCATCATGATCATCGCAGGCGTCGTGCTGATGCGGGGGCGGGCCGGGGTGGCCACGTCCGGGCTCTTCCGCACCGATGGTGCATCCCGCTAGGCGAGCCGGTGCTCGAACTGATTCCGCTGACGCTGACGCTGCTCGCGGTAGCGGGCTACGGAGCGGGGCTGGCCCGGCTACGCCAGCGTGCCATCCGATGGCCGGCTGGCCGGACCGCCTGTCTGGCCGCGGGCGCTCTGTGCGTAGCCGCCGCGGTTCTGCCCCCGATCAGCGCTTACGACGAGCTCTTCCCCGTCCATGTCACCCAGCATCTGCTGCTGGGCATGACCGGCCCCGCGTTCATGGCCCTGTCCGCGCCCGTCACCCTCGCACTCCGCGCCCTTCCCCGTCAGCCCCGGCGCGCCCTGCTCCGGCTCCTGCACAGCCGCCCGGCGCTGATCCTGTCCGCGCCCGCCACCGCCGTCATCGTGAATCTCGGCGGCTTGTACGCGCTGTACCTCACCGGCCTCTACCACGCCGCCGAGGACAACGACCTCATTCACGCCGCCGTCCACCTGCACATGTTCCTCGCCGGATGCTTGCTCAGCTGGGCCATCATCGGCATCGATCCGGTTCGCCGCCGGCTGGGCCTGAAGACCAGGCTCGCCGTCCTGGTCATCACCGGCGCCGGCCACGACACTCTCGCCAAGCTCATGTACGCTCACGACCTGCCCGCCGGCGGGGGTTCCGTCGTCGGCCGCCACGTCGGCGCTGAACTGATGTACTACGGCGGCACCATTGTCGACCTGGCCCTCGCGATCATCGTGATGGCTCAGTGGTACCAGGCCACCGGCCGTGAGCTGGCCCGCACGGCACGCCGGTCAGCGACCGCCGCAGCCCCTGGCCAGGCACGCGATAGATGCGCTCGGGATCCGGTGCTCGTCCCGCTGGCCAGCGATCAGGGCAGCCAGCTACCGAGAGCACTCACCGACCCTGGCCGACCCCCGGTTGAGCGGACCACCAGCCGGGAATTATGCTCTCTCGCACGCGTTGATGAAAGTGAGGACCCGAGAACTGAAACGGTCGTCCGACGATTACCCCGGTGCCGTGGTCATCAGCTCACCCGCCGACGGCTCCGGGTCCTCGCGGGACGCATGCCGAGGCCCGCTGCGTCGATCCTCGGAGATCCGCCAGCCGGCTCGGCGTTCGAAGCACCAGGCCCGCCCGGGGCGTTTCTCGCCCCGTCCGCGGGACCGTGCGGCATGCTGCCGCGGCCACCGTGCCCCGGCATCTTTGAGGAGGAGTCTGTGGCTCGACCAGGCCAGCGCCAGACGGGCGCTCGCCGTACCGCCCCGCGGAAGCAGCGGCGCGTCGGGCACCGCGGCGACGTCGTCGCGGTGCTCTCCCGAACCGCCCGTGAGCTCGAGGCAGCGGCCCGGCGCGGCCGCGTGTCGCCTGCCGTGCGCACGAAGTTCCAGGCCGTCGCCATGCTGCTGCGGGACGAGCGGGCCCGCGTCCGGGCGGCGGCCGGAAGCGACAGTCATCGGACCGAGCAGCTCAAGCGCCTGGACGCCATCGCGACCATCCTCGCGACGACCGCCGTCCGGGACGCTGGACTGCTCGCGCTGCTCGCCGAGGACTCCGGCGTCTCCGACGCGGCCCGGACGCTCAAGCTGGAGATGGCGCGGGACCTCGGCATCGAGCCGGCGCCTGAGGAGATAGCGCCGCCGGAGACCGCGACCGCTCCCGCCCGCACGGAGCTGCGGGTCGTGCCGCAGTCGGTGACCTCCCGGCAGCTCGCGAACCCCTTCCTGGCCCCCGACTTGTCCGCCGTTCCGCAGCGCACCTCCCGCCGGCGCCGCCTGGACGGCTGGGAACTGCTCAACCCGCTGCTTGGTTCGTTCGAGCGCGCCAGCGGGGGAGCCCCGGCGTGCATGGCGCTCCCGGCGCCGACGGCCCAGTTCACCCCAGCGGCCCTGGAGCTGATGCCGCATCAGGGGCAGCTGGTCGCCGCGGCCGCTGCCGGTCACCGGACGTTCCTGCTCGCCGATGAGCCGGGCCTGGGCAAAACGGCCCAGGCGCTGCTCGCCGCGGAAGCGACGAACGCCTACCCGCTGCTCGTCGTCGTGCCGAACGTCGTCAAGACCAACTGGGCCCGTGAGGCGGCCCGCTGGACGCCGCACCGCCCGGCCACCGTGGTGCAGGGCGACGGCAACGCCGCCGACGGTTTCGCCGACATCCTCGTGCTCAACTACGAGGTGCTCGACCGCCACATGGGCTGGCTCGGTGATTTCGGCTTCCGCGGCATGGTCGTGGACGAGGCTCACTTCATCAAGAACAAGACCTCGCAGCGCTCGCAGCACGTCCTGGCCCTCGCGGACCGTATCCGGTCCCGCACGGCGCGGCCGCTGCTGATGGCGCTGACCGGCACCCCGCTGATCAATGACATCGAGGACTTCCGCGCGATCTGGCAGTTCCTCGGCTGGATCGACGACAGCAAGCCCCTCGATGAGCTGGTGGACGCGCTCGAGGACACCGGCCTGACGCCCGCCGACCGGGGTTTTGACACCGCGGCACGCCAGTGCGTGATCGACCTCGGCATCGTGCGCCGGCGCAAGCTCGACGTGGCCGCCGACATCCCCGCCCGCCGGATCGCCGACCTCCCTGTCGAGCTGGACGGACGGGCCGGCCGGTCCATCCGGGCGGCCGAGCGGGACCTCGCTAGCCGGATGATGACGCGGTATGAGATCGCACTCGCGAACCGGCCCGCCGACGCCGGCGTCGGAGGCATCAACCACGACCTGGTCCGCCAGGTGGCCCGGTGGGAGCTGAAGGACGCGACGACCGCGCAGTCCGGCGAGAACGTGTTCACCATGATGCGGCGCATCGGCCAGGCCAAGGCCGAGCTGGCCGCCGACTACGCGGCGCAGCTGGCCCGCAGCGCCGGCAAGGTCGTCTTCTTCGCCAAGCACATCGACGTGATGGACGAGGCTGAAGCGACCTTCGCCCGGCAGGGGGTGCGCTTCTCCTCCATCCGCGGCGACCAGACGCCCACGGCGCGGCAGGCGAACGTCGACGCCTTCGTGAACGACCCTGATGTCGCGGTCGCGGTGTGCTCGCTGACCGCGGCGGGCGTGGGCCTAAATCTTCAGGTCGCCTCGAACGTCGTGCTGGCCGAGCTGTCCTGGACTAACGCGGAACAGACCCAGGCCATCGACCGCTGCCACCGCATCGGGCAGGCCGAACCGGTCACCGCGTGGCGCATCATCGCCGCGCAGACCATCGACGCCCGGATCGCCGAGCTGATCGACAGCAAGGCGGGGCTGGCCGCCCGGGCGCTGGACGGGTCGGATCAGGAGGTCTCCTCCTCGGTCGACGTGCAGCTCGAAGCGCTGGTCGCGTTGCTGACGGATGCGCTGCGGACGACCCGGAACTTATAGCGGGGCCCGCGAGGTAATGCTCGCGGGCGCAAAGCCATGCCGTTCGTAGAGGCGCTGCGCTACCTGGTTGGCCGCGTAGGCGGTGACGCTGGCCTGCCGAGCCCCGCGTTCGCGGGCCCAGGTCAGGAAGTGCTGGATGAGCAGGCTACCGACGCCGGCCCTCCGGGATTCCGGGGCCACCCGCATGCTCTCCAGCACGGCGACGGCCGCGGTCCTCACCGGGCCCGGCGCGCTTATCTTCCCGACCAGGTGACCGATGACCTGGTCGCCGTCACGGGCCAGCAGGAGCAGGCTGGCCTGGTCACCCATCAGAGCGGAGTAGTACGCGGTGCCCTCGCGCGCGGGCCAGCCGATGTCGGCCAGGGAATCGTGCCGGCCCGCGTCCTCACGGAAAAGACCGGCGACAGACGCGACGAGCGCTTCCAGATCGGCCTGGGTAGCAACGGTTCCGACGGCGGCCTGCACGCCGACTGACGCTAGCGACCCGGCCGAATCGCGTCAAGTCGCGCCAGCCGCGGGGCCGGGGAAGCCGCGCTGTCACCCGCTGCTCGTCGAGGCCGTCCTACCCGCCTGCGCCCGCTCTGGCGGGACGACCCGCGGTCACCAGGCAGAGAAAAATTTCCGCCCGGGCGCGAACCGCCTCGCCTCGTCCGTCCGTAGTACTGCTAACCGCGCGGGGAAAGGAACCCGGCGGGAGAATACCAAGATCTAATGGTGGGGGTCTCCCATGTCATGTGCTAATTGCGGCGCGCCCGCGAATCCGGCCTATCGTTTCTGCGAGAGCTGCGGGCATTCGCTGCCCGTCGCGCACACCAATGGCTCCAATGGCTTCGGTCCGTACCCCGGTGCCCCGGTTCCGGCCATGCCCCCGGTGCGGCCAGGCGCGAAAAAGCTGCCCGGTACGCCCATCTTGATGGGCGACGGAGAAGTCATCTGGCGGACGTATCAAGCGGTTCAGCTGCGTACCCGCCAGCATGGCGAGGGCATGCTCTTCGTTACCGATTCCCGGGTCGTCTTTTACGCCCGGGCCCGCGGACTGGGAACGCAGCGGCCCAGTATGCTCGTCCAGCAGACGAAGCTCGAGAACGTCACCGGCCTGGCCGCTTACGTCTCGCGCCGCATCAGCCTGTCCTTGTTCATGCTGGTGCTTTTCGGCACGTTCAGCAGCTTGATCTCGCTCGTGGCATTCCCGCCGATGGCCATCCTGCTGGGCATTCTCACGGTGGTCGGCATTATCGCCCTCATCAGCGGAGCCGCCAAGCGGGGGAGCACGGGCGTGACCCTGCATGCCGGTGCCAGTGACGCCAGCCCGATCGGGTTCGGCCAGTTCGGCGAGCAGCGCTCGGCGATGGGACAGCTCATTCACGCGCTGTTCGGGCCGCTGCTCGCGCTTTTCGGCGTGCATACCGCCTTTGACGTGCTCATCGGGTTTCCCGGTGAGCAGTCGGAGCAGCTTGTCGCGGAGCTCGGTGCGCTCATCACCGACCTGCAGAACCGCGGTTCCATGGCGGCTAGCCACTGGGGCATGCCGGCTGGCCAGCCGCAGCCGCAGCCCCAGGGCTCCCGGTGACCCCCGTCAGCTGCGACCCGGGGAACGGCCAGTTCGACGGCCAGGGCTATGTCAACGTCTCCATCCTGGAGGGAAGCACCGTCCGGCCCGCGCCGGCCGTGGCCGGAGCTCCGTTTACCGGGCCGCCGATGCGATCCATCCTGCCCGGGCCCTCGGGAACGATCCGCTTCGACGACAGTTACCTCAGCAAGCACGTCCTGTTCATCGGGGGTGTCGGCACCGGCAAGACCAACGCGATGATGCACATGCTGCGCGACCTGAGGAACCGGGCGAGCGACGACGACGTCTTCGTGGTCTTCGACACCAAAGGAGACTTCCTCGACGAGTTCTACCGCCCGGGTGACGCCGTCGTCTCGACCAGGCCGCAGGCCCAGCCCGGCGGGGTGATCTGGAACCTGTTCGCCGACCTGCTGGAGGAGGAGCCGGCCGAGCGCAGCGATCAGATCTTCGAGATCGCCTCGACGATCTTCAGCGAGGACCTGGCCCACGCGGCGCAGAACATGTTCTTCGCGGCCGCGGCCCGCGACGTCTTCGCCGGGGTGGTGGACGCCCTGGCGCGCCAGCCGGGGCCACGGGACAACGCGGTCCTGCGAGCCCAGCTCGAAGCCGGCAACAAAGAGCTGTGGGAGCTCCTGCGGCAGCACGCCGACCTGGCCGGGGCGGCCCGTTACCTGAGCGGCCAGGGAAGCCGGGGCGACTCGGTCCGGGCCTTCCTCCAGCAGACGGTGAGCAAGTCGTTTTCCAGTGCGTTCCGCCGGGCCGGTGACTTCTCGGTCCGGAAGTTTGTCCAGGCCAAGGGCGGTCGCGGGCTGTTCATCGAGTACGATATCGCCATCGGCAGCCGGCTGCTGCCGGTCTACCGGGTCCTGATCGACATGGCGATCAAGGAAGCTCTCGGGCTCGGGCGCGACAAGGCGCACGGCAGCGTGTACTTCATCTTCGACGAGTTCGCGCTGCTGCCGGAGCTGTCGCATATCGCCGACGGCATCAACTTCGGCCGGAGCCTCGGCCTTAAGTTCGTGGCCGGGACCCAGAACGTCGACCAGGTCCTGCACGCCTACGGGCCAGAGGTCGGCCGGAGCATCCTGTCCGGTTTCGGCACGGCCTTCGCCTTCCGGCTCATGGACGACGCGAGCCGTACCCTCGTGCGCCAGCGGTTCGGCGCCAACCGCAAGCAGATCGCGACCTACTCGCCCATCCGCTCTCAGGGCGTCCGCCAGGACGTCGTCGTCGGCAGCGTGGTCGAAGACTGGGACCTGTCCGGTCTAGGCGTAGGCCAGTGCATCGTCTCATTGCCCGAAGGGCCGCCGTTCTTCTTCACCTTCGACGAATACGCTTCCCGAGGACTCCCCGATGGGTAAACGCGCCGTTAATTTGGCGGCCAGAGCAGTTTTGTCAGCCGGGATCGTGCATTCGGGCGCGGCCCTCGAGCCCGCCCCTCCCCGGGAAATGACCACCATCGAGCAAATGGCGACTGTCGTGACGGATGCCGGCCAGGCCGCCGATGATGTCTCGTCGACGGACGACGTCACCAAGAAAGCCGAGGCGGTAAGCCAGCAGCTCACCTCCGAGGCCGGCGCCCATCCCTCGCCCGACGCCGATCCGGAGGGAGGTGACCCGCAGGAGGCTCTCCGGGATCTCGAAGAGTTCCGGGAAGAGGACAAGCTGAAAAAGGCTGACAAAGACGTAGCGCTCGGCGACCGCGAGCAGGTCTCTAGCGGAGACATCATCGCCCCGGCCGAGGAGAGCGAGCCCGCGGATGAAACCTGGCTGGATGATGACGCGGATGTCGACGACCCAGATATCGACTGAAGTCCCGCGACGCACTGCGGCAACTGCGACGCTACTGGGCAAGTGCGGCCACGGGTCAGGCCTCAGGCGAGCCTCGGCGGACAGCTCTAGCTGGGCCTGGCCCCGCGGCGGTCAGAGCGTGGTGCTGGTGAGCAGGACCGGTCCGGTCTGGCTGCCGTCGCCGGGGTGCTCGGCGGTGATCTCCATCGTGCGGAACTTCTGCGTGGGATCGACTCCAGTCGTCATCGTGACGGCGGCCGATCCCGACGTGCCGACGACGAATGAGCCGCCGGTAGCCAAGACCGGGTGCAGCTTAGTGCCGCCAGGACCGACCCACCAGCACTCGTAGAACTCGTTGCCGGGGAGCGGCTTGAGACCACGCACGACGAGATCGAACGTCCAGCTTGCGCCGGACTGCCGGGCCGTCGCGGTGGCGGTGGCGGTGTCGACGCCGAATACCCTGGCCGCCGCGGTGGCATGGAGGGTGATCACGACGGTGGCTTGAGCTGGTGTGACCCGGCCCTCGCCCAGGCTGAGCGGGATGACGATCGCGGCGGCGATGATGGCCGCGGCGACGGCCACGACAGCAGCGAGGCGACCTCGGTACCGTCGCCACACCGGTAGCGGGGTGACCGTCGGCGTGACCGCCAGCCGGTCCTGCGGTTCGGCCGGCGGCTGAAGCTGAGGTCTGGGCTGAGCCCGGGTCGCATCCTCGGCCGGAGGCTGGACCTCGGGAAGGACGTGGACTTCGGGGGCCGCCTGTTCTCCGGGGTCGGACCGGCGATCAGCCCTGGCCTCCTGGCCGGCCATGGCCGTGACCATCGCGGCGACCGTTCGGTCTTCAAGGTCGGCTGGCGGTTCGACGTGCGGGGGCAGGCTCTTGATGACCTGGCCGATGTCGCTGTACTCGTCGACGACGCCCTGGCAGTAGCGGCAACCAGTGAGATGGCGATTGAACTCGGCACGCTTGTCCCGGGGCAGGTTGCCGAATACGAAGTCGAAGGCCTCGGGATGAATGAGCTCGACATCTCGTTCAGAAAGCATCGTCGCTCCCTCGAAGGCTGGCCAGCTCGGCCCGCAGCGTGTCGGTGGCCTTGGCCGTGCGGGATTTGACGGTACCGATCGGGATGCCGAGACGCTCGGCGATCTCCGACTGGGTGAAGCCGTCTCGGACCAGGCGCATCACGTCAGCGTAGATCGACGGGAGCTTGTCCAGGGCCTGGTCGACGGTGAGGACGGTGAGCGCCTGGTCCACGGTGTCGTACTGGGGCGGCAGCTGGAAGTCCTCGACGGGCAGGAACGGCCGGGACGAGGGGCGCCGGGCGATGTCGTAGGCCGTCGAGCGGGCCATGGTGAAAAGCCAACCGCGCACCGGGCCCCGGCTGACGTCGTAATTACGTGCCTGCTGGCAGAACTTGACGAAGGTCTCCTGCACCATATCTTCAGCTAGCCCCTGATCGTGGAGCACATGGAAGCCAAACCTGAACAGCTCCATCCGGTATTTGCGGTAAAGCCTTCGCGCCGCGTCGTCGTCGTTCCTGGCCGCGATGCTGGCGATCAGGCCTATCTCGTGCGGGCCGGTGCGCGCACCGGTGTCGCTCCATGACACAACCAATCCCCACCCATGTTCTACGAGATCCCCAGCCGGTCGGTTCACTCCTCCTTGACCGTCTTGCCCAGATTCTCAGTATGAGGGCCCGGCCCAGAAAAAACGTCGCGAACCGGCCGCTCCCCGGCCCCGCGAGTGAAGCGCCTACCGCATGGGCGCGGCCGGGAGGATCAGGGCTGGCGAGCGTGAGCGATACATGGCCGAGGTACAGGACGACCTGGGGTGAGCGGCGAAGGGTCAGGTGAGTCAGGCGGCCAGACGGGTCAGTCCGGGCTGCTTTCGGTGTCCCCTGCGCCGAGCATGACGGCGATGTGACCGGTAATTCCGCCACCAGCGATCTGCTGACGGGCCGCGCCATTAATTTTGCCAGCGGAGCGAACCGTCTTGCTCGTTGTGCTCGTAGTTCTTTCAAAGCCAAGACGGGAGCTGTCACCCATCACTAGGGGATGTCCAGCGCCCTTGAGTTTCTCTTCATCCTCAGGAAGGAAATCAGTCATGAAAAAAGGAAAACTCCGTGTCCTGTCCGCCCTTACGGCGTAAGTATTCGGAAGTCCCGTGAATGGGCATGGCGACGGCCGGCGTGGCTGGTTCATGGTGGCCGTGCCGGTGCGGGCGCTATCCGTGCGGGGTTTATCCGGTGTCCGGCGGTGGCTGTGCCCAGG
>JALYVS010000632.1 GCA_030853115.1 Actinomycetota bacterium
CTTTCGGATTGAGTGTGGTAACCCAATCCTTTCGGGAAACGAGCCATCTTTCACGTAAGCGCGCCCGCCGCTAAGATAAATTTATCGAAACATGTCATACCGCTGAATAAGCCTCCTTATCTGGATTCGGTTTCGGTGCCTGGCACGGTCGATGGGCCAACATCGGCCGTGCTTTTTGTTGTCGCGGTGTCCTCCTTTCCAGCTCAGCGAGCCTGAATTTTCGTTTGCTTACACTTACATTGTTCCCCGTCAAGCCCAGAACGTAGACACATTTACCGGTCGCACGTACAGTCGTAGGACAGACCTTTAAGTAGGACTTGATGACGACCGAACCAGAAGATGCATCAACTGACGCACCGGCCCTTGAAAGTGCCAGGAACGGCCGGGAAGTCAAGTTCGGGCCGATGCTCGAGAGCCTCATCGAACATAGCGAGTACCGGCGGAACAGAAAAAAGATCTCAAGCCGGCTGGGCATCAGTGGCGCCGCTCTTTCACAGTACATCCGCCAGCAGACACTGCCCAGCTTCGGCAAGCTACTCGCTATCGCCGACCTCTTCGACGTAAGCCTGGACTACCTGGTCTACGGCCAGCCGACCGGCAGCAGCGTGACCGACTACGGCCCGCTCTACCGTTATGTCGATCACGCCCTGGCGGACGTGCAGGCCCGGGGCAGCCGCCATACCGCCGTGGTCGCCCGCATCGGACGGGTACTCGCGGACCGGATCAACATCGTCGCGGGAGAACTAGCCGCCATGCCGGCCGCGACGCGCGATGGCCTTCTGCAAGACGACGAGCTGCTGCGGCTGGAGAGGTATTGCCACCAATGTGACCTGGTGAGCCTGAACCTTGAGTTCAATGTTATTCACGCGGCGGGCGGCCTAGCTCCAGGACGCTTTCTTTCGGTGGTAGCGGCCAACCTTGAGAACAACGCTTCCTATCGATTTATTTTGCCGCACGATCGTTCCTGGGCCGACACCGTAGAAGCGTTCCGTCAGTTGCTGGCCAACCAGATCGGCGGTGACCGGGTACGGGAGAATTGCGCGTTCCGGCTAACCACGGCTCCGCTGATGACCGGTATATTGCTTTACCGGCTCGATACCATCCGGTTGGAGGCCGAGGAACCGGCGCTGCACGCACAGATCCATGATTACCTGAGCGACGACGTGTGGCTTGGCTGCGCTATCCGGACTAATAGCGACTCTAACAGCGATATGATTATGAATCCGGACTACGTCAGGCGGGCCAGGAACGCTTTCGGGCGCATGTGGTCCGCCGGTATCGCGGTCTGACAGACCCGCTTCACCCAGGTCACCGCCACGGCGGCGAAGACGCCTCCGGGAGGGCCTTAAGGCTGCTAAATTCTCCTGGTGATCACGGGCACCAGGGGCGTGGTGGTCGGGCGAGTTGCCACACTCCGCCCCCATCCGAACGGCGACTTTATCTGGCTGGCCGACCTCGATATTGGTACCGGCCAGGCGCCGCAGATCGTCTGGGGAGGCCTGCCGGTCGTCCGAGAAGGCGATCTTGTGCCGGTGGCCCGGCCGGGGGCCTGGCTGCCCGCGACGACGAACAAGCGCGGCCCTTACAAATCCGCCGCCGCCATTACCGGGGAGAGCTATCCGAGGGCATGCTATGCAGCCTCGCGGAACTCGGCTGGGATGCGGCCGTCACTGACCGGGTCGCCCTCCTCAACGGCGATGTCGTTCAGCCAGGTGATTCTCTCGATGACGTGGGCAAAAGCTGGCCGCTCATTCTCCGGCCAGCCGATGACCTTTGCCCGGAGAAAGTTCTCGCGACGTTAGAATCGCCCATGAGGGCCGTAAGCCTTATTTAGATACCGAAAACTCAGGAGCGGACGAGGCGGGCGATGGCTTCGGAGGCTTCCTTGACCTTTTCCTGCGCTTGGGGGCCGCCCTCTTCGATGGCTTCGGCGACGCAGTGGCCGAGGTGATCTTCGACAAGGCCGAGGGCGACCGCCTGCAGAGCCCGGGTCACGGCGGATACCTGGGTGAGGATGTCAATGCAGTAGGTGTCGGATTCCACCATGCGCTGCAGCCCGCGCACCTGACCCTCGATCCGGCGCAACCGCTTGAGGTAAGCGTCCTTATCCTGCGTATACCCGCGCATAGACCAACTGTAAGCGCTGCGCGGTGCCCAGGGGTAACCTCACGGCGGTGAGCCAAACAGTGCGCGACGAGACCATCGGTGCCTTCCTCGGCCAGCTGGCCGCCCGGGTCCCGGCCCCCGGCGGCGGCGCGACCGCGGCCCTGCACGCCGCGCAGTCAGCGGCGCTGATCGCCATGGTCGCCCGGTACAGCAACGGCGCCCGCTACGACACCGAACTGATGGCCCGCCTGTTCACCGAGGCCGACGGGCTCCGGGACGAGGCGCTGGGGCTGGCCGAGGCGGACGCGGCGGCGTTCGGCGCGGTGTCGGACGCCTACCAGCTGCCGAAGGAGACCAACGAGCTGCTCCAGGCGCGCACGGCCGCTATCGCCGAGGCGCTCACCGGCGCCGCCCAGCCGCCGGCTGAGGTGATCCGGACCGCGTTCCGGCTCATCGAGATGGCCGGAGAACTGCTACCCGCGGCAAACCGCAACGTGATCACCGACGTGGCCGCGGCCGCCGAGGCGGCCCGCGCCGCCGCCGTCACCGCCCGGGTCAACATCGAGGTCAACCTGCGCGGGATCAAGGACGCCGCAATCAAGGCCGGACTGAGCGCCACCGCCGCGGTCACCGACGAGATCACCGCCCGGGCCGACCGGATCGTCGCGGCCGTCCGCGCCGAGATCACCCGGTGACGTCGCTGACCGGACGCGAGCTCGCCGCGGACATCCGCGCGGGGACCGCGGCTCAGGCGGCAGAATTGACCGGCGCGGGCCGCCCGC
>JALYVS010000018.1 GCA_030853115.1 Actinomycetota bacterium
GCGCACCCCCGCCGGCGGCAGAGCACGCCGACGCTGACGCCGAGCCCCATCCGTCCGCGCGCTGGACCCGCCGCCGGTACCGCGGCGTGGTGGCCGCCGGGATCGGCGTGTTCTTCGTCTACACCGGCCTGGAGGTCGGCGCCGGGCAGTGGGAGGCGAGCTTCTGCCGCGGCCACCTGAACATGTCACCGGGCGCCACCGGGCTGGCCACCTTCGGCTACTGGGGCGCGCTGACCGCGGTCCGGATCGTCCTGGCCGTGCTGCCCCGCCCGGTGCCGCCGCAGACGGTGGTCCGGTGGGGGAGTGCCGTGGCCGTGCTCGCCGCCGCGGTCATCTGGTGGCAGCCGGGCACCGTGGTCACCGTGCTCGCCTTCGCCGTCCTCGGCGCCGCCCTGGCCGGGATCTTCCCGGCCCTGATCTCGCTGACCCCGGTCCGCCTCGGCGACGCCAGCGCCCGTCACGTCATCTCCTGGCAGGTCGGCGCCGCGGCGGCGGGCGGAGCGGGCCTGTCCGCCCTGATCGGCCTGGTCATCGGCGCGACGAGCCTGGCCGCCCTAGGCCCCGCGATCACCGTCTTGGCCGTCCTGCTGGTCGGCGCCGAGCTCATCTTGACCCGGCTCGCCCCCGTCCGCCGCCAGCAAGAGCCAGTTACCCGAGCTGGACGGTGACGGCGCGGACGCTCGCACCCAGTGTGACGGTCCCGGTCTTCTCGTTGACCGTGCCGGCGCTGGCGTGCGCGATGTTGTTCACGAAGGCCGGCAGCTGGAACAGCACCGGCCCGGACGGCGCGTCGCCGGTTAGCGTCAGCGTGATCGATCTGCCGCTGGCGCTGATCTTCAGCGCGAGGTGCCGGCCGTCCGTGGTCGGGAAGTTCGCCAGGCTGATGACCTGCCCGCTGGCGACCCAGGAGTCAGGGACGCCGCGGCCGATCACCAGGCTGCCGTCGGAGCGCTGTGCGGCCAGCGAGTCGAGCAGCACCATGTTGGCGTTGGCGATGCCCCAGGCGTGCGGCGAGGACCCGTTGCCGGCCTCCGGATGGGTGCCGATCCACGGTGAACCGGGGTTCGGGAACTGCTGGCTCTCCCACCAGGAGTACGGGCCGCTCTGCCCGCTGGCGACCATGAACTGGTAGCTCAAGATGCCCTGATCCCGGTAATTGTGGCTGGCCAGCCCCCATTCGCCGTACCCGGCGTTGTAGGCCGTGCTCCAGTATTGCGTCGGGTACCCGCCGAACGTGTTCGGCGGCAGTTTCCCGGCCAGCCGGGCGAAGCCGTACTTATACGTCGCGTCGATCAACGACACCCCCGGCCCGCTCAGCGGAGCGCCGAACAGGTAACCGTCCCAGGCCCACCGGCCGAACAGGAACGGCGCGGCCCAGTTGGCGTCCTCGGCGTTGACGCACCGGTTGTCGGTGTTCGGCTCAATCATCGAACAGGGCAGGTAGTTCAGGTGGCTGGCCGAGACCGTCGCGTTCAGCGTCTTGTTGACCGCCGCCAGCAAGCTCGAATACTGCGCCGCCGCCCAGTTGGCTTCGGTCGTGTTGCCGACCCGCTGGGCCAGCCAGTGATAGGACCACAGCCCCATCAGCGCCTCGTAGTTATCGATCGTCCAGTAGCCGTTGGCGTCGATGTCGTTGGTCTCTTCCATGATCCCGCCCGGCCCGGTCCGGTCGGCGGCGATCAGGTGCGCGGTGTCCTTGATGCTCGGCTCGGTCTTACCCGCAGGCCCTTCGGTGGCGAAGTTGGCCTTGACGAAGCTCATGTCCCCGGTCTTCAGCAGGTAGATGGCCCACACCCACGGGTAGGTCCACACCCCGTCCAGGTACTGGGGCTGGTTACCGCTGACGTACCGGGCCCGGTCCAGCAGCGCGTGCGCGTTGCTGGTGTAGCCCTGGGTGAACAAGTTGGCCAAGATGCCGATCACATCGTGGCTGAATTCCTGGTCGTACCCGTTGGCGCCGGTCTTGAGCTCGGCGCCGGATCGGATGATCTGGGTGTAGATGAACCCGGTCTTATAGGCGTTGATCAGGCTGGCGTCGGGCAGCGCCGTGATCTGGGCGATCCCGGCCAGCGAGCTGTTCCAGTAAGCGCGCATGTGCGCGAAGTGCTGATTGAACCCGCCCGCGGCCACGATCGCGCTGCTGGAGGGGTACGCGTAGCTGCCGCCGAATTTGTCCGAGGGCACCGCGTAGTCATGGTGCACGGTGCTATGGGCCGGTACTGTGTCCGAAGCCGAGTTCAGCGGGATCAGCCCGGCCGAGGCCTGCGGGTTGATGGTGATCGCGGCGCCGGTCGGGTTGCTCACCTGGACCCGGCTGTAGATGATCACGTAACTGTGGCCGCCGATGCTCACCTGGTCGCCGAAGTTGGTGATCGAGACGGCGGCGCCGTCCCGGTGGAAGGCGGTCACCAGCGCGGGCAGGTAGCCGTCGGCGTTCGTCCAGGTGGTCGGGCTGTCGTCGTAGACCCCGTAGCCATAGGTCGTGCCGGTCACAGCCGCTGTGCTGGCGCTGCCCGGCCCCGCGTTCGGCCCGCTGGTGTCGACCCAGAAGCTGCCGCCCAGGCACGCCACCACACCCTGGCTGTTTCCGGCCCAGCCGATCACGCTCGCGTCGCCGAACGGCCCGTAGACCGTCTGGCTCCCGGTCGGCCCGTTCGGCGCGCAGCTGTAAGGCGCGGCCGTGACGGCTGAGGCCGCCGCGGGTACCGCCGTCGCGAGGCCGGCCGTCAGTGCGACCGCGGCCGCCAGCAGCAGGCCACCGCGCAGCAAGCCACCGCGCAGCCGGGCGGCACCTGTGGAGCGGGAATGGCTGGAGACGGAATATGCCGACACCTTGGTCATGAAAACCTCCTCGTCGCCCACTACCCGGCACCGTCTGGCCTATGCGCCCGGCCCGCGAATTGCCGTAGCCGCGCGGGTCATATCGGGTACCGTGTCGGCTCCGTGGTGTACGTCCGTCCGGACGGGGCGGTCCAGCGGAAGGTACCCGGGGTGATCTGCTCCACGTCCCACTGCGGGTGCTGCTTGAGGCGGTGCTCGTGACGGCATTTAGGGCCGCCATTACACAGGCAGGTCCGGCCACCATTTTCGAACGGAGTATTGTGCTCGAAGTCGCAGCCGGCAGCGGGACGGCGGCACGTCGGCCCGGTACATGTCGCGTGCCGGATCTGGGACAGGTGCAGCAGTTTGACGCCGGGGTCGTGACCGCGGGCCTCGAATCTGTGGTCGCAGGTTTCCAGGGCGATCGGGTCGAGCGTGATGATCAGGTCCCGCTGCCGGGGGACCCCGGTGGCCAGCCGCCAGACGCCGTATCCGCCGTCCGGACCGTCCTGGCCGGAAGCGCTGAAGGTGAAGCGCGGGGCCGGAGTACCGCCGGGTGGAGCGGGTCCGCCGGGTGGAGCGGGTCCGCCAGGTGGAGCGGATTTGCCGTGTTCAGCGTTGCGTAGTCGCTGGTTTTTAGGTTCGGGCCGGGCGCATCCGTGGCCGATGGCGTGTCCTTGCTCGTCGGTGACAGTCACGCACCAGGTGGTCTCGGGGTTCGTGGCGGCGGCGTCAGCGAGGTCGCGGGCCAGGGCTGGGTCGATAGGCCCGATGCCGCTGATCTCGCCGGGCCGGTCGGCCAGGTCCAGCAAGGTGGGCAGGGTGACGGTGAGGTTGATGCGGCCGGCGAACCCGGCCGGGATCACACCCGCCGTCGGCGGTATCCCGGCCCCGTCCGGGCCGGACGGCCCTGACCCGCTGTCGCCGGGGCCGTCCGGGCCGTCGTCCTGTCTGGTCTCCCCGCCGGCGGACCGGCCGAGGCGGCGGGAGTCCCGGCTCAAGATAATGTCCATGTAAGCGCGCGCCCGGAGCTGGTCCATGTCGCCCTCGAGGCCGGCTTTCTTTAGCTCTTTCGCCCACCACGAGATCCGCTGGTCCGCGGCCAGGACGTCGGCGGGGGGCAGTTCACGACCGGCCAGGCCGGCGTTGCCTGAGGGTTCGGGCCAGCGTTCGACCCGGGCGTCCTGCGCGGCTTCCTCCCGCCGTTTCCTGGCTTTGTCCGGGGCGACTTCGATGACGGCGCGGGCGATCGCGCCGCGGAGGCCGCCGGGGGTGAGCCGCCCGGCGCGGTCCAGGACTTTCGCCTCGGCGGCGCGGGCTTCAGCGGGGTCCAGGTTGGTGACGGCGCGGGCGATGATGGCGACTTTGGATTCGCGCAGGACCCCGGTGCGGAACGCGGCGTAGGTGCCGGGGAGCTTCGTGGCCAGGGTGCGGGCCAGGTCGAGCATGAGGTCGGCGGCCCAGCGGCTGTCAGCCAGCGCGTTGGACAGCTCGGTGCCGGTGAACTCCTCCCAGCTCCGCGGGTCGGCCAGGGTGGGCTCCCGGGCGGGGTCGGGGCGGCGGCGGATGAGCTCGGCGACGGCGGCGTGCTTGAGGGCCGACGCGGCGGCCTCGGACCGGTCCAGCGCACAGATGATGCCGGTGAGCTCGTCGTCGGTGGTGCCGGGAAAACAATCATCGGGCCCGGCGGCATTCTCGGCCAGGCCAAGCAGGGCGGCGCCGCCGGGGGCGACGTCGAGGGGGTGGCCGACCGCGAAGGCCCCGGCCGGTCCGGCGGAGGCATCGGGTGCCCGGGGGGCTGAGCCGGGCTGGCCGGGGCCCCGGCGGCAGCCCTTGGACGCGCGGGCGGCCCCCTTCGCGACCCGGGCTCCCTTGCTGGCGCCGGTTCTCTTCGCGGCGGGGCCGGGCCCGTCATCCTCAGGCTCGTCGCCCCCGCCGGGAACGCCCCACTCCTCGGGCTCGATCTCCGATAGCCACGCCACCCACTCATCCTCGGTCAGCCAGTCCTCCCGTGACGGCGGCAGCTCCCGCCACCCCTCTGGCACCTCCCCCGGCTGGTCCGGTTCGCCAGCGCGCCCGCCAGGATTCTCGTCCCGCCCGGGGTCTGGAGAAGCCGGTCCCATGACCACGAATCACCGTCCGTTCAGAAAATTGGGCCCTCGTTCTAGGTCGTCGTCTATCAAACATACTAACGAATAAAGTCGCTTCTTGCAATCGGATCCGGCTTGTCCGGGATAGATATCGAATACAGTGACTAGAGATTTAGGTGCTACTGCTGTGCCTAGACGACCCTCGGCCGGCCTGGCGCAGGTCCGCCCCCGGGCCGCGCCGCCAGGCGTGATACTTGACTTGTCATGTCCGATGAAAATGAGACTCTGGTCCGCACGGCCTACGAGGCGTACGGCCAGGGCGATACGACCCCGCTGCTCGCGCTCGTCCATCCTGACCTGGAGTGGACCTACCTGGATCCTGCCTTCCCGGACCCCGAGCCGCAGACGTGCCACGGCCGGCCGGAGCTCCTGCGGGCCCTGGAACGCCAGGCCAGGAGCGGCTTGACGTCCCAGGTCGAGGAGGTCGCGGCCCACGGGGATAAAATCATGCTCGTGGTCCGCACGCCAGGCCTGGATCAGCGTCGGCTGCGGCAGGCCGGTGATCGAAACTACCTAGTCCTGACACTGCGGCAGCAGCAGATCGTCGCGATGCGCGCCTGCCGCGACCGGGCCGAGGCCGCTGCCTTCGCTGGCCTGGCCTGACCCCGGAGGTGCCGATGGAATGGCTGGTCAAGACCGCCGACGGCCGGATGCTGGCCGTTGAGGACGCCGGGGACCCGGATGGCCGCCCGGTGATGGTGCACGTCGGCACCCCGAATTCACGGCACCTGTACGGCCGGACCGTGGCCGACGCGACCGCCCGCGGCTTGCGGCTGATCAGCTATGACCGGCCCGGCTACGGCGAGTCGACTCCGCAGCCGGGACGGACCATGGCCGACACCGCGGCCGACGCGCGGGCGATCTGCGCGGCGCTGGGCATCAGCCGGCTGGCCATGTGGGGCCTGTCCGGCGGCGGACCGCCGCTGCTGGCTTGTGCGGCCCTGCTTCCCGACCTGGTCGCCGCGGCTGCGTGCCTGGCCTCGCCCGCCCCGTACGACGCGGCCGGCCTGGACTGGTTCGCCGGAGCAGGCCCGTGGGTGGTCAAGGACACCGCCCTGATGTTCGCGGACAAGGCCGCGTCCCGGGCCCGGTGCGAGCAGGAGCGCAAGGCAATGCTGGCGGCCTCGCCCGCCCAGCTGGCCGAGGACATGAGGGCGGCGCTCCCGCCCGGCCAGGACCCGGGCTTCCTCCGCGAGGAGGTGATCTGCATGCAACAGGCCTACGCGTCCGGCATCGAAGGACGCTGGGACGACTGCTTCGCCCAGGCTAGCCCGTGGGGATTCGACCTGGCCCAGATATCCGTCCCGGTGCTGCTGATGCACGGTCGCCGAGACGAGTCCGTACCGTTCAGCCATGGACAGTGGCTGGCCGCGCATATCCCGGGTGTCGAGGCCAGGCTGTTCGACGAGGAGGGGCACGCCACCCTGCGGGAGAACCACATCGGCGAGGTGCACGCCTGGCTCGCCGACCGGATCTTAGCCATGGTGATGCCCCGTTTACCTGAGCAGCTCCCGGGCGATCACCAGCTGCTGGATCTGGCTGGTGCCTTCGTAGATCCGGAACAGCCGGACGTCGCGGTACAGCCGTTCCACCGCGATGCCGCGGATATACCCCGAGCCACCGTGGATCTGGACCGCACGGTCGGCGATCCGGCCCACGGCCTCGCTGGCGAAGTACTTCGCCGCGGACGGCGCTAGCCGCCGGTCGGTGCCGGCGTCGTACTGGGCGGCGGCGTCGAGCACCAGGGCCCGGGCCGCCAGGTACTCGGTCTGGGAGTCGGCGAGCATCCCCTGGATGAGCTGGTACTCGCCGATCGGGTGGCCGCCTTGGGTGCGCTCCTTGGCGTAGGCCACGCTCTCGTCGACCAGCCGGGCCGATACCCCCACGCAGACGCCGGCGATCGTCAGCCGCCCGTGCGCCAGGCTCCGCATGGCGGTGGCGTAACCGGCCTGCGCCGCCTCGCCGACCAGCGCGTCGGCGGGGACCCTGACGCTGGTGAACGCGACGTCGGCGGTCCAGGCGCCAGCCTGGCCCATCTTGTGGTCCCGGGCCGCCACCGCCACCCCGTCGGTGGCCGCCGGCACGACGAACACGCCGATGCCCTTGCCCGGTGGCGCCTGCGGGTCGGTGCGCGCGAACACCATGAACACGTCGGCGGCCGGGGCGTTGGTGATGTAGCGCTTGAGGCCGTCGATGACCCAGCCGCCGCCGTCGTCAGGCTGAGCGGTCGTCGCCAGCCGGCTCGGGTCCGATCCCGCCTCCGGCTCGGTGAGCGCGAACGACGCCACCACCTCGCCCGAGGCCAGCCGCGGTAGCCATTGCTTGCGCTGCTGCTCGGTGCCGGCCGAGACCAGCACCTGACCGGCGATGCCGTTATTGGTGCCGAACAGCGATCGGAACGCCGGGCTGGTGTAGCCCAGCTCGATGGCCACCCGCACCTGCTGCTCGACTGACAGGCCGAGACCGCCGTACTCGGTGGGCAGCGCGTAGCCGTATAGCCCCATCTCCTTGGCCTGCGCAATCAGCCGGGCCGGAATCTCGTCGGATTCGTCGATGTCCACCTCGGCCGGCATTACCTCGCGCCGGATGAACCCGCGCAGCGAGCTGGTCAGGTCGTCGAACTCCGCCGCGGTCACGGTCATCTGCGTCCCCTATCGCGAGCCCTGCCAGCCAGTCTCCGGCCAGCCCCACGCCGCTGTCTAGATCGGCCGGCGCGCTAACTTCAGCTCATGAAGCCGACAGAGCTAACGAACGATGACGTTCCTCGCGAAACTGGTTACGACCTGCTCCCGCTCTTTCCCGAGCACAGCTCCGTGGCGCCGGACGGGGAACTCCGCATCGGCGGCGTGGGCGTCACCGAGCTCGCCGAACGCTACGGTACTCCCGCCTACATCGTCGACGAGGCCGGGCTGCGGAACCAGGCGCGGCGCCTGCGCGACGGGCTGGGCGCCCGCCGCCCGGACTCCGAGGTGGTGTACGCGTCCAAGGCGTTCCCCTGCGTAGCGGCCTACCAGGTCTTCGCCGCCGAGGGTCTGTCCGTCGATGTCGCCGGGGCGGGCGAGCTCGTCATGGCGCTGGCCGCGGGCGTCCCCGCCGAACGCATCTACCTGCACGGGAACGCCAAGACCAGCGCGGAGCTGACGATGGCGCTGCAAGCCGGGGTCGGGACGGTGGTGGTAGACAACTTCGACGACATCGACCGGCTGGAGCAGCTGGCCACCAGCCCGCAGCGGGTGCTGCTGCGGATCATCCCGGGGATCTCCCCGGACACGCACCGATCGCAGTCCACCGGCGGCGATGACTCCAAGTTCGGCCTGCCGGCCGACCAGGCCCGCGCGGCGATCGCCCGGATCCGGGCCAGCGACCGGCTCCGCCTGGACGGGCTGCACCTGCACATCGGATCGCAGATCCTCCAGACCGAGCCGTTCGGCCGGGCGGTGGAGGCAGTCGCCGGGCTCGGTACCTTCGGCGTCTACGACATCGGCGGCGGCCTCGGCGTGCGCTACACCCGCCAGGACGAGGCGCCGGCCGTCGGGCCGTACCTCGACGTCATCGCGTCGGCGGCCGACGCGTATCTGCCGGCCGGGGCCAAGCTCGTCATCGAGCCCGGCCGCTGCCTGGTGGCCCGCTCGTGCGCCACGCTGTACCGGGTGACCACGGTCAAGCGCACCGGCCGCACCTTCGTCGCGGTCGACGGCGGGATGGCCGACAACCTCGACGCCGCGCTCACCGGCCAGGCGTTCGAGGCGGTGCTCGCGACCCGGATGACCGAAATGCCCACTGAGGTTGTGGACCTGGTCGGCCGGCAGTGCGAGTCCGGTGATCTGCTGGTGGCCGGGCTCCCGCTGCCCGGGCCGGCCGTCGGGGACCTGGTGGCCATGCCGGTCACCGGCGCCTATACCTACACGCTGGCCAATAACTACAACGGGGCGCTGAGGCCGCCGATCGTGTTCTGCCGGGACGGGCAGGCCCGGCTGGCCGCCGAGCGCGAAACCCACGACCATGTGCTGGCTTTGCACCGGCCCGCTCTGGAGGTCTCTTGGTAACCGCGCGCCGCCGCAAGCCAAGCCGGCTATAGGCGGCTGGGCCCTCTGGATAACACGGTGATAACAGGACCGCGTCTTATCGGCTAACCCACGATGTGGCAAGCGCATCACCGAAATGTTGCCCGAATGTAACGAACCGGGGTGCGGCGCTGACGCCGGACTTGAGGTTAAGCAGGGGCAACATATCGGGAGGTCAATAGGCGACTTCTGACCCAATCGATGCTAGGGTGCTGCCACTATCGTCCGGTAAACCGCCATTTCAGGCGGGCGGCCACAGGGGAACGGAACGATTCTGACCACTCCGGGCTCGCGGGAAAGGAAACAGTGATGAGTCAAGACCTCTCGGACATCCCGCCCAGACTAAAACGGGATATCGGACTGCTTCCCCTGTTTATGGTTTCGGCCGGATCGGTCATTGGTTCCGGCTGGCTGCTCGGCACCCTGAACGCGTCTACGGCCGCCGGGCCCGCCGCCATCATCTCGTGGATCATCGGCGTGATCCTGCTCATCGGCATCGCGCTGATCTACGCCGAGCTCGGTTCCACCTACCCGATCTCCGGCAGCACCGCGCGGTTCACCTGGATTCACGCGGGCACCCTGGGTGGCTTCTTCGCCGGGACCTTCTCCTACTTGCAGGCGATGGCCGTGGCGCCGATCGAGGTCGAGGCCACGCTAAGTTACGTCAACGCTAAGCTCTGGCACGGGCTGCTGAATACTACGACCGGCCTGCTCACCGGGCAGGGCCTGGCCGTCGCGATCGCCATGATGGTCCTCTTCACGGCGCTGAACCTATTCGGCATCAAGTGGATGGCCAGGACCAATTCCGTCGCCATGATCTGGAAGATCCTGGTGCCGTTCATGACCGTCATCTTCATCATGGCCAAGGCCTTCCACAGCTCGAACTTCAGCGCGGCCGGCGGGTTCATGCCGTTCGGCATCAAGGGCGTGTTCATCGCGATCCCGCTCGGCATCGTGTTCGCCCTGGAAGGCTTCGAGCAGGCGGCCCAGCTGGCCGGGGAGGCGCGTAACCCCAAGCGGGACGTGCCGCTCGCGGTGGTCGGCTCTATGCTGCTGGGCGCCGCCCTCTACATCCTGCTGCAGCTGTGCTTCACCGGCGCGCTGAACCCGCACACTCTCGCCGTCAACGGCTGGAAGCAGCCGTTCGGCGCCACTGGCAAGTTCGGCCCGTACTACACCCTGGCCGAGAGCGTCGGCCTGGGCTGGCTCGGCGTCATCTTGATCATCGACGCGGTCGTCTCGCCGGCCGGGACCGGCCTGGTCTACGTCAGCGCCGCCTCCCGGCTGTCATACTCGCTGGCCAAGACCCGCTTCTTGCCGCCGGTATTCTCCAGCATCGACCGGCGCGGCGTGCCGTGGTTCAGCATCATCTTCGGCGGCGCCTTCGGCTGCATCCTGTTCCTGCCCTTCGGCAGCTGGTCGACGCTGGTCGGGGCCATCACCGCGGCGTCGTCGTTCATGTACAGCTTCGCCCCGGTGGCCGCGGTCTCGCTACGCAGGAGCGACCCGGACCGGATCCGGCCGTACCGGGCGCCGCTCCTGAACATCATCGCCCCGTTCAGCTTCGTGGTCTCCGGGTTCATCATCTACTGGAGCGGCACCGCCAACAACCTCAAGATCGACGCCGCCGTGGCCTTCTTCCTGGTCCTGTATGTCGTCGCCCGCCGGCTCGACCCGAACCAGGAGCCGCTGGACTTCCGGGCCGGTGCCTGGGCGATCCCGTGGATCATCGGCCTGACCCTGTTCTCCATCTTCGGCGGCAGCTACGTCGGCGGGATCAGCTCGGGCCCGGGCAACACCGGCTCGTCCGGCGGTTACGCTACGTTCCTCGGCACCAAGCTCGGCGTCCACCTGCCGTTCTGGTGGGACCTCGGGGCCATCGCGGTGTTCAGCCTGATCGTGTTCTACTTCGCCGTGAACAGCCGCCTGGGCCCGGAGCGGGTCGTCGCACACGCCGAGGAGGCCGCCGCCGACGCCCACCAGGAGGACCTGGACCTCGGCGTCGGTCACCCCGGCTAACCAAGCACAGGCTGTTTGACCCAACGGAATCATGCGGGCCCTCGCTGAGCGGGGGCCCGCTTCCGTTATGCCTGGCCGCCGCGCCGTGTCGCACCGTGGCGCCCGCGACGCTCAGACCACACCTGGGTGCTCGCTCGGAAATTTGCTCGGAAATCACTCGAAACGGCGCAAGAAACAGCAGGTCAGATAACAAATTTTTCGTCAGCGGGTCGGGTTCACGGCGATTGCTTCGTCAACTCTGCGTGGCTGTGCTATTACTTAGAGACATCGACTACACGGAGTGGTCAACTCCGTACGAAGCGGGTGCGTCCTCTCGGACCGCCAGCTGCCGTCCCCCCGTTAATGGAGATAGCCAGCCGTGGATATGCAGCTCGACTTGCGCAGGCCGCCCCGTGCGACCCGCCACGGCAGCATACCCGGCAGGCATGCGGCGAAACCACGCTCCGCGCCGAGCCCGGCCGCTATGCCCGCCGCACCCGTCACGGCGGTCGACCGGTCCGGGCGGCACGGTGCGGTCCCGGCACCAGAGAGTGACCGGAGCCGTGGCATCGCGATGGGCTTGCTGGGCGGAATCGCCCTGTCCCTGATGATCTACCAGTACCAGTTCCGGAACCTGGAAGCGGACGCAGCCGCGCACCTGTTCGGGGTCATCACCCCCACGCTGGCCGGGGCGAGCGCGCCGATCATCTGGTTCGGCCTGCCCGGGGCGAAGGCGTTCGGGCTGGTGATTACCCCCGACTGCAGTTCGGCTCTGCTGATCGTGCCGCTGTGCGTGCTGGGCATGCTGCTGATGATCCCGCGCAAGCTGCGGGTGCGCCGGGTGGCCAAGGCCGTGGCGGTAGCGGCCACCCTGCTGGTCTCGGGGAACATGCTGCGGATCGCGGTGATCGCGGTGACAACCCGGCTGGGCGGGCTCGGGGCCGGTTACCAGTTCGGCCACCTCGTGCTCGGGTCGCTGATCAGCATCGTGTGCATCGCCTTGAGCCTGACCTTGCTCACGGCGATGGTCTCCTCGAAAGACGGCGTCCGGGTGAGCGCAGTGCGCCGCCGGAACCGGAGGGCCGCGTCGTGAACAGTTCCGCCGTGCAGGTCGCTGTGGCCCTCGCCCAGGCGATCGCCTTGCTGATGAGCGTGGCTTTCATTACCTATGTCGTGATCCTCGTGACCACCCTGCGCCGGTGCGGGGCGACCTCGCCGGCGGATCCGCGCACCCTGGGCTGGCACCTGTTCGTGCCGGCCCTGAACGAGGAGCAGGTGATCGGTGACACGATCGACTTTCTCCGGGCGGTCTCCCCCGAGGCGCATGTCTGGGTCATCGACGACGCCAGCGACGATCACACCGCGGCCATCGTCGAATTCCGGGCCGAGTTCGACCCGATGGTGCACGTGGTCTCCCGTCGCTTCCCGGAGGCCCGCACCGGTAAGGGCGCGGCCTTGAACGCCGCCTACCGGGCGCTGAGCCAATGGCTGCCGGCCTCCGTCGATCGCCGCCGGACGATTATCGGGGTAATCGACGCGGACGGGCGGCCCGCTCCCAACTGCCTGAGCGTGTGCGCGGGCCCTGGCCTGTTCGGCGACCCGCAGGTCGGCTCGGTGCAGATCCTGGTGCGGATGATGAACCGGGACGATCCTCATCCGTTCCCGCACCGGGGCCGGTTCGTGAACTTCCTCGGGCAGACCCTGGTCCGCCTTCAGGATCTGGAATTCCGGGTTCCGATCTCCGCCATCCAGGTCACCCGCAGGCTGACCGGTACGGTCGGGCTGGGCGGGAATGGCCAGTTCAGCCGACTGTCGGCGCTGGACCGGGTGGCCGAGGATGGCGGCGAGCCGTGGCGCGGGGCCCTGCTCGAGGACTACGAGCTCAGCCTGCACCTGCTGATGACCGGCCACCGCACCGAGTACACCCAGGACACCTACGTCGACCAGGAGGGCCTGCCGGACATCCGCCGCCTGGTCAGGCAGCGGACCCGCTGGGGCCAGGGCACCATGCAATGCGGTGCGTACCTGCGCCGCTTGTGGATCTCGCCCTACGTTTCCAAGATCGGGGCCCTGGAGGCGACGTACTACCTCATTCAGCCGTGGCTTCAACTCGTCGGGACCCTGGTCTACCCGATTCCCGCGGCGGTCTTTATCGCCAACTACGCCGCCGGGCCCACCGCGATGCGCGGCTGGCTGTTCAGCGGCGGCTGGATGCTAGCGCTCTTTTATCTCGCGGCTGGCATTGGCCCGTTCGTCCTGTGGGGGCCGATCTACCGGATGCGCTGCGAGCGGGATATCAGCATTGTCCGCTCCCTTGGGCTCGGCATCGGGTACTCGCTGTTCGTCCTGATCTTTTATGTCACATCGTGGCGGGCGTTCTTCCGCATTATTCGTCATCGGGAAGATTGGTTCAAGACGCGCCGCAACGCAGAGTTTACATCCGGAATAGAGCTCGACGGCGAAATAGCCCCGGCTCTTCAAGTCATATCAGCGATGATGGGGGATAACTAATGAATCGGAATATTAGCGGCTTCGTTAAGGCCGCAGCTTCACTGTCGCTGGCCGGCGGCATCCTGGCCGCGGCGGCCCTGCCCGCCGCCGCAGCATCACCGAACTTCGCGGTCGGAGTGCAAGCGACCGGCGTTGTCGTCGTCAACCCGGTCGCCAGGGCCGCCTATCCGGGCATCTCGCCGGTCACGGCGGTGGGTGTCGACGCGGCAGGCCTCATTACCACCGGTCTGATCACGGACCGGGCCACCGCGACGACCGCGTCGTCGACGATCGCCAACGTCGGGGTGACCCTGGCGCCGCTGGTGGCGCTGGACGCCACGGCGGTCACGTCGGCATGCCACCTCAACACCGCCACTGGCGTCGTCAGCGGCAAGACTACCATCACGGGCGGTACGATAACGGGCCTGGCGCCGATCACCGGCGGCACCATCGCCCCGAACACCGGGATTACCGTTCCCGGCGTGGCGACCATTACCCTTAATCGGCAGTTCAGGGCCGCGGATGGCACCCTGACCGTAGACGCCATCTACGTGACGCTGCTGAGCAACGGGCAGACCATCACCATCGCCAAGAGCGTCTGCAACACGGCCAGCCTGGCCGCGGTGCCGGTCCTGCCGACCAAGACCCTGGCCTTCAGCCTCACCGGTCTCGGCGCGCTCCTGATCGCGGGCCTGGGTTACCAGGTCAGCCGTCGCCGTCGTCAGTCCGCAGCCGCGGCCTGACGCAGCTTAGCTAGCGGGGCGGGGGACCGGTGCGCCGGTCCCCCGCCATTGTCATGTTCGCGGGCGGAGCTCAGCGCAGGTAGGCGTCTAGGTAGCCGACGATCCGCTCACTCGCCCGCCCATCGCCGAACGGACAGGGGATTCCCGCCAGCCGTCCGCTGAGCCCCTCGTCGCCGATCAGACGGCGGCCTAGGTCCCCGATAACCGTGCCGGGCTGGACCAGGTGGGCGAAGCCCGCGTCGATCGATTCCGGCCGTTCGGTCGAGTTCCTGATGACGATCAGCGGGCGCTTGAGCACCGTGCACTCTTCCTGGACGCCACCGGAATCAGAGACGATCAGCCGCGCTTGCCTGGCCAGCCCGAGGAACGTCCGGTGGTCGGCAGGCGCGATAGGCCGGAGCCGGTCAAGGGCGGCCGCCAGCCCGTGCCGCCCGGCGGCCAGCCGGGTCCGCGGATGGAGCGGGAACAGCACCGGCAGGCCCAGCTTGCTCAGCTCGTCCAGAATGATGGCCAGCCGCCGCGGGTCGTCGGTGTTCTCCGGGCGGTGGATGGTGGCCAGCACGTATTCGCCCGGTTCGGCGCCCGCGCCAATCGCGATGGCCCGCGCGGCTGCCTCGTCAGGGGCCATCCCCAGCGTCGCCTCCACGATCGTGTTGCCGGTTAGCGAGATCCGGTTCGGCGGTACGCCCTCGGCCCGCAGGTTGGCCACGGCCCGCTCGGTCGGGGCGCAGTGCAGGTCGGCCAGGACGCCGATGACGCACCGGTTCAGCTCCTCGGGCATGGCCCGGTCGAAGGACCGCAGGCCGGCCTCGACGTGTATTACCGGAACGCCCGTGTAGTTTCCCGCCTGCGCTGCCGCCGACGCGGTGTTGGTGTCCCCCTGGACCAGGACCGCGGCCGGCCGCCGCTCGCAGAACAGCGCGCCGAGCGCTGCGACCATCCGGCCGATCTGAACGTGCCGCGGCTCGCCGCGAATGCCGGAAAGCAGTTCGGGCTCCGGGAGCTTCGCCGCGGCGAAGAATACGCCGGACATTTCCTCGTCGGTGTGCTGGCCGGTATGAATGAGCCTGGCCCGCGGACCGAGCAAGCGCACAATATGCGCGAGCTTGACTATTTCAGGACGGGTCCCTACCACCACCGCAATATGCGAAATTTCGGTATTTTCCGGCACGCAAAACCCCCGTATCGGACGGCTATCTGGTCTATCGCGAATGCACCATAGCGCGTCTTCAATAGAGGCGTTTGAAATGACTGAAAAGCAACTGTGGAAAAGCTTAGGTCAGGCGCCGTTCTGCCGCCCACCTGGTCAGCTGGTGACGGGTCGACAGCTGAAGCTTGCGCAGCACGGAAGACACGTGGCTTTCCACCGTCTTGACCGAGATGTACAGCTCGCGGGCGATCTCTTTGTAGGTGTAACCCTGGGCGATCAGCCTGAGCACTTCCCGCTCCCGGCTGGTCAGCTGGTCGAGCTCGGGGTCGAAGGAGGGTTTCGGGTCACCTTGCGGTACCTGCCTTGGCGCCGCGGCGAAGGCGTCGAGCACGAACCCCGCCAGCCGATGCGAGAACACCGCGTCGCCGGCCGCGACGCGGCGGACCGCATCAGCCAGCTCGGCGGTGGAGATCGTCTTAGTCACGTAGCCGCGGGCGCCCGCCCGGATCACCGCGATCACGTCCTCCGGAGCGTCGGAAGCGGACAGCGCGAGGAAGCGCACCTCCGGGTGGGTGACCTTGATCGCCTGTATCACCGCCTGACCGCCGCCGCCGGGCAGGTGAACGTCGAGGAGCACGACATCGGGCAGAAGCTCGCCGATCAGGTCGATCGCGGGCTGCACGTCGTCCGCTTCGCCGACCACATCAACCTGGCGGCCAAGCTCGGCCCGGACCCCAGACCGGAACAGCCCATGATCATCTACCAGGACCACCCTCGGCGACGTCATGTCTTACCCCGGGGGGACGACCCCCCCTGTCCCCCCCGATTCTGGGGGGACCCATCCCCCCAGACCCCCCTTGGGGGGGACACGTCCCCCCGGACGTCCCCGGGGGCGGAGACGTCTCCCCGGACGTCCCCGGGGGCGGAGACGTCTCCCCGGACGTCCCCGGGGGGGGAACCGTTCCCCCGGACGTCGCTTGGGGGGGATGTGTCGCCCCGGGGAGGCTTGAGCGGGGGAGCGGGGGTGCGGGGCATGGTCAAGGTGACCTTGGTGCCTTCGCCTGGGGCGGTGCTGATGGTGACCGTGCCGCCGCGGCGGGTCATCCGGCCGTGTACGGACTCAGCCAGGCCTTTGCGGTCGGCCGGGACCGTCTGCGGGTCGAACCCCAGTCCGCGATCCCGGACCACCAGCGATACCGCCGCGGGCTCGACCTCAGCGAACAACGAGATCACGTCGGCGCCGGACCACTTCGCCGCGTTGACCGTCGCCTCGCCGGCCGCTGCGAGCAGCGCGTTCAGGTTGTCATCGAGTTCGCTGTCTCCGACGGTCACCGCTTCCACCGGGATCTCATAGCTGGCCTCGACGTCCCGCTGGATCTGCCGCACCCCGGCCGCGAGCGTCGTGACCGCGTCGGTGCCGTTCGGGACCTGCCCTTCGAACAGCCAGGAGCGCAGCTCGCGTTCCTGCTGCCGGGCGAGCTGGATGACCTTCGCCGGGTTATCCGCGCGCCGCTGGATCAGGGCCAGCGTCTGGAGCACGGAGTCATGGACCCGGGCGGCGATGTCGGCGCGCTCCTCGGCCCTGATTCTGGCCTGGCGCTCGAACACCAGGTCGCGCGCGATCCGCAGCCACCACGGGCCGAGGAACAGCACGACCGCCGCGATCACCAGTGCTACCCCGCCCAGGGGGCGCAGCAAGGCCAGGCTCGCGTGCGCCGAGAACAGCCAGCCCGCGCCGCCGAACAGCAGCACGGTCGCGATAGTCAGGCGGATCGCCGATCGCGGACCCGAGCCCACCAGGCCCCCTGGGCCGCCCGCCGCTCCTTCCAGCGGCTCCACTAGATGCCGCAGGGTGGCCTGCTCGTCCGCGGGAGCGTTCCGCCAGATCAGCACCAGCCCGGCCACGCTGAGCACCTGCGGCCACGCCCAGGTGGTCAACCAGCCGTCGCCGAACACGCCTGCCACCAGCAGCAGCAGCACGAAGAGCGAGGCCAGGCCGGCCGCGAGCCGGATGCCCCGGACGTCGGACCTGGCCTGGCTAGCGATATTGCTCCCCGCGCCGGCCGCCGGCAGCAGCAGCCAGGCCAGCACGTAAAGCGCCACCGCGCCTCCGCTGGTCGCCACCGTCAGCAGCACGAACGCGATCCGCACGGTGATGACGCTGATGCCTCTCCACCGGGCCACGCCGGAGGCCACGCCGCCACCCAGGCGGTCGGCCGGGTCGCGGCGCAGCGGGCCGCCGTGACCCTCCCGGTGCCTGAGCCGGGATGGGTCATGGTGGTGCCAGCGTTCCGGATGCTCCACGTACCCATCATCGCCCAGGCGCGCTCAACGTGCTATCGGGGACAACCCTGACCCGACCCTGACCCGGCGCCGGAGGATCAGGGGCGCACCAGGGATCTTCCCGATGTGCTGGCGTAGCCCCCGCGGGCAAGCTGGAGCCATGAACGCAACCACTGAGAACCCAGAAGACCTCACCACCGAGTCTGGCCCCCGCACCGAGTCCGGCCCCCGCACCGAGTCCGGCCCCCGCACCCAGTCTGGCCCGCACCCCGAGCCTCCGTTCCAGGCCGGCTACCCGTTCGGCTCCCGGCCCGGGCACGCCGCTCTGCGCCGGCCCTTCCAGGACCGTATGCTGGCGGGCGTGGCCACGGGCCTGGCTCACTACTTCGGCGTGGACGTGACTATCGTCCGGATCGCCTTCGTTGTCCTGACCGTCATGGGCGGCGCGGGCATACCGCTGTACCTCGCTGGCCTGCTGCTGATCCCCGACGAGGGCAGCGACCAGTCCATCGCCGCCTCGCTCATCGAATCCCTGCAGTCCCGGTCACGGTAGAAGGAGACACCCATCATGCCTACGTCATCAAGTCAGTCCTGGCCACGAGGCTTCTCGCCGCTGTTCCGCGGTCCGGATGCCGACCAGCACCTGCGGGTCTCCGACGCCGAGCGCCAGGCGGTCACCGACCGCCTGGCCGAGCACTATGGTGACGGGCGCCTCGACCAGGCCGAGTTCGACGAGCGAGTCGGGCGCGCCATGAGCGCCAAGACCCGGGCGGACCTGAACGGCCTGTTCGATGACCTGCCCGACATAAGCGGACCGCCGCAAACGGGGGCTCCGGCCATGCCCGTGGGCTCGCGGCGCAGGCGCCACCCAGTGCTCCTTGTCGTACTCGCTGTCATCGTCGCCATGGCGGTCACACATGCGCTGGTCCTGCCGTGGCTGTGGATCGGATTCCTCGTCGCGGTCGTGGTTTTCGCCACCCGGGGCGGCCGGCATTCCCACGCTAGCCAGGAGCGCTAGTTCGCGCGGTAACGTCGAGGCTACCGTCCGGACTTGTCCGCCGCGGAAGCCCCCGGGCGCCGTCCCTGAGCCCGTCGCCGGTATTGCCGCAGGGGATGGGCCAGCGAACGGAACCAGCCGAGGTCGGCAGGGCCGAATCTGTCAGCAGGCATATCCATGACGTGCCGCGGCTGTTCGCCCTGTCGACCCGGCCCGGAGTTCCTGACCGGGAAACCGAGAAACCGGTCGGGCTCATCTCCCGGCCGGTCCCGGCCCCGATCGCCGGGCTTCACCGGCCCGTCCTGGGCGGCGGCGGGATGACCGAGCAGGACAGTGCCGTGCTCGGCGGCGGCGGGATGACCGAGCAGGACAGTGCCGTGCTCGGCGGCGGCGGGATCGCCGAGCAGGACATGACGGTGCTGGGCGCCGGGGGGATCGCCGAGCAGGACATGGCGGTGCTGGGTGCCGGGGGGATCGATGAGCAGGAAGAAAGCGCGGTGCGGGGGGACGGCGGGATGACCGAGCAGGACACGGCGGTGCTGGGCGGCGGGGGGATCACCGAGCAGGACACGGCGGTGCTGGGCGGCGGGGGGATCACCGAGCAGGACACGGCGGTGCTGGGCGGCGGGGGGATCACCGAGCAGGACAGCGCGGTGCTGGGCGCCGGGGGGACGACCGGGCCGAGCCAGGGCAGACTCGCGGGATCCAGCTCAGAGGCCACCAAGTCCCAGCTGACGGGCTGCGCGCCGGGTTCCATAATTCTCATAGTGCGTCCAAAATCGCCATTTCGTAACTGCCGCGCGAAATAAACCTTGCTGACATGTCACGCTGTCTCCGGCAGTCAGTACCGTGGTCGTCGTGAGGGTCTTGACCTAGGGTCAGGGGAGGGGTTCGCGCCGATGGCTGATCAGCCGGAGCTGGACGCCTGCTTCGACCGGACCGCGAGCCTGGCCGCTAGGCCGCGCACCGTCCGCGAGCTGCCGGGCGGGCTGACCAACCGCAACTACCAGGTCAGCACGCCGGCCGGGACCTTCGTCGCGCGCATCTCGGACGGCGGGAGCGAACTGCTCGCGATCGACCGCGACTGCGAGTACCGAAACTCGGTCACCGCGGCCGCGGCCGGGGCGGGGCCGCCGGTCATCGAGTACCGCCCGCAGGACTGCCTGCTGGTCATCGGCTACATCGAGGGCCGGACACTGCACCCGGCGGACGTGGCCGCGGCCGGCAACATCGGCCGGCAACATCGGGCGGGTCGCCGCGGCTTGCCGGCGGCTGCATGCGGGTGCGCGGTTCGGCAACGACTTCGACATGTTCGACATCCAGCGTCGGTACCTGTCGGTGGCCCGGTCTCGCGGCTTCCGCGTCCCGGCCGGGTACGACGACCTGCTGCCGCAGTTCGGCGCCGCCGGCCAGGCCCTGGCCGCCTGTACTACCGGAACGGTCCCGTGCCACAACGACCTGCTGGCGGCCAACTTCATCGATGACGGGGACCGGATCTGGCTGATCGACTATGAGCTCTCAGGCAATAACGATGCTTGCTTCGAGCTCGGCAACATCTGGGCCGAGTCGCATCTCTCGGACGACGGGCTGACGGAGCTGGTTACCGCCTACTACGGCAGGCCGCGGCCCGGCCGGGTCGCCCGGGCCCGGCTACTTGGCCTCGTCGGCCGGTACGGGTGGACCCTATGGGGTGCGATCCAGAACGCGGTGAGCCCGATTGACTTCGACTTCCGGGCGTGGGCGATGGAACGCTTCGAGGGTGCCGCCGCTGGCTTCACCTCGGCCGGCTTCGGCGACCTGCTCGAGGAGGTCCGGCGCGATGACTGAGAGCCCCGGCTCCCCGCCCACCCCGGGCTCGCCCACCGCGGGCCCGCCCACCGCGGGCTCGCCTATCCCGCCGCCGCTGCCCAGCCGCGCCCGCGTCGTGATCATCGGCGGGGGAGTGATCGGCACCAGCGTTGCCTATCATCTCGCCCGGATGGGCTGGACCGACGTGCTGCTGCTCGAACAGGGCCAGCTGTCGTGCGGTACCACCTGGCACGCGGCCGGCCTGGTCGGCCAGCTCCGAGCCTCACAGAACGGCACCCGCCTGGTGCGCTACTCCATGGAGCTGTACGCCAGCCTGGAGCAGAAGACCGGCTTGTCGGCCGGTTTCCGGCGGTGCGGCGGTGTCACCGTCGCCCGGACCCCCGACCGGATGGTGCAGCTAAAACGGACAGCCGCAACCGCTGCGGCCTATCAGCTGGACTGCGAGCTGATCAGCCCGCGGCAGGCCCGCGAGCTTTTCCCGGTCATGGCGGTCGACGATCTCGCCGGAGCGATCTGGCTGCCCGGTGACGGCCGGGCCGACCCGACCGACCTGACCGCCGCACTGGCCCGCGGCGCCCGTGACCGCGGGGTCACCATCCGCGAGCGAACCCGGGTCACCGGCATCGGAGCCAAAGACAACGTCGTCACCGGCGTCCGTACCGACCAAGGCGACGTCGAGGCCGAGGTAGTGGTCAACTGCGCGGGCCAGTGGGCCAAGCAGGTCGGCGCGATGTGCGGGGTGACCGTGCCGCTGCACTCGGCCGAGCACTTCTACGTGGTCACCGAGCAGATCGACGGGGTGCACCGCGATCTGCCCATTTTGCGCGATCCGGACGGCTACACCTATATCAAGGAGGAGGTGGGCGGCCTGCTCGTCGGCGGGTTCGAGCCCGAGGCCAAGCCCTGGGTCGCGCCGGACAAGCTGCCCTACCCGTTCGAGTTCCAGTTGCTCGAGGAGGACTGGGATCACTTTGAGATCCTGATGGCCAGCGCCGTCACGCGGATCCCGGCGCTCGCCGAGACCGGGATCAAGATGTTCTACAACGGCCCGGAGAGCTTCACCCCGGACAACCAGTTCATCCTTGGTGAAGCCCCGGAGCTGCGGAACTTCTTCGTCGGGGCCGGCTTTAACTCAGTCGACATCGCGTCCGCGGGCGGGGCCGGACGGGCACTGGCCGAATGGATCACCGAGGGCGAGCCGGGCCTGGACGCCTCCGCGGTCGACATCCGGCGGTTCGCCCGGTTCAACGGAAACAACCAGTGGCTGCATGACCGGGTCAGCGAGGTCCTGGGCCTGCACTACGCGGTGCCGTGGCCGAACCGCGAGCTGACCAGCGCCCGGCCGTTCCGGCGGTCCCCGGTATACCACCTGCTCAGCCAGGCCAACGCCTGCTTCGGCGCCAAGATGGGCTGGGAGCGGGCCAACTTTTTCGCGCCCGCGGCCGAAAGCCCGGTCATCGAGTACCGCTGGGGCCAGCAGAACTGGCAGCCCTGGTCTTCGGCCGAGCAGCGCGCCGCACGTACCGCCGTCGCCCTGTTCGACCAGACGAGCTTCTCCAAGTACCTGCTGGCCGGCCGGGACGCCGAGCAGGTGCTGCAGTGGCTGTGCACGGCCGACGTCGCCGTCGCGCCCGGCCGTACCGTTTATACCGGGATGCTCAACGGGCGCGGCACCTACGAGGCCGACATCACCGTGACCAGGCTCTCAGCTGGTGAGTTCCTGCTGGTCAGCAGCGCCGCCTCGACCGAACGCGACCAGGATCACATCACCAGGCGGATGCCCGCCGGGGCCCGCGCGTCGCTGGCCGACGTCACGTCCGGCTACGCCGTCTACGGCGTCATGGGACCCAGGTCGCGGGAACTGCTCGAACGGCTCTCCCGGGCCAGCTTCAGCGACGCGGCGTTCCCGTTCGGCTGCAGCCGCGAGATCGACCTAGGGTACGCCACCGTCCGCGCGACCAGGATCACCTACGTGGGCGAGCTCGGCTGGGAGCTGTACGTCCCGGCGGAGTTCGCCGTGGGCGCCTATGAGGACCTTGTCCGCGCGGGCACCGACCTTGGCCTGGTCAACGCCGGCTACTACGCGATCGAGTCGATGCGGCTGGAGAAGGGGTACCGGGCCTTCGGCCGCGAGCTGACCGCCGATGACAACCCGGTCGAGGCCGGGCTGCTGTTCACCTGCAAGCTCGCCACCGGGATCCCGTTCCTGGGCCGGGAGGCGGTCGAGCAGGCCCGGGCCGCCGGCCTGCGCCGCCGCCTGGTCTCGCTCGTGTTGACCGAGGCAGACCCGGACGCCATGATCTGGGGCGGTGAGCTGGTGCTGCGGGACGGGGTGGCCGTCGGCCAGCTGACCTCCGGTGCCTGGGGCGAGGCGGTCGGGGCCTGCGTAGGCCTGGCCTACATCCGCCACCCAGAAGGCCACTTGCTCACCCCCGATGTAGCACGGGCAGGTGAGTACGAGGTGAACGTCGGCGGCCGCCTGTACCCGGCCGCCGTGCACCTGCGCGCGCCGTTCGACCCGGCGGGTGACCGTACGAAAGGCCGTTACCCGGACGCCGGGGTAAATTCCCGGATGGCCTGAGCGAGCCTGGCCGGCTGGTCTAGCGGGATGAGGGTGTAGCTGTCGTCGATCTCGACCAGCCGTCCGTCCGGGAAAAGCTCCGCCAGACGCCGGCCGTGCTCCGGCGGCATCACCCGGTCGCCGCGAGCCCAGACCACCAGGACGGGACGCTCGAAGTGTGGCAGGTTCCCCGCCGTGGCCAGCAGCAGCTTGGTGTCGGCCATGGCGGCTCGCAGCATGCGCACCGTGTCGCGGCGGATCTCCGGCTGCGTCAGCACCGGCTTCATCCACCGGGCGGTGGCCGCGTCGCCGCGCCGGGTCAGCCATCCGAACGCAAGCGGCAGCCGCCGGACCATCCGGAGCCTCATTTGCTGCATGAACACCCCGAACATGGCAGGTGACAGTTTCCCCGCCAGCACTAGCGTCTTCCCGGTGAGCCCAGGAGGGAAGTTATCGAATGCGTCGCACGAGGCGAGCACCACCCGGCCGGCCCGGGCGGCGCCGGCTCCGTCGCGGTCGCCGATGAGCAGCTGGATGAGTGCTCCGCCGGTGTCATTGCCCACCAGCGTGACGTCATGCAGGTCCAGCCGGTCGAGGAATTCGGCGATCAGCCGGGCAATCCCCGGCAGCGACAGGTCCGCGTCGGCACGCATTGCGTGACGATGCGCGCCGAGCGGCAGCGTCGGGGCCACGCACCGGTGGTCGGCGGCCAGGTCAGCGATCGTGCCGTCCCACAGCGAGGCGTCCATCATCAGCCCGTGCAGCAGCAGGACCACGGGCCCGTCGCCGCCGGTGTCCTGGTAGTCGATCGTCCCGGCGGACAGCTCGACCTGCGCCATACCCGCCCGCTCCGGCTGTTCCACCGCAACCCGCACGCCAACCTCCCGAGATAAGCTGCCCTTCAGTAGAAGTGAACCAGATGGTTCGCATAATGTCTACTGGCCGGCCGCCTCTTCCCGGTCAAGCGCGCGCATCAGGGCCTCGAAGCCCGCGGCGATTCCGGCGGCATCACCGCTAGTGCGCGAGTCCACCACGAAGCCCCGGAGCACCGCGAGGATCATCTCCGCGACCTCGAGCTTGCGCCGACCTGACCAGTCCGGCGGGCAGATCGACAGCAGCGCGGGCAGGTACTGCCGCGACCCCCCTCGGCCCAGTTCCGCGTACCGGTCCGGGTCGTACATCGCCAGGCCCATCGCCTGGTCGAGCACTCGCGCCTCCTCGCTGATGAGGATGGGCCACATCGCGCGGACCCGGGCGGCCAGCGTCTGGTGGTCCGGTTCGGCGCTAGCGGCGGTCAGTCCCCGGCCGATGCGCCGGTCGCGCAGCTGGAGGATCGCCTGCCGGAGCAGGTCGTCGACCCCTTCGAAGTGGTACAGCAGCACCTTGTGCGTGGTGCCGGCCGCCCGCGCGGCCCGCCGGAGCGAGAAGTCCACCAGCCCGTTGACCATGAGGTCGCCGGTGACCCGGTCGAGCAGTTCCCGGCGCCTGGCCTCGCCGCGCGGCGACCGTGCCGACCGCCGGTAGCCCGCTGGCCGTGGTGCGCCGTTATCAGCCGGGGCGTCAACATCGGCAGCTTCCACGGTCAGCCGTCCTCACACAGTGAAGGCATGCGTCCTCCCTTGCCGCCTGTCACACTAAGCCCGCCGCAGCTTGTATTGGGCCACTCATGATTCTCGCGGGTCGCCGAGGTAGGGTGTGTCGGCGGTAGCCAGCTGGTCGCCGGCGGACCGTAAACCCTGGCCGCGCGCTCCGCGCTGACGCCTGGGCGGGCGGCCGGCGTTTACAGCCTGCCGCTCATGGCGTCTCTGAGACGGGCCAGGCCCGCCCGGATCCGGCCCTTGACCGTCCCGACGGCGACGCCGAGGATGGCGGCGACCTCCTCGTAGGTGTGGCCGCCGAAGAAGGCGAGCAAGATGGCCTGGCGCTGCGGGCCGCTGAGCCGCTCCAGGGACTCCATCAGCTCTTCGGTGTCCAGGATGTCCGTCACGCTCTCGCTGACCTGATCCCAGCAGACCGCGACTCCGGCGTTGCGTCTCTCCCGGATGGCGTCGGCGGCGACAGAACGGACCCGGTCGATCGCGCGCCGGCGGGCGATAGTAAAGACCCACGCCGCGGCCGTGCCCTTGCCCGGATCGAAACGGTCAGCCGTCCGCCATACCTCAAGGAGGACTTCCTGGGATATCTCCTCGGCTTGGGCCGGGTCCCTGATGATGGCCAGGGCCGCGTGGTAGACGGGCCCCGATAGCTGCCCGAAGGCCGCGTCGAAAGCGTCATGTTCGCCCCGCGCCATGGTCATGATGAGCGTGCCGAGGTGGTCCACGTCGAGAGACCGCTGACGTGGAACACGCGGATCGCTGTCACCGTGGCTCACGGAGGGCTATTCGGTTCTGTGCCGTGCTCAGCTTGGTCGGCGCCGCGTGAGGTAAAAATCGTCCTGAGTTGATCTAGCTGGGCCTGCGCTCCGAATACCTGGAAAGTGCACCGTCAGCCTCGAAGGGAACACAGGTGTTTGGTAAGAACTATGTCGGCCAGCTGATCCAGCGCAGTGCCGAGAATCCTGAGGACAGGCGCAAGTTCCTGAAGGGCGCGAGCGCGGCGGGCCTAGGGCTGGTGGGCGCGGGCCTGCTGGCCGGGCTGGACGCCCCGTCGGCTTCCGCGGCGACCGAGAACTATGGCATCTCCGACAGTGCGATCCTGAACTTCGCGCTGAACCTGGAGTATCTCGAGGCGGAGTTCTACTCCTACGCGGTCTACGGGTGCGGCCTGCCGTCCAACCTGACCTACGGCAAGGGGGAGCGGGGGCCGGTCGAGGGGGGCCATGAGGTTCCGTTCAGGAGCAACTCCATCCGGCAGTTCGCCACCGAGATCGCCCGGGACGAGCACGAGCACGTGGCGTTCCTGCGTTCCGCGCTCGGCAGCGCCGCGGTGGCCCGGCCCGAGATCAACATCGGCACCAGCTTCACGGCCGCCGCGACCGCGGCCGGGCTGATCAAGAAGGGGGAGACGTTCAACGTCTACGCGAACGAGGACAACTTCCTGCTCGGCGCGTTCATCTTCGAGGACGTCGGCGTGACCGCCTACAAGGGGGCCGCCCCGCTGATCAGCAACAAGACCTACCTCGGGGCCGCTGCGGGCATCCTCGCGGTCGAGGCCTACCACGCGGCGAACATCCGCACCGTGCTGTACGACCGCGGCCTGGCCGCAGCCGCGAATGCGATCTCCAGGGCACGGGATAGCCTCGACGGGCCCAGCCACGACGACCAGGGCATCACCTTGAACGGCAAGGCCAACATCGTCCCCGCGGACTCCAACGGCCTCGCCTTCGGCCGCTCTCCGGGCCAGGTGCTGAACGTCGTCTACCTGACGCCTAAGGTAGCCAACTCAGGCGGGTTCTACCCGAAGGGGGTCAACGGCCAGCTGCACACCAGTGCCTGACCGCTGACCTTGGCTTCACGGCCGGCCTGGCCCGGTCTCACGACCGGGCTTGTCCGGGCCGGCCGTGAAGCTATCGGCCCTCCCGCGTAGGCGGTTCGCTGGCCGGTGCGCTGGCCGGTGCGCTGGCGTTCACACGGTCAGCACGGTGATGATGGTGCGTCCCACCCGGACCTTGTCGCCTTTTTTCAGCAACTGAGCCTCAAAGATGCGGCGCCCGTTGAGCCAGGTGCCGTTTGTTGAGCTGAGATCTTTGACGTACCAGAGGCCGTGGGCGAACTGGAACAGGGCGTGGTGGCCGGAGGCCCGGTCGTCACTGATAGGCAGGTTGCCCACGCGGCCCGCGGTGAAGTCGGTGTTGAAGACGCGGGTCTGGTCTCCGGCCTGGATGACGAGCGACTGGGTGGGACGCCCGTCGGCGAGGGTGTCATCACCGGTACTGGTGACGGCGGATACTACGGCCCTCCAGGCCTTCCGTTCCTGCTCAGTGGTGTCCTCCCACGGCGGCAGACCCGCGGGATTGACGCCGCGGCGGGCTTCGTAGGCGGTCCGGGCGAGGCGTTCGGGGTCAGTACTGCTCACCCTTTGATGATGCCAGAGGCCCGTGACGCCCGCGCTCAGTGCACGGAAAGGAACTGGCCGAGGCCTTTCCTGGTGGCCAGGACGATCAGCCGGTCACCGGCGCCGATCAGGTAGCCGCGGTGCGGCGACCAGTCAAGCCGGGGGGAGCCGCTGACCTGCAGCGCGAGCACGCGAGCTTGTCCGTCCTGCTCGGTGTCGGCCAGGAAGCTCCCGGCCAGCCCGGCCTGGTCGCCGACCTGGATGTCGGCGATGAGCAGGACGTGGCGCCCTACGGCGATGGTCCGCAGTACCTGATGCTCAAGCATCGCGGCGGCGAAGGCAGGCGCCGCCAGGTACGGTACGCTGCGCGAGATCGTGTTACCTGTCGTCTTCTGCAGCCGTTCGGCGAGATCGTCGTCGGTAATCCGGAGCACGATGCGCAAGTCGTCCCGGAGCGCCCGCGCGTTCAGTGCGGTTTCCAGGTTCACGATGTCCTGGCTCGTCACCGAGACCAGCGCCATGCAGGTATCCAGGCCGGCGGCGCGCATCGTCTCTTCGCGGAACGCGTCGCCGATTACCACCGGCAGGCCCAGCTGGCGGGCCATCGGGATCCCCATCGCAGCTGGCTGGTTGTCCACGCACACCACGTCGAACCCCAGGTCGTGCAGCTGGCCTGTCACGGCGGTGCCGACGTTGCCGAGCCCGACGACGATGACGTGCCCGCCGGGAGGCCGCGGCGCGCGGCGCACCGAGCCGGTCAGCCGGGCGCCGACCACGATGGCGGTTACCACGGGGATGAAGGCCATGCCGTCCAGGGTCAGCAGCACCTGGGAGGTTTTCTCGGCCCCGCTGAGCGCGGGGTTGGTGAGCGCCGATCCGGTCAGGTCCATGAGGGTGAGGTACACCGCGTTGCTGAGGGAGTAACGAGCCGCGGCGAGCAACCCGAAGCCGGTGGCGATCACCGAGAGCAGGACCGTGAAGACCAGCCCGAACTTGTGCCACACGAGCCGGCGCAGCAGGCCGGCGAAGGCACGTGCCGGGTCACGGCGCCGGGTCAGCGGGTTGCGTGGTGTCCCGTCCGCGACGGGGAGCACCAGGTCCGCTCCGTCGGTACCGGGCGGCAGGATTCGCGGGGTCGCCAGCTCGCCGGCCAGCGTGGCCAGGCCGCAGATGACGTGGCTCGGCGCCACCTCGGCCGGCCTGGCCACGTAGAGGGTGCGCCGCTGGACGCGGACGTGGCTAGCGGCCGGCTCGCCCACCGCGGCGGCGACGAACGACGGAGCCGACATCGCCGTGCCGGACAACACCGTGCAGTCAGAGAAAAAAAAGCGGATGTGGTCGCCGAGGCGGCGGTTGAAAATGGCGAGCACCAGGCGAAGCCTGGGGTTAAGCTCCTGCGCCCGCAGCCCGGCGTGCAGGTTGCCGATATCGTCTTGCCACAGGACCGCCAGCGCCCGGGCCGAGCCGACACCCGCGTCGGTAAACGCCTGGCTGCTGAGCTCGGGATGCTCGAGGACCCGTATTCCCGGTAGCGCGCTGATCTGCGGCCCGTGGTTCCGCTGCGCGGACGGCAGGATGACGGTGACCTGCTCGCCGTACCTGGACGTCAGTTCCCCGATAATGCGGTAGGCAAGTGGCCCGTCACCGCAGACGATCAGATGGTCGCCGGGACGATCCGCACGCTGGGGGAGCGCAGGCATGCCAGGATCATAATGTCGGCGAAGCCGGACACGTGGAAGTTATCCCCCATCGTGCGAGGCAGTCATCCGGTCGCGGTGATCGGCCCCGGTGGTGACGACGGCAGTGGCAACCCGCCCGGACCCGATCCGGACCCGAGGAAGCCCGATCCAGGCCTGAGGGATGATGTGCCGGCCAGCCCCGGCTACCCCGTCGATGAGCCTGCCGCTGCCGACGTCGGACGGCGGTGCCGGCCCGGCCCGCCCGCCCGGCGGAGCTTGTCGGCTAGGTCCACGGCGGCGGGCAGCGCGAGCAGGCGGCCGGCGGCCGGAGCCGGGATGCCCTCGCTTAGCGTCCAGTGGTCCAGGTAGACCCCGGCCGGAAGCCAGTACTGCGGAGCCGGGAGGTTGCCCGTGATAACGACGCAGCCAATCTCGTGCCGGGTGTTGCCCCTCTCTGGTGACGGCACCCAGAAGACGCATCCGGTACTGCGGGTGACGAGAGGAGCTAGGTCCACGATCTGGTCCCGCTCGGCGTACTCCCACAGGCGCTCGTCGCGCAGCGGGCTAGCGGTGAAGGGCGGCCAATGCAGCAGGTCGCTGGTGCCGGCCATCGGCATGACCTGGATCTCGGGGACAGGGACCGGGTCGTCCCAGGTTCGCGGCTGCCTGCAGTGGACCGTCAGCAGTGCCGTGACCTGGCTGCCGGTGACCCAGCCGAGCAGCGCGCCGTCGTAGGGGACCGGCATGCTGGCGGTGATCGCCTGGCCGGTGAGGGCGGGGACAGGTTCCCCGGGCAGGATTTCCTGGTGGACCCCGTCGCGACGGTTCCAGGAGCGGAGCACAGAAGGTCCTCGCGGGCCTGGGTAAGGACGAAAAAACGGGTCGGCCCGGCCGCGCGGTGCAGCAGGACCATCGACCGCTCGCTGCCGTCCGCGCCGGGCGGCGTGACCGCGAGCGGATAGCGGCTGAACAGCTGCAGGCAGGCAGTAAACGAGGTAGCGCCCGGTCGGGCGTTAACGGTCACGGTCTGCTCCTGCGCGGGCGGCTGTCCCGGGGGAAGGCCCGGGCCGTAATGAATCGCCCGGGTGCCGGTTGCAGGACAAATACTGCTGCAAGTTGCAGCGTGAGACATCGGTCAGCTGACGTAAATCCGAGTGACCGGTCGTCGTCAAGGCACTCGGGGAGCTCCTGGGCACCGCCTAGCCTGAAATTCGGTCAGTACCGCGTCGGTGTGCTGGCCGAGCGCGGGGACGCCGCCCATGGCCGCCTGGCGGCCGGGCACGGACACCGGAGGCAGCAATGCCCGTACCGGGCCGGCCGGCGTCTCCACCTCACGCCACCGGTCCCTCGCCGCGAGCTGCGGGTGGGCGGCGAACTCCGCCGGGGTGCGCAGCCGGGCGCTGGCGATGCCTACCTCATCCAGCCGGGCCGCCACCTCCTCCGGCGTCATCGACCCGAGGGCCGCCTCGATGATCAGCGTCAGTTCGCCGTCGTGGTCCACGCGATCGGGATTAGTGGCGAACCGCTCGTCGGCGACCAGGTCCGGCCGGCCCAGCACCCGCTCGCAGAACGTAGCCCACTCACGGTCGTTCTGCAGTCCAAGGAATACCTGCCCGCCCACGTAGGCGCCATACGGGGAGATGGACGCATGCCGGGCACCGGTGCGCTGGACATCGTGCCCGCCGTAGACCGTGTAGTAGTACGGCTGGGCCATCCACTCGCCCAGGGCATCGAGCATGGCCACGTCGAAGCTGGATCCGCTGCCCGTGCGCTCCCGCTCGTAAAGCGCGGTCAGGACCCCGCTGTACGCGTACATGCCGGCCGCGATGTCGGCGACCGATATGCCCGCCTTGCATGGCTCCTCCGGCGTGCCGGTAACGGACAGCAGCCCGGCTTCGCATTGCACTAGTAGTACTTTGTTAGGTCGCGGACAGGGCGGCTTCCAGTCCGCCGATGGTGACCGGCTGACGGCAGAGCGGGCAGGTGCCGAGGATGACGGCCAGGACGATCTGCAGTTCGCGCAGGACCTGG
>JALYVS010000182.1 GCA_030853115.1 Actinomycetota bacterium
GCTTGAGGGGGCGCATCAGCCAGCGCGGCCGCCGGGTGCCGTCGGGCGAGACGCGGCCGGCCGGGCGGGTCTGCGTCATCCACTGCTGGTAGATCTCGCGCGCCTTGGCGGTGTCGACCGCGATGTCGCCCTGGGCGTCACCGGGGGCGGCGGGCCGGACCCGGACGGCCTGATGCCAGCAGTGCATACCGGAGATGGGATCGGGGTGGACGGGGAAAGTAAGGTTCTGGTGGACGCCGGTGTCGGACCACCAGATCCGGGCGGTGTCCGGGTCGCCGGACTGGTACGGCTTGACCCGGCCCGTGGCGTGCATGGCCCAGCCGTCGTCGCCGTGCTGCAGGTCGACGGTGGCCATCATCCCGCCCGCGCTGACCTGGCTATGCCCGGTGAGCTTCCAGCGGCCCATGTGGTGAGAGCAGGCGACCACGCCGGGCCGGATGCCCTCGGTGATCCACGCTTTGGCGACGAGGTACCCGATGTCGGTCTCCACCCGGATCAGGTCACCGGTCCGGGCGATGCCGAGCCGGGCGGCGTCGCGGGGGTGGATCCAGACCGGGTTGGTGTGCGACAGCTCATCCAGCCATTTGCTGTTCGCCGAGCGAGTGTGGATCTGGGTCGGCAGCCGGAAGGTGGACAGCAGCACCAGCTGGCCGGGGGCGAGCGCGGAGGGGTGGACGTGACTCTTGATGTAACCGGGCAGGGCGTGCTCGGGCCACCCCCAGTCCGCCAGGGTGGAGGACCAGAATTCAAGCCGGCCCGAGGGCGTAGGGAAACCCCGCCGGACGGTCCCGTCAACCATTACCCCGGCCTGGCGGCGTCCCTGGCTGTCCGGGTCAGGGGCGGCCATCGGGACGATGTTGGTGGTGGCGGGGGCGGCCGCGGCGGTGTAGACCTGCCCGGCCGGCCCGACGGCCATGTCGCGCAGTTCGGTGTCCGGCACTTCGCGCTCGTGCAGGCCGCCCTGGCCGCTGGCGATCTCGAAGGCCCCGTAGCGGCGCATCCACGCCAGCGGGGTCAGGCCCTCAGCCGCCGCCCGCTCGGGCAGGCCCGGCACCGAGTTCTCGAACATCCACCCGTAGTACTCATCGACGGTGAGCTTCTCGCCGGGATGCGCGCGGGACTCGTGGTACTGGCGGATGCCCATCGAGCCGTCCGGGTCGATCCGCCAGGACAGCTCGATCCACCACTCGTTCTCTTCCCAGACCTCGCCAGGGTTGACCTGCCGGGTGTCGGTGATGTCCTCGCCTAGGCGCTCGCGGGCCGCTCGCAGGACCGGCTGGCGGAACCCGATCCACTGCCCGTCGTACTGTTCGTAGGAATGGGTGTCGTGCCGTTCGGAGCCATGACCCATCGGCAGCACATAGTCGGCGAAGTAGGCCGACTCGTTCCAGGTGGGGGTGAGCGCGACGTAGCAGCCGACCTTTTCGGTGTCGGTGAGGACCTCCATCCAGGACAGCCCGTCGGGGTTGGTCCACACCGGGTTGTAGACGCGGGTGAAGTAGGTGTCCAGGCGGCCGCGGCCGTCCTTGAGGAAGTGCGGGAGCAGGAAGCTCAGCTCGTTCTGGGCCAGCGGGAACTCCAGCGGCCAGGACAGGTCCTGCCACACTGCCGGGTGCGGCGGTGTGTGGATGGGCCGCGGCACGAACTTGTTCCAGGCGTTGGGGAACGTGCCGCCCTCGGTGGCGACCGCGCCCAGCAGCGCCGAAATCAGGAACAAGGTCCGCGACACCTGCCAGCCGCCCAGGTTCCCGGCGGCCGCGGACCGCCAGGAATGGCACGCGAACCGGGTTCCGGCGCCGGCGACGACCTCGGCGACCTCGGCGAGCACGGCGGCGTCGATCCCGGACTCGGCGGCGGCGTACTCGAACGTGAACTCGGCGTACAGCTCGCCCAGGACGGCCTGGAATGCCTCGAAGGTGGGCGGCAGGTCAGGGCGGCACTGGATGAGGTACTGCTCCCAGTTCCACCACCGGCGGACGAACCCGGCGTCGTAGCGGCCGGTGCGGATCAGGTAGCTGGCGATGGCCAGGTTCATCGCCGCCTCGCTGCCCGGCTGCGGGGACAGCCAGTAGTCAGCGTGGGTGGCGGTGTTGGACAGCCGGGTATCCAGCACGATGACCTTCGCGCCGTTCTGCCTGGCCTCGGTGATCCGCTGCGCGTGCGGGTTGAAATAGTGCCCGGTCTCCAGGTGCGCGCTGATGAGGTAGATGACCTTGGCGTGGGCGTAATCCGGGCTGGGCCGGTCGATGCCCATCCAGAACTGGAACCCGGTCCGGCCGCCGCTCGAGCACACGTTGGTGTGCGAGTTGTGGCCGTCGACACCCCAGCTGGCCAGTACCCGCTCGGTGTAGCCGTCCTCCCCGGGCCGGCCGATGTGGACCATGATCTCGTTGTTGCGTTCCTCGGCCAGGGCCTTGCGGAGGCGCGCCGCGATGGCGTCCAGCGCTTCATCCCAGGTGATCCGCTCCCACCGGCCCTCGCCGCGCCGCCCGGCGCGCCGCATCGGGTACAGCACCCGGTCAGGGTCGGTGACCTGGTTGATCGTGGCCGGGCCCTTGGCGCAGTTGCGTCCCCGCGATCCGGGGTGCTCGGGGTTGCCCTCGAACTTGCGGACCTGGCGGGTGTCGCGATCCACGTAGGCCAGCAGCCCGCAGGCGGACTCGCAGTTGAAGCACGTGGTGGGTACCAGCATGTAGTGGTGTTCCTCGCGGGCCGGCCAGGCTCGCGAAGACAGCTCGACCCAGTCATCCCAGCGTTCCTTCGGCGGGAACGCACCCAGGTGGACGCGGCTCGCACCCTGGTAGAACGTCTCGCCGCGAGCCTCGACCGCGGCCCGCGCGGCCGAGACGCGCTTGCCGAGCGCGGCTAGGTCCGGGGAGTCATCGCCGGAAGCTACTTTGGGGCGGGGCACGTCAGCTCCTTCAGGCCAGCGGGACGGACTGGCCGGCCTGCACGTAGGCATGCTCGTGGGCCAGCAGGCCGAGCAGGGCGAACGGGACGGCGGCCGCGCCCACCCACGGCGCCGCGATCGCGATGGCCACCGCGGCCAGGCCTGGCCAGAAGTACCGTGCGTACCGGCCCCGGGTCATCTCGGCGGCGGCCAGGTGCGCATGCTCGGTCGGGTGGGTGACGCTGATCTCCCCGCCGACGAGCAGCACGTGCACGGCAGCGGCTCCGGCCAGCATCACCTCGGTCGCGGTCACGGCGGACGCCGGGCCGAGCCACAGCGCGAACGGCAAGATCCCGGCGGCTCCGGCCAGTACCGCCTGCACCGCCAGGTGCGGGGCCAGCAGCGGGCTCTGCCACAGATCCCGGGCCCTGGCCTGGGCGAACAGGTACGCGGTGTAGCACGCGGTGGCCAGGGCCAGCGGGATGACGAAGCCCGCGGCGACCTGCCGCAGGATCACCGACCCGGCCAGCGAGCCGATCGCGTATAGGGTCAGGGCGGCGCCGTAGCCGCCGATGATGAACGACCCCCGCACCAGCCAGCTGCGCCAGTGATGCCGGGTGAAGATCAGGTAGAACCGCCAGGGATGACGCAGGTCCCAGATCAGCAGCACCCCGGTGATCCCGAGGAACCCCAGCGCGACGGCCGGCGCGGCCCACCGGGCCAGCGGGCTGCCCCAGGCCAGGCGCCCGGCCAGGATCAGGATCAGCGGGACCAGCAGCCCGCCCGCCGCGAGCCCCTTAGTCCAGGTGTAGAGGCTGACCCGCCATCCCCAGGGCGCGTGGTGGCTGATGTCGTAGGACAGCAGGGCCTCGGCGCTGGAACCGGGCTGCCCCGGGTGGCCGCTGGCGACGTGGCCGGCGTCGTGCTCGCCGCCCTGAGTCGCCCACGCGTACAGGCCGCCGTCCGGCCGGCGGGCCGCCAGCGGGTCCAGGGTCGCCTGATCAGCTCCCTTGTAGAACAAGCCAGGCCGGGTTCCCTTCTCCGGCCGCCGGACCGTGACCGGCTCCCGCTTGACGACCTGCGCGACCTTGGACCCGGGGTCGTTCAGGTCCCCGACCAGGATCGCCTCGGTCGGGCACACCGTGACGCAGGCCGGCTCCAGCCCGATCTCGAGCCGGTGCGCGCACAAGTTGCACTTCTCCGCCGAGTTGTCCTCGGGGTTGATGAAGATCGCGTCGTACGGGCACGCCGCGATGCACGCCTTGCAGCCGATGCAGACCGACTTGTCGAAGTCGACGATCCCGTCCGGCCGCCGGTACATCGCGCGGGTCGGGCAGGCGGTAGTGCAGGGCGCGTCCGCGCACTGGTTGCACCTGGTCACCTGGAAGGCGCGGCGGACCTGGGGGAAGGTCCCGACCTCCACCGACTTTACGTAGGTGCGGGTCACCCCCAGCGGCACCTGGTTCTCGCTCTTGCACGCCGTGGTGCAGGCATGACACCCGATGCACTTGTCCTGGTCGATGACCTTAACCCAGCGTTGCAGCAGGTCATCGATCGTCATGCCTTCGTCAGTCATCGGCGGTGACCGGCAGGCCGAGTTCCGCGGCCCGGTCCCAGTCGTCGTCGATGTGGACGACCTGGCGGCCGGCTCGGTCCAGCAGCGAGGCGCCGATGGCGGCACGGAAGCCGCTGGCGCAATGCACCCAGACCTCGCCGTCCGGAACCTCTCCAGCCCGCTGCTCCAGTTCCCAGAACGGGATGTGGACCGCGCCGGGGAGATGGCCGGCGCGCCACTCATCAGGTCGCCGGACATCGAGCACGATCAGGCCGTCACGGCCCCACGCGGCGGCCAGCGCCGCGAAGCCGGATACGCCGTAGCTGGACAGCCGGCCGCCGGCCAGGTCGCCGGTCGGGCCAGCCGCCGCCGCGGCCAGGTGGTCGATACCGACGCGGGCAACCTGCAGCTGGGCCTCGGCGACCTGCTCAGGGGTGTCGCCGACCAGGGTGAGGGGCGTGCCCCAGGGGATGGTCCAGGCCAGGTAAGTGGCGAACGGGTCGCCGAGCTCGAAGGAGATGGACCCGGCGACGTGGCTGCGGGCGAACGCCCTGCGCTGGCGCAGGTCCACCACCCACTCGCCCGCATCGATCCGGCGGCGCAGGTCCGCGGCATCAGCTGTCCGCGGCACGCTCAGGTCAGGAGCGGCGGGCCCGCCGCGGTTGGCCGGGCCCATGTGCGCGTAGTACCGCGGGTAGGCGCCCAGGCCCGCGATCAGCTCCTGGACGAAAGCGTCCTCGCCGCTGGTCAGCGCAACGTTCACCCGCCGTTCGGTCCCGATGGTGGAGGAGTCGCCGCTCGTCGGGGTGGCCGAGCAGAAACTCCCGAAGCCGTGCGTCGGGTACACCGCGACCTGTTCGGGAAGGATTTCCGCAAGACGGTGTACCGACCGGTACTGCGCCCGGGTCAGCGGCTCGGTCTGCTCCGCGCTGATCAGGTCGGTGCGGCCGACCGCGCCGAACAGCATCGACCCGCCGGTGAACACCGCCACCGGATCGCCCGGACCCGCACGCAGCACGTACGACAGGTGACCGGGAGTATGACCCGGGGTGGCCACCACGGTCAGGGCCAGCGCGCCGGCCGTGATCTCGTCACCATCCCGGGCCGGCGTCCGGCTGAACCCCACCTCATCGGCGGCCGCCACCACGTAGGACGCGCCAGCGGCCTGGGCCAGAGCCAGGCCGCCGGTGACGTAGTCGTTGTGGATATGGGTCTCCAGCACGTGCGAGATCCGGACCCCGGAGGTCTGCGCCGCCTGCAGCATCCGGTCGATGTCCCGCTGCGGATCGATGACCATGGCCGTCCGGCCGTCGTGGATCAGGTAACTGCGATCGCCCAGCCCGGGCGTCTCGATGGTCACGACCTTATGCACGAGGACGATCTTACGATGCGAGTTCCGGGACGACATGGGGCCTCCGTAGGTCCGCAGGGAAACTACGAATGTACGTACATTCAAGTCTCCCGGACTCCGCCATGTCAATGACCAGAGTGTCTTTCTGTTCACGCCGGCCGCACCCCATACTGAGGGCGTGACCGTTGACCGCGGCAGCGCGCTGCCGCTGTGGGCCCAGGTGCTGGGCGACCTGCGCCGCAGGCTGGCCAGCGGCGAGTTCGGCGACCGCGTTCCCGGCGACGACGAGCTGACCGCCCAGTACGGGGTCAGCCGGCACACCGTGCGGGAGGCGGTCCGCCGGCTGCAGACCGAGGGAGTCGTCGAGCGCGGCCGGGGGCGCGGCACGTTCGTCCGGGACAGGGTGATCGAGCAGCCCCTCGGCGCCATCTACAGCCTGTTCCGCTCCGTCGAGGAGCAGGGCTTCGCGCAGCGCAGCATCGTCCGGCGACTCGAGGAACGCCGCGACGCGAAGGCCGCCGGGATGCTCGGCTGTCCGCCGGATGCCCCGCTGGTCTACCTGGAGCGGCTGCGGCTGGCCGACGATGTCCCCATCGTCCTGGACTGCTCCTGGCTGCCCGCAGCGCTGGCCCGGCCGCTGCTGACCGTCGACTTCACCCACACGGCGCTGTACCAGGAACTGCATGTCCGCTGCGGGATCTGGCCGGACGCGGGCTGGGAACGGATCCGCCCCGTGCTCCCCGGCGCGGAACAGCGCGGACTGCTCCGGCTGGCCGCCCGCACGCCCGCGCTGGCCGTCGAGCGGCTGGCCACCTGGCAGACGGCACCGGCGGAATGGCGGCACAGCCTGGTCCGCGCCGACCGGTTCTCCTACGTCGCCCGCTGGTCCGCCCAGGACCAGGGCGCCCGGTTCGAGCCCGCCACCGGGCCTGGGTGACCACCGGCCCAGAGATGCCGGCCTGGCCAGGCCACCTACTGACGGGCGAAGCCACCGCGCGGCGGGTCCCGGGATCAGCTGAGGCCGAGCACCGTGACGGCCATCCGGGCCGCCGCGCCGCCGGTCTCGATCGCGTAATCGATGGCCGCCGTGACATTCAGGTCAGCCGCCAGGAGCGGGCCGAGCCCGGATCCGGCATCGTGGCTGCCCGGTACGGTACGCCCAGCCGCCCGGTACAGGCTTTCCAGCCTCGCTGCCGCGGCGCCCAGCAGATCAGGGCGATAGTCCCAGTCATCAGCCCAGGACCGGTCCAGGATCATCAGCCGGAGGGCCGCCGCCGGGTAGCTGTCCAGCAGGTCGCTTACCAGGACCAGGTTGCCCGCCGACTTGGCCATCTTGACCCCGCCGGTGGTGACGGTGCCGGCGTGCAGCCACGCCCGGGCGTAGGGGCGGACGCCGGTGAAGGCTTCGGCCATCGCCGCATGGTAGGCATGGTGCGGGAAGCGAAGATCCTTACCGCCGGCATGGACGTCGACGCCGACGCCGAACACCGACAGCGCCATCGCGGCGCACTCGGCGTGCCATCCCGGCCGGCCCAGCCCCCACGGCGATTCCCAGGCCGGGTGACCGGGCTCACCCGCCTGCCACACCGCGACGTCCAGCGGGTCATCCTTAGCCGCATCTTCTGGCCGGCCGCCGTACTCGGCGGACAGCCGCAAGGCCTCAGCGCGGCCCAGGCCCGCGCGGTCCGCGGCGGCCCGGCCCCGGAAGTAGACGCTGCCGCCGCGGTGATAGGCGGCGTCCCCGGCGAGCAGCCCCTCAGCCAGCCGGATCACCTGCGGCACATACCGGTGAGCGCGCGGCTCGTGCGACGGGACGCGCACCCCCAGGGCCGCCATGTCCTGTTCGAAGTAGTACTGCTGCACCGCTGCGAACGAGTCATACGGCGCGCCCGCGCGGTGAGCCGCCGCGTCCAGCACGTCGTCCACGTCGGTGATATTCCGGCATACCTCCGGCTCGGCCCCCAGGAAGCTCAGGGTCCGGCTCAGCGCGTCGACCCAGACGAACGTCGCCGCGTGCCCCAGATGCGTCACGTCATACGGGGTGATCCCGCACGCATAAATCCGCGCCCGGTCCAGCACCGCCAGCCGGCGGCCCGCGATAACCAGCGCGGGACCCGATCCGGCCCGCTCGCGCAGCGAACCTGGTGCCAGGTGATCGTCGACCATGGGCTAAGTATCGGTCACCTCCGTACTGCCCACGACGACATTCCAGGTCACGTCGTAGGGCCAGATGGTGACGTGATAGGAAGTTCGGCAGCGCGCCAGCCGGGTAGGGCGATGAGCACAGGCGCGAATGGGCCGGACAGCGGGCCTGGCCGCGGGGAGTTGCCGCGGGGGGAATCGGGGCCGCGTCCGGCATCGCTGGTGACAACTGGATCCTGACATCGTGGCAGCTGCATCCGAGCGGGACGGCAGGCCGAGGGAGCTCATTATGGGGTTGTGGAGCAAGCGGGATGACATGATTGTTCATGAGGCTGACCCGTATAACGCTGAGCCGCCACGCGGCGCGCTGGCGGATCGGTGCTGACCCCCGTCGATTCGTTCTACAGCCGCAACCACGGTCCGATCCCGCTCATCGACCCGCGGGCATGGCGGCTGAGAATCGGCGGCCTGGTCGAGCACGACCTAGAGCTGTCGCTGGACGACCTGCGGGGCCAGTTCGCGCGGCGGACACTCACCGCGACCTTGCAATGCGCGGGCAACCGCCGCTCTGGCCTGATCAAGGTGCGGGATATCCCCGGCGAAGACCCGTGGGGACCCGGCGCGACCTCCACCGCCGAGTGGACGGGCGTGAGCCTCGGCGAGGTCCTCCGCGCGGTCCGGCCGCGCGGGGAAGCGAGCCACGTGGCCTTCGACGCACCGGATATCTCCCAGCTCGCTGACCCGCCCCAGTCTTACGGCGGTTCGGTCCCGCGCACGAAGGCTCTGGACGGAGAGGTGCTCCTGGCCTGGGCGATGAACGGGCAGCCGCTTCCCCCCGTGCACGGCGGCCCCGTCCGGGTGGTGGTCCCCGGCTACATCGGCGCGCGCAGTGTCAAGTGGGTCGAGCGGATCACCCTCCAGGATCATCCGTCCGGCAACTACTTCCAGGCCACCGCCTACCGGCTCCTGCCCGCGGAAGCGGACCCAGCTGCCGCCGGGCCCGGCGACGGCCTGTCCCTTGGCGCCGTCGCCGTCAACGCCGACATCCTGCGCCCCGGCGACGGAGCCACCCTTACTGCCGGGGCCGCCGAGGTCACCGGCTATGCTTTCGCCGGAGATGACCGCGGCGTCGCCCGGGTGGACGTGTCCGCAGACGGCGGCCGCAGCTGGCGTCAGGCCAACCTCGGCGAGGACGCTGGTCACTGGGCGTGGCGCCAGTGGCGCACTGTCATCGACGTCCCCTCCGGGCAGACGGAGATCATCGCAAGAGCCTGGGACACCTCAGCCGCCGCCCAGCCCGAGTCCCCCGTTCATTTGTGGAACCCGAAGGGATACGTCAACAACTCCTGGGCGCGGGTTCAGGTAACTGCCCGCTAGGCCAGCCGGCCATTCTCGCCGCAGCCGAGCGGGCCATGGGCCAGGCGTGCATCCCGTTGTGAAGGGCTCAACCTGCCCTGCGGTGCTCGTGCTGACAGGTTAAGAGCCTGTCATTCGCTCCCAGGGCGAGACATTTATCCGCTGCGCATGGAGCTGTTCGTAGAAGGGCCGGTGGCGGGCGGCGTACTGCGCCAGCTTTTCTGAGTTTTCGACGGTGTGCGGGTATTCGCGTTCGTGCCGCTCGAAGCCGGAGCTGTTGCTGGCGTCCGTGTGCCAGCGGGCGGACCGGCGCCAGTCGGGCTGCTCGCCCCGCTTCCAGGCCAGCGCCCGCAGGTTGAAGGGCAACCCGACGGCCGCGCAGTACGCCGCCATCGTGGCCGCGGGCCGGGTCACCAGGTCGTCCGAGTCGATGACGACGGGTGGGTTCCCTCCGGCACTGGTGATAGCGGCCTGCATCTCGCACAGCCGGTCCATGCCGATCGCGTTGATAGTCATCGGGGGGAACAAGGCGTAGTAGGACGCTGCGATTTCCTCGGGGCGGCGGATGAGGAACGCATGCCGGGCCTCGGCAAGGAACCGCCGGGCGGCCAGGACATCATCGTGCTGGTGGTCCATGGTGTCCTTCAAGAACACGTCCCGGCGGTGCGCATGGTCGAGCAGCCAGGCGAGCAGCGGCGCGGGCGAACCGAACGTGCTCCCGCCGGCATCGGTCTCGCCGTAGTCCTTCAGGTTGGAGAAGGGCTCGTGAAGCACGGTCAGGTCTCCGCGTTCGGCCATCGAGCGGAAGAAGGCCGTCGACCGCGCGCGAGGTGCGCTCCACACTGCGAATATCGCCACGAGCGGAATATACCCTCCGCGCGGCCGGCCTGCGTGCAGCACCCACTTTGGGACAACTGTCCTGGCGAACCGCGCAGTAACCGCGGCCAGCCGGTGACAGATATCGTGGCCAGAACCGGTCATGCTACCTGGTCAGCCAGCTGCCGTGATGACAGTTATCGTGCCCCGCCACAACGTTGGCGGCTGTGACGACGGGTTTCCCTGCGGTACGACATGCCGGCAGGCAGGTGGCCTGGACCCTCAAATAGACAACCGCAGAACCCCCAGCCAGACGGATGGCGGCACCTTACCGGACCAGGCCGGCTACGACCCCCGGACCAGGGCCCCTCACTGCCCGTCAGCCAGCCGGTAAACCCTTGAGTCACGCAGCCGGAACCCCAGCCGCTCATACAGCCGGTTAGCCGCCGGCCGCGACGGCCTCGACGTCAGGTCAACCGTCCGAGCGCCATCGGCCCGCGCCAGCCGCACAGCCTCTGTGGTCAGGGCCGCCCCGACTCCCCGCCCCCGCGCCGCCTCGTCAACGACCACATCCTCGATCCACGCCCTCGACCCGGTGGGGATCGGGAACATGACCAGCGTCAACGCACCCGCGATCTCGCCATCGACGCGCGCCACAAGCAACCGAGTACCCGGCCAGGCCACCAGGACCTGCAACGCCCGCTCATCAACCGGCGCGGCAGAACTGGACAGCTGCGGCAGCAGCCGCCCGAACGCCTTCACGAGCTCACCAGTGGCCGCCTGCACAACCTCGGAGTATTATCGAAAACTCAATTCGAAGAAATATAGGCCGATGGCTGCCCGGAAGGAATCAAGAAACGTGTTGAGCGGCCGTCGATAATCAGTAAAAAGGATCTTCCAGGTCTTAAGATGCGCAACC
>JALYVS010000183.1 GCA_030853115.1 Actinomycetota bacterium
CCGTCGCGCGGTTGCGGCGGTCCCAGGGCCGAGGTGATGGCAAGGCGGCGAGCAAGACGACTGCGCCGCAGCCTGCGATCGCCCGCCACCCGGCGTGGCGTGCCGCAGCGCAGCCGAGGTGCGGGGGTGCCCCTGACGCCGCGAGGGCTCCCGCGACGGCCGCGCCCCAGTGATTGGCCGAGCTGGCGGCTGGCGGATGCGATGCCTCCGGCAATGCCGTCTTGTGCCCGGGACCGCTGCATAGGGGACGGGAGCGCCGAGCTGAAGAGGAGCAGTCCCGGCGGGAAGGGTGCGGCGCCGTCCGGGACGACGGGCCGACCGGTCCCGGGAGCAGCAATAGGCTGGCGAGGACGAGGGTGTCCCGTCGACGATCCACTGCGTCCCAGAGGCCGCGGTGCGCAGCTGGCGGCTGATCAACGGGAGGGTGATGTTGACGATCGTGTTGCCCAGCCCGACGATCACCAAAGCCCATGCAGCAGATCGCCAGGATGCCGGACGGCCGCAGGCTCGGGGGAGGCGGCCGCGCCCGGGGGTTGCCGGGCTCACCACCGAGACCGCTGGTCCGGTTCAGCCGCGGTGTCCTCTGACCCGGCCGCGGCTCTCGCCGGACTGCAGGGCGGCGGGGTGAAGCGCTTCGTCGAGGAAGGACTTCATGGCCAGCCAGCTCCGGTGCTCCGCGCCCCGGTGATATACGGCTCCGAGCTGGGGGGCGTTCGCATGGGGGAGGGTGAAGGCGTGCATCGCGCCGGAGTAGGAGGTGAACTCCCACTCCGTGCCCGGCGCCGACCGGAGCTCGTCTTGGAAGGCAAGCACGGCCTCGCCGGGAACGACGGGGTCGGCGTCGCCGTGCAGGATCAGCAGCCTGGCGCGGATCCCCGCCGCCTCGCCGGCCGGACCTGTCTGCAGGCTCCCGTGGAAGCTGACGGCCGCGCGCAGGTCTGCGCCCGCCCGGGCGAGCTGCAGGACGGTCGAACCGCCGAAGCAGTATCCGATCGCCGCAACGCGCCGGGCGTCGACATCGGGCTCGCCGAGGAGCTGCTCAAGCGCGCTAGCAGCGCGGCGCCGCCTAGCGCCTGATCTCGGTAGAAAGCGCCGGCCACGGACGGTGCCTCGCCCGGGGCGGGGCGCACGCTGGCCCCGAAGATGTCACCAGCAAACGCGACGTAGCCAAGCCTGGCCAGCATGTCGGCGCGCATACGGACGTAATCATTCACACCCAGCCAGTCATGAACGAGAAGCACACCAGGACGGAGACCGTCTTCCGCGGGACGAGCCAGGTACCCCGGCACTCCACATCGCCGGCCCGGTAATTCAGCTCGCTGGTGACCAGGCCACCGGGGGGAGCAGGTTCGCGATCGAGGATGCTGGTCAGAGCTGCGTCATAGGTCGGCACTTGGGTTCCTTACGGCTTCGATTGGACGGCGGCGCAGTTAGGTGCCCTCACCCGCCGCATTGGCTGAGACAACTGCTCGCCGGCGGCAGAGCGACGGGCGAGCGCGAGGGGCATCGGGGAGAAGCTCATGGAAATGAGGTGCGGCGCAGCCCTGTTCGCGGCCGGTGGGACTGGTCCGGGCACCTTCCAGCCGCGAAGCCTGCCGTTCTCGGGGCAGAGTCCCTGCCAGCTCTTTGCAGCATCTCGCGCGGCATCGGGAGCACTGCAGGACCCGATTGCCCGTCGCAGTGGTCAGCGAGCTCGAAGACCGGATTTGCGACGCCCTGGGGCCCGAGCGCGCCGAGCAGCTGCGCGACCTCCTCGAAGTCGTGATCAGCCTTCTCGGGCCGGGCACGGGAGAGCACAGAGCAGCCAGCTTCGGCCGCATGCGCAGCGGGCTGCCGGAAAGCTAGGAGGACACCATGACCGGGGCCAACTCGCGGACGGTGCAGTTCGACCGCTACGGCGGCAGGGAGGTCCTCCATGCCGCCGAGGTCCCCGTGCCCATCCCAGCGGCAGGGGAAGTCGTGGTGTCAGTACGAGCGGCAGGGATCAACCCGGGCGAGGCCGCGATTCGCTCCGGTGCGCTTCACGACCGGTTCCCGGCTACGTTCCCGTGGGGCGAGGGCAGCGATCTGGCCGGCGTGGTAACTGCCGCCGCAGAGGGCGTCCAGGAGTTCGCGGTCGGTGACGAGATCCTGGGGTTCTCCTGGCGTCGCTCCAGACGTCCGTCCGTCGGCCGTGCCGCGCCGCGCCTATAGCCTTTCCTGTCTCTGAACCACTACACGATGCCTGCACGACCGTCTCGTTCGGGTTCGGACGGGCGGATATCCACGACCGATGTCAAAGAGAGAGATATGGCATGTCTGAGGGACTTCTGATTGCTGTGACCGGCGCTACAGGTCTGGTGGGAGCCCGCCTGGTGGCCGATCTGGCTGATGCGGGTGCTCGTCAGCGTCTCGTCGTGCGAAACCCGGCTCGCGCCCCGCAGATCGCCGGCGTGGAGATCCGGCAGGCCGCTGACTACGGCGCCGGGGACGAGATGTGCGCCGCGATCGACGGCGCTGACACGCTGTTTCTCATGCCGGCCGGGGAGAACCCCCATCGGGTTCAGCAGCATATGAGTGCAGTCGACGCCGCGGTGAGAGCCGGCGTCAAGCGGGTTGTCTATCTGTCATTCGTTGGCGCTTCGCCGGACAACACGTTCACGCTCGGACGCGAGCACTGGGCCACCGAGCAGCACATCCGCTCCACCGGACTACGCTGGACGTTCTTGCGGATGAACCTGTACCTGGACTTCATCCCAAGCATGGTCGGATCAGACGGGACCATCAAGGGCCCAGCAGGCGACGGACGCGTTGCCGCGGTCCTGCGCGATGACGTCGCCGCTACCGCCGCCAGGGTCCTGACGACCAACGGCCATGACGGCCACACGTATGACCTCACCGGCCCCGATGCGTTCTCTCTTGACGAGGCCGCCAAAATCATGAGCAGCGCGACCGGGAAGAGCATCCGCTTTTACAACGAGACCGACGAAGAGGCCTTCGCTTCCCGCGCCGCGTTTGGCGCACCCGAGTTCGAGGTTCGCGGCTGGGTCAGCTCCTACTGGGCCGTCCGCAGCGGCAGCCTGGCCACGGTCAGCACGGACGTGCGTGACCTGATCGGCCGAGACCCCGTCTCACTGAATGAATACGCGCAGGTGCATCCCGAAGCGCTCGCTCACGTCGCCTAGGGCAGCGTCCCGTTAGTCGCTTGTCTTACGAAGGGTCGAGCCCGGCCGCGAACTTCTCCGGGCCGGGCGGCGTCGCGGAGCTCCGCCAGGAGACGGTCGGTGGCGAAGCTGCAGGGTCCCTCGATCGCCGGCGCTCGGCTCATCGACCGAGAGCCCGGCGGCTGCCGCGAGCCGGTCGCGCTCATCCGATGGAGCAGCGAGGAACGCACGCCGCGAATCAGCGTCGGGAACGTCGGACTCCGGCGGGTTGAAGCAGGAGATGCACGGCGCGGCAGCACCCGAACCGCGGCGTAGGACCTCGGCGCGCACTTCTGGGTAGAAGCCGCCAACAACTACGCCGGGTAGAGGCCCCTGGACGGCTTGGCCCGACGCGTTCGTATCGACCGCTGACACGAGCATCGATGGCCGGTGCCCGACCTTGTTGACCGGGCCGTCAAAGGGGATGATGGTGAACGAGGCATCGCCGCGGATCTGTGTCATCCGGCCGTGAGCAGCAGGGTCGGTGACCGGCGCAGGTTCCTGGTGATGACGTTAGGCGGCGGCTGTGACGGGCTGGTGCTGGCGCCGGTGGCGTCGGTATCGGGGTGGAGCAGCTGACGGCGGAGTTCTTGGAGCTCGCGGACGCCGGTATCCGGGCGTCTAAATTGCGGTCCGCGCGGCGGGCCGCGTGAAGATCTCCGGGCTGGTTCCAACCAAAGGGGGGACTGGTTCGTCGTAGGGGGTGATATCGATGTCACCATTCCTGGGAGAGACCTGATCATGACCTCAAAGCCACGCTTCGCGCTCGTCTTTGGTACCGCGCTGTCGGGGATCGTCCTGGCCGGTTGCGGCAGCAGCGCATTGGGGCAGGCGAGCGCGGCTGCATCGAGCGGCTCGGCATCCCCGGGCTCCAGCGCGGCCCCGGTATCGGCTTCGTCGCCGGTGAACCCGGGCGGTTCGACGGCGGCGGCTGGCACGTCGGCCGCGGGCGGCGCGCGGTCCGCCGCCGAATGCGCTGCCCGGCAGCTCCGGATCGCCTACACTGACAACAGCCAGATCAGGAACGGTGCCCTGGACGGCATGAGTCACGCCGACCACGTGGTGATGTTCACTAACGAGGGTTCCGCGTCGTGCCGGATACGGGGCTACCCGGGTATCGCGGCCCTCAGCTCCGCGGGGACGCAGAGCAAGCAGGCCGCCCGGTCCGGCGGCAATGCCCCGCTGATCGTCCTTCGCCCGGGCCAGACGGCATCGGCCTTGGTCACCGCGAACACCGCCTCCTGCACCGCGGCGGCCAGCGTGGCCGGCCTGCTCGTCACCGCGCCGGACCAGACGGCCTCCACCCGGCTGGGCCCGGCCGGACGGTTGTGCCTGAACAGTCTCGGCGTGGGGACGCTGCAGCCGGGCAACGCCGCCGGGCTCAAGCTCTAGCCGCGGTTTAAGGACGGGGGAATCCGGGTGACCCGCGGGTGCTGCCCGCGGGTCACCGCCCATCCGAGGCGTATTCACAGAAGTCACGGGCGCAAACGGCGACGGTATCGGTCACGGGAGCGGGTCGCCGGCGGTCGGGCGGCAGCACGTTCCCGGGCAGGATCGTCCCCCGCCCGGCCTTGCCGGCAGCGTTCAGGAAACTGGACGCTGCAGCGGCGCTGACGGGTCCGTTGTGACCGGCATTTCATGAGGCGCGTGCGGGGTGGCGGCGGGCGCAGCGGGCGAGGAGCCGGGCGAGCTGGCCTTTTTCGTCGTGGGTCAGCGGGGCGAACGTCGGGCTGCTGGCCGTCGCAGTGACGAGGCGGTTGCGGGCCTTGATGCCGGCGGGTGTGAGAGCGATCGCTCTGACGCGCTGGTCGCTGCGGTCAGGGGAGGACTCAACGAGACCGCGTTCTTCGAGCCGGTCGACGATGAGGGTCACGTTGGACGGGTCACAGTGCAGCCGCCCGGCCAGCGCCCGGCGTGATTTAGCGCCTTCCGCCGGGTCGAGCTGCCAGATGGCATCAGCCAGCGCCTCGGTGAGGTCCAGCTGGCCAGGCATTTCGTGCACGGCTTCCTGGAGCGAGTGGTAAACGCCGTAGACGCCTTCGGCCTTGAGTAATTCACGCATCTGAGGCACGGCTGAGGAGAGGCTGATCATGGACAGCACCAGCGCAACGGCAAAGGCGGACGGCCGGTCCGGGCCGCCCGCCCCGGGGGCACCGAGGCCGCTGTGGGGCGCGCTGGTGCTGCTGGCCACCGTGCAGCTGATGGTGGTGCTGGACACCACGATCGTGAACGTGGCCCTGCCGGCGATCCAGGCCAGTGTCGGGTTCAGCGCGCCGGGCATCGCCTGAGTGGTCAACGGATACGCGCTCGCTTTCGGTGCCCTGCTGCTGCTCGGGGGGCGCAGCGGGGACCTGCTCGGTCGCCGTAACGTGTTCATGGCATCGCTGGCGGCGTTCGCGGTGGCCTGATGGTCGCCGGGTGTCAGCATCACCCGGGCTGCTGATCGCCGCCCGGGTCGCCCAGGGCGCCAGCGCCGCGTTCGCCCAGGCCACCGCCTTGTCCCTGATCGTCTCCACGTTCCCGGCCGGCCGGGCCCGGAACCGGGCTGTCGGGGTGTTCGCGGCCATGAAAGAGCTCGGCGCCGCCGCCGGGCTATTGCCCGGCGGGGTGCTCGTCCAGGCCGTGTCATGGCGGTGGGTGTTCTTCCTCAACGTGCCCGTCGCGGCGGTCGTCGCCGTCCTGGCGCCGCGGATGATCCCTCCCCCAAGCGCCAGTCCGTCCGTCTCGACCTGCCCGGAGCGGTCACCGCCAGTGCCGGGCTCGGCCTGCTCGTCTCAGGCCTGTCCCGGGCCGCCGACCACGGCTGGACCAGCCTGCTCACCGCCGGGCCCCTCGCCCTCGGCGCTGCCGGCCTGGCCGCGTTCGTGCTGCTGGAACGGCGCAGCGCCCAGCCGCTCACCCCGCTATGGGTGTTCGCCAGCCGGAACCGGGGCGGCGCCTACCTGATTCAGACCCTGGTCGGCGCGGCGCTGTTCGGGATGTTTCTTCCTCACCACCTTGTTCCTCTAGCACGTCCTGGGCTACAGCCCCCTCGAGGCCGGCGCCGCGTTCGTGCCCGCCACCGTGGTCATGATGGGCGCCGCCGGCGCCATGTCACGGCTGGTCAACCGGATCGGGGTGCGCCCCCTCGTCGCGGCCGGCACCACGATCGCCGCGGCGGGCATGTGGTGGCTCAGCCACCTGCACCTGCACGGCCGGCTACCTGACCGGGGTCATGCTGCCGCTGATGGTCCTGTCCGTCGGCCTCGGGCTCACCTTCGTGCCGCTCACCCTCACCGCCGTCTCCGGCGTCACAGAGGAGCACTCCGGCCTGGTATCCGGAGTATCGACCACCGCCATCCAGATCGAATCCTCTTTGTTCGTGGTGTCAAGAGACTTGAAGGAGGCGGCTTCGCCGCCGCTGATTTCCTGGCGTGTCGCGCAGGGGTACGGGGCCGTCCCTCCGGTCTCAAGGGTGCTGCGCATCGCGCTGCGCGCGCACAATGCCGCGTCGTTAAGCCATGCTGCCCGGAGGTCAATAACGTCGCGGCAATTTCTGGGTTACGGTCCGGCGCCGTCGGTGGCGACCGCGGCCGGGCCCGGCAGGGCGTACCGGCCGCGGCCGGTCTTGGAGAGGAAGCCGAGGCGGGCCCATTCGGCGAGCTGGGTGAGCATGTTCTGGAGCTTGATGCCGAGCCGGTCCGCGAGTTCCCTGCCGGACCAGTCCTGGCCGGGCTGGCTGGCCATGATGCGGGTGACCTGGTCTCTTCTGCTGTCCGGGAGGGGCTGGCGGGGACCGGGCGGGGACGGCTGGGTCGTGCGGCGGGGGCGCGCGGCGGGACGGTCCGGCGCCGGGACCCGGATCGTGATCTGCACCCGGGTGATGGGCACGGACTGGCAGGGACGGTCCTGGTCACGGTCCTGACCGCGGACGTGGTAGCGGGAGGTGGAGCATTTGACCTTGCGGGCGCTGTAGCGCGGGCGGCGGGCGGGCAGCAGGCCGTCCAGGACAGCACGGCCGGTCCGGCCGGTGCCGCCTGGATCTCCGGAGTCCACGACGCCGCGGGCTGCGATGACCTGGTCGCGGGCGGCCTCCAGCGCGATGGTGAAGCTGGCCCGGTCCGGGTCGGCTCCGGCGGACTCGGCGGCAGCGGTCATGGCCATCCGCAGCGCCTGGTAGACAGGCAGCAGCGCCCCTAGTTCCTGCTCAGCGCCGGCCCGGTCGCGGGAGCGGAGCACGTATCTACCGAGCAGGGTGTGCCGCAGCGCCAGGTAAGCGACCTCGATTTCCCAGCGCTCATGGTAAAGGCGGATCAGCTCCCCGGCGGGGTAGCGGCGCCAGTCCAGGAGCGTGGTGATCAGCCGGTAGCTGTCCCCGATCCGGGTCCCGTCCGCGCCGTGGACATCCAGGTCCGCTTCGATGATCCGGACCCGCAGCCCGTCCACCCGGGACAGGTACGACCCGTCGGGCAGGATCTCACCGACCCCGGGTTTGCGGCTGACGCTGCCGCGGACCAGGAAGTGCGCCCCGGGTTCCGGCGACCGCGGCGAGCAGGTCCGCCGCGTCATAGGCACGGTCTGCCAGCAGCAGCATGCCCTCGCGCAGCAGTGGGACCAGCTTGCGGGCCAGCGGCACCTCAGCACGCTCGCCGATGCCGCCGATCACGGCCCCGAGCAGCCCGCGGGTCCCGGTCTCGGCCAGCGCCACGATCCGCATCGAGGGATACCCGGCTACGCCCAGCCTGTTCTTCAGCTTCCCCAGCCAGGACCGGTTCCGGTCACTATCAGGCACCTTGACCGAGTTCAGGCCATCGAACGCCACCGTGCGCAGCCCTCGCCAGGTAACTCCCCGGGTCCACGGTGATGCCAGCGGAACGGCGACCGTCTCGAACACGGCCTTCGCCGGGGCCGGGCCCAGGCGGCGCCGCAGATCCCGCAGTGCCTTCTCCGACGGGCGGGGCAAGTCCAGCCCCTCCAGCGCGGCGGTCATCTTGTCCCAGACCTTCAGGTACCCGATCCCGGGAAACAGCGTCATCGCCAGCACGAAGTACATCCCGGCACGCGACGGCAGCGCCCGCATCCGCTTCTGCACCGTGCCGGTGCTCTCCAGCACGTCATCGACCAGCTCGAACGGCAAGTACCGGGTCAGCTCACCCAGGTGACCAGGGGCGAACGCACCCGCGGCGACGGTCACCGTGCACGGCACGGTAACCATGGCAGAATCATGCAACGGAGCTCCTGTTCAAGATCGAAGGTGATGTCGCAATCCCTTGATCTACAGGAGCTCCGCCACGTTCACAGGACACCCAGCCGGGCCGTAACCCCAACGTGACCGATACCGGTTGACAGCGGGCAGCATGGCTTAACGACGCGGCATTGTGCGCGCGACGGCCTGCGGCCGCCCGTTGACACCGGAGCCTCTACGGCCCCTGCGGGCAGGAAGAGCGGGCAGGCCAAGGGCCTGCCCTTGTTGCGCGCGACCCGCGGCTTCGGAGGTGCCGGGCCGGGGTCGTAGGGTGGGGGCAGGTCCGGGAGTGGTTTGTCCGAAGAGCCGGTGTTCGGGGTGTGAGCCGGCCGCGCTGGCGTCAGAGTCGTTCCCCGGGTGCCCTCCCGGGCCCCTGGCCGCTGCTGGTTGCGCGGGCGGCGCCGGCCTTCATGTGCTTGTAGATGGCGTCGCTGATCTTCCGCTTGAGGGCCCGCAGCGCTTCTTTGGGTGTTTTGCCTTCGGCTATTTTCTTGTCGTAGTAGCCGCGGCCGTCGCTGTGCTGGTAGCGGATCTGGGTGATCGCGGCCATGTGGATGGCGTGGTTGAGGCGCCGGTTGCCGCGTAGCGACAGCCGGTAGATGACCCGGGTGCCGGAGGACACCTCGACTGGCGCGGTGCCGTTATAGGCGGCGAAGTGGTTCCGGCTGGGAAACCGGGAGATGTCGCGGACGTCGCCGATCGCGGTGGCGGCAATGGCCGGGCCGATGCCGAAGACCTCGGTCAAGGTGGTGCCGGAGGCCCGGACCGCGGTGGCCAGCTTCTTCCTGGTTTCCCGCAGCTGGACGTCGATGCGGCGCAGGTCGGCCAGGAACTCGGCGGCCAGCTCATGGCGGGCCTGCTGGACGGTGCCAGAAGGCTCGGCCTGCTCCAGCACCCGGGCAGCTCCGGCGGCGCTGATCGTCTTGCTGACCCCGCCGGGGATCAGGTCGCACAGCACGGCGTGCAGCCGGCACACGACCTGGTTGCGGGACCGGCTCAGGTCCCGGTGCCGCTTGGACCACACTTTCAGCACCGCGGCGTGGTCATCGGGCCTGACCGGTACGGGGGCGGGTGAGCGCAGCGCCGCGATGGCCACCGACCGGGCGTCGTTGGGGTCGTTCTTGTTCGTGTTCCCGGTGGCCAGCAGCCGCACCCGCGCGCCGAGCTTGGGCTGCACGTCCAGCACCTTCTCACCGGCGGCGAGCAACTGCTGGGACAGCAGGTTCCCCATACCGCGGGCGCCTTCTACCGCCCAGGTCCGCTGCGGCCAGGCCACCGCCCACGCCAGCAGGCGCCCGGCCTGGGCCGCGCTGGCACGCACCCGGACCTGGCCCAGTACCTTCTCTGCCTCATCGATTACCACGGCGGTATGGGAGCCCTTGTGCGGGTCGACTCCGATCATCACTGCTGCCATGACCTGCCCCTTTCCTGCTCGTCTCGGCCGGGAACCGTGACGGGCATGCCTAATTCCGGGCTGATTAGCGCCGTACCTCTTTCGAGCCACGTCACGGCAAGGGCCCGACAGGCTGGCACATCGATCTAAAGCCAGGCCGCCAACGGCCGGCAGGCGGTTCGGGAGCCAAACCCGTCGGACCCTCTCAACGCTACGACCAACACCGCAGCGCATCCAGAAACAATTAGGCGGCTCCATCGGCGTCGCCGTGCTCGCCACCGTCGCGGCCACCACCACCCGCCACCACGCGGGAACTGCCAGCCGCCTCCCTCGCCGTCGGCTACGCCCAGGCATTCCGCGCCGGGGCGGTCATCATCGCCCTCGCCGTCCCCCTCGCCCTGGGCTTCCTGCGGCTGCGCCCCGGCAGCGGCCCGGGTAACGATGCCGAGGCCGCACGGCAGGCCGACCTCGATGAGTTCCGTTCACCGGCCAGCCACGGCGTGGCAAGTATGAAGCCGATGCGGGCTAAGCCTCGATCCACCGGTCAATTCCGGTAGACCGCTTCCGTAACCGATTCTTGCGCGGGGAGCTTTTCGGGGTGAATCCGGGTGCAGTTGTCCTGCCGCTCGCCTGTTCTGCGGCTTGTCCGGGTTCCCGGGCTCGGGGGCGGGGGTTGGGGTGGCCGTGACGGCCGTTGCGGGTTGCGGACCGGTCTGGGCTGGTCAGGCCGCTGCGGAGGGCGGGCCGCAGGCCGCGCCGAGGAGGTTCAGCCATTCGTGCTCGCGGTGCCAGCCGCCGGGCAGGTGCAGGGTGATGTGGCCGCGGCCGTGCCGGGCGGTGCGGGCGGCGACGGCGATCAGGTCCCGGCGGATGCTGGCGGCCCGGGCCTTCGCGAAGGGCAGGCTGGCCAGGGCGCCGGCGGCGCGGAGAAGGTTGTGTGCCATGGCCGCGATCGACAGCCAGGCGGCGTTCGCGGCAAACACCCCGGACGGCATATGAGCTAGCGGCCCGCTGGTGACGTCGGCGAAGACCTGCTCCACGACCGCGTGGTCACGGTGCTGGCCTTCGGCCTGGATGAGCTCGAACGGCGAATCAGTGAACACCGCGTGGTAACGCCAGAGGGGGAACAGCTCGTCCTGCCCGGCGGCGGCTTTCTTGTTCAGGTCGCGGACCCGGCGGACGATCAGCCGCGCGGTGATGGCCTGGCCTTTC
>JALYVS010000633.1 GCA_030853115.1 Actinomycetota bacterium
GCCCTGGTCGGCGCGGGCCGCCGTCGCCTTGACGTGCTCCAGGGCCTCGCGGTCTTGCCGCTCTTGCTCAGCCAGGGCGCCGTTGATCACGTCCGACACCGACACCGCCTGGCCCGACTCCACGAGCTGCTCGGCGTAAGCGCGCAGCCGCGGGTCGAGGTCGACTTCCAGGTGATCTTTCCGGCCGCTCATACCCGGATGATACGGCGGCGCGTCGCGTGTTTGTAGAAACCACACGTAGAAGCCGGTGGAAGGTTACGGCCCAGCCGGCGGCGCCTTCGCTCGGGATCGCCGCCTACCGCTCCCGCGAGCTCAGTGGGATTCGTCCTTGCTCCCGAGCCAGCCGATCAGCCGGGAAGCATGACTCTGGCTGTAGGTGAGGCCCGGAGATGACGGCCCGGACAGGCGTCCGGCTGCTGGCAAGCACCGCGACGTTGTAGACCTGTGCGACCTTCACGACTGGATCGTTAGTCGGCCGCCCGTCTCTCCGTGGGAAGTGAGCTTGCCGGTTAGGCGCGCCCACTGCTAGAGGTCGGTGAGCAGTTCTCCGGTCAGCTGGACTCCGGAGGGGAAAAGCTGGCCGAACAGCTCGGCTGCGGACGCGCGCCCGGCGCGGCGGCTGGCGGCTCAGACGGGAGACGGTCAGCTGCCTGGCGGGCCCCGGGGATCCTCAGTGCGGCGCGCTGGCCGGATGACCACTGGTACCCGCCGGACCTGATCCGGTCGAGCTGGCCGTCCCGGCATAGCGCGAGCTGGCCGCGCTCACCTGGGCGCGAGTCACCCGGTTCCCCGGCAGCGCGGCGACCTGGTCGAAGCTGAGCGGCCGGTCCGCCTCGGCTGGATCGCCAGTACCATGGCGATGACGCTGTCGCGGGCCGTGGCCGTGGCCGTGATCTGGGTGTCGTTGGTGATGATGACGGTGGGGGCGTCGCGGCCCAGGCCGGTGACGATGAGCTGGCGGACGGTGCCGGGGTAGCTGGTCGGCGTCACCGCGGGGTCCTCGTGAACTTTGGGTCGGCGCGGCGGGCACGGTACGCTGCCTGACGGCATGCATTCGAACAGTACTTGCGGTGCCTTCCGCCGTAGAACTGGCCACTCTCTGGGAGGAACCAGCGCTGCTGGCATTGGGGACACAAGACCAAGTCGCCTTCTGGGCCGATGTGCGCCGGGCTGTCGACTGCCCGGCGTACATCGACAAAACCGACTACCTGCCCACCGTCCGTCACCAGCAGAGGGCTGTGGCTCAGTTTCTGCCGCAGGTTCTCAAGCGCCTTCCGCTCGATCTGGCGGATACGTTCGCGCGAGACGTTGAAGTGCCTGCCAACCTCGTCCAGCGTCTTCCATTCACCGTCAACGAGACCCCACCGTATGGCCAGCACGCCTGCTTCACGCGGATTGAGTATGTCCAGAAATTCCTCAAGCATCTGCCTTACTTTGTCCGCTTCTATGCCAGCGGACACCAGGGCACGGCGGGATGTGGGGTCACTCGGTGATCTGCGCAGCCCGCTCATGAGGCCTCCTCGTCCGGCTCGTCGGAGGTATTTCCAGTTTGCCCGGTCGGCAGCTCCTTGTCTTCTGGGGAGCAGATCGGCAGCTTAGCCAGTGGTCTAATGATCGCGCTGAGTAGTGGCGCGAGCGCGCGGAGAACTTCGGGCATGCTTTGCGGCTCGGTCTTGTTGAGGACCTGTCGCGCAATCAGATAGATCAGCACGGCTATCACGACTACCGTGGCGATCCATCCGGCCACTAGCCACGGCACAGCCGAGGTGGCGGGCAAGCTAGGTGACATCCTTCCTCCTGTGAAGACGCAAACGGCCCTGCACGACTTTCGTGCAGGGCCGCAATGGGCTGGTCTGGGGGTGAACGAGGCGAAACTAAAAATGCCCCCAGCTACCGGGTGTCCGGAACTGGAGGCTGGGCATAATTCGCCCCTTGTCAAGGGTAGTTTAACTTTATAAATTCGTAGTGTCAACGGCGACTTCTATCGCTCTGACCTGTGGGTATGCAGAATTACGCACTGCCGTCATCGCGGCCAGAATGTCAGTAGTTTCGTAACAGGGTCCATCGCACTCACGTCCGGCGTAGTAACTGCTGCTCGCGGATCACCGCCCCGCCCGCCTGCTGACGGGCTGCCGGCACCAGACGATGATGATCGCCCCCTAGCAAGTCGAGCAGGGCGATGCTGCAGAGGCTGCCGTCCTGCGGGCGGCGGTGAGCAGTCGGTGCAGCTCGGCCCGGGTCAGGCAGCGGATCTACGCCGGAGGGCCAAGCCATCGGCCGTGTCCGCAAACAGCCGTTTACGGACAGCCGTCTCATGTGACACGGTGCCCAATCTGCCGGGCACGCCCGTCTGGCGTGGCCGGCTGGCCGCCCGGATTCTCACGGGCCGGGGTGAGTATCGGCGGGGTTTCGCGCGGGCCGCGTCACGCTCGTGAACTGCGGAACGTGATGACCCTTGCATGGTCGCGAACTACCGTCGGCAGACGGCCAACCTCATGCCGTCCGTTCTCGGTCCCAGACCGCCACTGGCCCGTTCCGTTGTTCCTCGAGGGCCGTATCATCCAGCGCAGAACAACGATTAGCATCACGGCCAGGTAACGGCACCTGGGGCAGTGGTCGGTCAGCGCGAATCGCCGGCCGACATCGACTAGCTCAAGGCGGACGAGGAGGGGTGCGCCGGACTTCCCGGGTTCACCCCCCCGGTCCAGGAGCATCGCGAGGTTGACGGCGAATATCACCGCAGTGAGGTGATCTCACTGAAATTGGATCGGACAACCATGCATTAACGGCTCAGGAGAGTTGTTCCAGGGAGGCTCGCGGACAGTCCGGGCATGCCCGGAAACAGCAGTGGAGCCCCGGTAGAAGAG
>JALYVS010000634.1 GCA_030853115.1 Actinomycetota bacterium
CCTCGCCGCCGCCGGGTGCTCTTGTCCGGCTGGTCGACCTCGGTGACCTCGATGTTCTCGCCGAGCAGGTACCGGGTCAGTGCCTGGCCGTAGGAGCCGGTGCACTCGATGCCGGCGCGGCGCACCGACCCTGTGCGCCTCGCCGTCGAAATCGCGCTGGGCGCCTCGCTGCCGCGTGACTTCGGTGCGCCGGACCGACTGGTCATGGTGGTCTACGTGCAGCCGCCGGTGAACGCCATGGCCGTGGAGACGATGCCGTCTCCAGCGCAGTTGCGCGGACTCCCGGGAGTGTTCGGGATGGACCGCATCCTAAGGGACGGGCAGCCAGTCGACTGGCGGAACGGCACGCTCGGGCGGATCTGCGAGGTGTGGATCGACGCCGCGTCACTGGACGAGCTCGGCGAGCGCTACCGCGCCGTCACGGCCGTCCTCGGCGATAGCATCGCGTGGCGCCGGGACTGAGGGCGGGGACGGGACTGAGGGCGGGGACACTGAGTACTATTGGCGCGTGCCTGAGCTAGAGCAGTTGTGTGCTGACCATGCCCCGGCGGTGCTGGCCTTCGAGCTGGCGAATCGCGCCTACTTCGCCGCTTCGATCTCCGACCGCGGCGATGACTTCTTCGAGCAGTTCCCTGACCGGCACAGTACCGCGCTTGCTGAGCAGGAAGACGGCGGCTGCGCGTTCTACGTGCTCGTCGACGCCGACGGCTCGGTGCTGGGCCGGTTCAACCTGTATGACCTAAAGGACGGCACCGCCAACCTCGGCTACCGGGTCGCGCAGCGGGTGGCCGGCCGCGGCATGGCGACCTTGTCCGTCTTGAAGCTGTGCCGGATCACGCCGGCGCGGCATGGACTGCACACTTTGCGGGCGGCCACCTCCGACGCCAACGTCGCGTCCCGGCGGGTGCTGGTGAAGGCCGGGTTCAGCCAGGTCGGCCCGGCTGAACCGAAGGACCTCGGCGGCAAGTCAGGATTCTGGTACCAGCGGGAACTCCAGCCGCCGGGCAGCGAGAGCACGACCGGGTAGGCTCGCAGCTCAGCGAGCCTACCCGCGGGTCGTCTCAAGCCGGGCCGCCGGTGCCCCGGTCAGGTCACGGGAGATCAGGTCCAGCAAGGCTGGCGGCGCACTCAGGAAATCGAAGTGCTCCCCGTCGAGCAGCACCAGCCGGCAGTCAGGAGTGAGCGCGCTCCAGCCCCCCATGAGCGACAGTGGGATCTCACGGTCCTGGTCCCAGCCGATCGCCGTGATCCCGCACGGGATGTCCAGCGGCTCGGGCACGACATAGCGGTTGTTCGCCTTGACGTCTCGGATCAGCACGTCCATGCCGAGATCGAGCAGCGCGTCGATGGGCGCGCCGCCCATCGCGGTGATCAGCTCGGCGAGCCTGTCCCGCAGCCCTTCGCGGTCCAGGTCGAGGAGTCGGCCGTACGGGCCGTCGTGTGGGGCCACCTGCGCGGAGACAAACACGCGCCGTGGCAGGGGTAGCCCGGCTGCGGCGAGCTGCCGGGTGACCTCGACTCCGGGCAGGGCACCGCTGCAGTGGCCGAAGAACGCGAACGGCCGGTCCAGGCACGGCACTAGGTACTCGATGAGCTGCTCAGCGAGGCGCTCGTAGGTCTCGTAGTGCGGTTCCCGGATTCGGTTCTGCCGTCCCGGGGGCTGGATCAGGCAGATCTCGGCGCCGCCGAGGCGCCGTGGCCATCGCTCGTACATCGTGGCCCCAGCCCCCGAGTACGGGAAGCAGAAGAGGCGCGCGGTGGCGTCCGGGTCGGGCTGCCGCAGCAGCCAGGCTGGCTTCCTGGTCGATGTAACCGCCATGTCGACAGGATACCGACCACGGCCACGGGGTACCAGGGCGAAGGCTGCAGCAGCCGTGTGCGAACGACAACCGGCGCCCGTCCCGGCCGCCCCTCACCCCTCGGTCAAGCGCTCCGAAGCAGGTACAAGGGACACCAGGCACTTGCGGGTCCGGGACGGCAGGTCGGACTCGAGCCAGATGCGGAGCGCCGAGACCGGGCAGATCCATGCCAGCGCCAAGAGCCGAACACGACCTGGCCGCTGGTGCGGGCGAGGTCCACTAGCCGTGATTCCAGCTCGCCGTCCACAGTGCCGTCGTCGCGGGCGGCGCTGATCGCGTCGGACTGGTTAAACCACGGGCGCACGTCCTGGGGGACTCGCAGGATCTCGAACAAGATGTCCGCAAAACGCAGTCGTAGCCGAGATCGGCCGCTAGTGAGCGTGACCCGCTTTGGCGGACATCCACCATCAGGGGTTCTGCCCCTTGGAAGGATGTCCAATCATGGAAAGCGCGGGGGAGAAGCCCCGGCGGCGCAGGGCGTTCACTGCTGAGTTCAAGGCGGAGATCGTTGAGCTGTGCCAGCGCGGGGACCGGTCGGCGGGTCAGGTCGCGAAGGACTTCGACCTGACCGAGACGGCCGTGCGGGAGCGGGCCAGGCAGGCCGAGCGCGACGCGGTAACCGGGGACAGCGGGCTGACCAGCGAGGAGCGCCGCGAGCTCGGTGACCTGCGCCGGGAGAACAGGCGGCTCCGGGAGGACGTTGACATCCTCAAGCGGGCCAGGGCTTTCTTCGCGTCTATGCCCGGTGAACGTCTACCCGTTCATCGGGGCGGAGAAGTCGCAGCAGCGCAACGTTAAGAGGGCGTGCGAGCTGCTGAAGGTCTCCCGGTCCGTCTACTAAGCAGCAGGCGCGACGAGCCCTGCCAGCGCAAGCCCAACACGCCAACTGGCCATCCACGTCAAGAAGGTGCACGAGGACTCCAGGGGCCGCTACGGCTCCCCGCGGGTCCACGCCGCCCTGGCGGCGCAGGGCCTGGGGCACTCCCGCACCCGTTTCCCGGTGG
>JALYVS010000635.1 GCA_030853115.1 Actinomycetota bacterium
GGCGATCGAGGAGCTGAGGTCGGACCTGGTGGCATTAGCTGAGGAGGTCGCCGAACTGCGGCGCCGTCTGGGCCGTAACAGCGGCAATTCCTCGATGGCCCCGTCGGCCGATGACCTGCCCGGCCGCGCAGGCCCGGCAAGCAGCCAGGCGCCCCGGGGTCGCACCTGGCCTGGTCCGCCAGCCCGGACGGCACGGTGCCGCACTTCCCGCAGGGCGCGTGCGAGTGCGGCGCTGGGCTGGAAGGCGCTATGGACCTGGGGGTGGCGGCCTCCCATTAGGAGGTGGAGATCCCGCTGGAGACCGCGAAGGTGATCCAGCATGACCTGCATGAGGTGGCCTGCGGCTGCGGGCGGGTGCACCGGGCGGCCCCGCCCGACGGGGCGGGAGCGCCGGGAACGGTCACCTACGGCCTGGCCCTGCAGGCGTGGTGCGTGTACCTGATGGCGGCACACGCCATCCCGGTGCACCGCTGCGCCGAGCTGATCGAGGCGCTGACCGGCGCGGAGCCCTCGCCGGGGTTCGTGCACTTCATGATCTCCCGCGCCGCCGCCGCGGTCGCGGCGGCGAACCGGGCGATCCGGTGCCTGATCATCCTCGCCCACGTGATCAGCGCGGATGAAACCCCGATCCGGGCCGGACCGGGCCCGAAGACCCGCACGCGCTACCTGCTGGTGGCCTGCACCAGCCTGCTCACCTATTACTTCCTCGGCGACCGGAGCATGAAGACCTTCACCGCGTTCGTGCTGCCCGACATGGACGGGGCCGTCATCGTCCACGACCGGTACCAGAACTACGATGCGATCCCCGGCCTGATCCACCAGCTCTGCTGCCAGCACCTACTGCGTGATCTTGCGGACGCCGCCCAGCGATACCCCGGGGCGCACTGGCCCATCCAGATCACCCAGGCCCTCCAGGGCCTGATCCACGCCGCGAACACCGCCCGCGCCCAGGGCCTGGCCGCGGTCCCCGGCGATGTCGCCGCGCCGCTGATCCACGCGTTCAGGCACGGGGTCCTGGTCGGGCTGTCCCAGATTCCCCGCGTCCCCGGCAGGAAGCAGCGGCCCGGCCGCGACCTGCTGGCATGCCTGCGTGACCGGCAGGCCGACGTGCTGCGCTTCACCACCGACCTGCGGATCCCGCCGACGTCAAACCAGGCCGAACGCGACCTGCGGCCCGCCAAGACCCAGCAGAAGATCTCCGGCCGGCTCCGCTCCGAGCAGGTCACCCGCGACCGGTACGCCATCCGCGGCTACATCTCCACCGTCGCCAAGCACGGCGCCCACGTCCTGACCGCCATCCACGACGCCCTCGGCGGCAACCCCTGGATGCCACCCATCCCCCACCCGCCATAGACCCCGCCGCGACCCGCGTCACACCACACCCGGCTCGCCAGTCACATGGCCACCGGGTGTTAGGCGACGCTCCAGGCCGCGACACTGTCGATGACCATGGGTCTTGATCAGGGCGCAGCCGAAACCTAGATCGTTGACCGGGAATTCGGCGCGGGTCGCCTCGGGTGGGGACACGCCGTCGGTGGTCGGTGACGGGCAGGCGAAGAGTATCCAAGATCGGCGTGTCTACACACGTCCGAACCCTGGAGCTCGTCGTGATCGCCGACCTGGACACTCTTCTGATCGCACTTTACGTGGAGCTGACCGACCGCATCATCCCCTCGCGGGGGTTCACCCGGTCCGGGCCGGGCAAGCCGCCGGAGGTGACCGACGCCGAGGTGGCGTGCCTGGCCGTGGCGCAGGTGCTGCTGCGTTACGACGATGAGCGGCACTGGCTGCGCGCCGCATCCAGGCAGGTGGGGCACTTGTTCCCCCGGCTGCTGCGCCAAAGCGAGTACAACCGGCGGCTGAAGAACGCAGCGCCGCTGATGGAGGCCGCATTGCGGTGGCTGGCCGATCACACGCCGGCCACCGCGGAGATGCTGCGGCTGATGGATGCCACGCCTATCCCGTGCGGGCAATCCGCGGTCACCGCGAAGCGATCTGACCTGTACGGCTGGGCGGGATACGGCTACTGTCCCAGCCATTCCCGCTGGTACTGGGGGACCAAGCTGCTGCTCATCTGTACTTGTGACGGGACCGTCACCGGATTCGGCCTGGCAAACCCCAAGCTCTTCGGCGAGCGGGAAGAAGCCCGGCAGGTGCTGGAGCGCCAGCCGGCGAACCGCCCGGCCCCCGGCACCGCCATCGTCACCGATAAAGGCCTGTCTGGCCAGCAGACCGAGGAGTTCTTCGCCGGCCCGGACCTGGGCCTGACCCTGATCCGCCCGGCTCGCAAAGACGAGAAGGCTCCCCGGTACTTCCCGAACTGGCTGCGGCAGCGGGTCGAGGCCATCATCTGGACGCTGAAGAACCAGCTCGGCCTGGAACGCCACGGCGGCCGCGCCCCCGCCGGGCTGTGGGCGCGCGTCGTCCAGCGCCTGCTGGCGCTCAACGCGGCCATCTGGCACAACTGGCAAATCGGCGCACCGGTCAAGCGTTCCTTGATCGCTTACGATCATTGAGCTGCCCACATTTCCCGATCAACGATCTAGGCGGGATGCTCACCGCACTGCATGGTGTTCCGCTCGACCGGATGGCCGAGCTGGTGGACACCGATGACCAGCCGAAGGCACTGTGGCTACGTGAGGCCGCGGAGGTCTACGCCACCTTGGCCCCGAGGGTGCCGATGGTGCACCGCGCGGCCGTGGAGGCGTTCCTGGACGCGCCACCGCTGGCTGACGGACACGCTCTGGCGTTCTCCCACAACGACCTGGGGATCGAACACGTTCTCATCGACCCGGTCACCTGGACGGTGACCGGCGTCATCGACTGGAGCGATGCCGCGATCGTCGATCCGGCCTATGAC
>JALYVS010000184.1 GCA_030853115.1 Actinomycetota bacterium
GGCTCGGCCTGGCCGGGATCGCGGAACGGGTGGCCTCGTGCGGCGGGCATCTTTCTGTCGGTCCGACCCCGGCCGACGGCTTCGCCGTCACCGCCCGGCTGCCTGCCCGATGACCTCCCCAGGCCCGCCCGCGCCGATCCGGGTACTGGTGGTCGATGACCAGGAACTGGTCCGCTCGGGGTTCTGCGTCATCCTGGACACGGTCGACGGCATCACGGTGGCGGGCGAGGCGGCCGACGGCCAGGCGGCTGTGGCCGAGGCGGCGGCCCGCCGGCCCGATGTGGTGCTGATGGACATCCGGATGCCAGGGATGGACGGGCTGGAGGCGACGCGGCTGATTACACGCGGACCGGCGGCGCCCAAGGTGGTCATCCTGACGACCTTCGACCTCGACGAGTACGTGTACGAGGCGCTGCGGGCAGGCGCCAGCGGGTTCCTGCTCAAAGACTCGCCCCGCGCCGACCTGATCGCCGCGGTCCGCGCCGCCGCGGCCGGCCACGCCCTGCTCGCGCCGTCCGTGACGCGCCGCCTGATCGAAGTGTTCGCGCGCCGGCCGCCGGAGATCTCGCCGTCACCGGCCCGGCTCGCCTCGCTGACCGCGCGGGAGCGGGAGGTCCTCGTGATGCTGGCCCGGGGCGGCAGCAACGCCGAGATCGCGGCCGCGCTGTTCGTCAGCGAGGCGACCGTCAAGACCCACGTGGGTAACCTGCTGGCCAAGCTGGGCCTGCGTGACCGGGTGCAAGCGGTGATCCTGGCCTACGAGACCGGCATCGTGGTGCCCGGTGACCCGTCGGCTGCGAGGTAGCGGCCCGGCAGGCCCGCAGATCAGGCCAGGCTAGCGGCCCAGCTGGAATGCAGGGCCGCGTATTCGCCCTCACCGGCCATCAGCTCATCCGGCGGCCCGTCCTCGGTGATCCGTCCCCGGTCCAGCACCAGCACCCGGTCGGCGATCGCCACCGTGGACAGCCGGTGTGCGATGATGACGGCCGTCCGGCCGGCCAGCACCGTGCGCAGCGCGCCCTGGACCAGCCGCTCGCTCGGGATGTCGAGCAGCGAGGTGGCTTCGTCCAGGACCAGTACGGCGGGGGCGGCCAGGAACGCCCGGGCGAAGGAGATGAGCTGCCGCTGTCCGGCCGACAGCCGTCCGCCGCGCTTGCCGACCGGGGTGTCGTACCCGGCAGGCAGCGCGGCGATGAAGTCGTGCGCCCCGATCATCCGGGCCGCGGTCTCGATGTCGGCGGCGGAGGCATCGGGGCGCCCCAGCCGGATGTTGTCCGCGACCGACCCGCCGAACAGGAAGTTCTCCTGGGTGATCACGATGATCTCGCGGCGGAGCACGTCGTCGGTCAGCTGCCGCAGGTCGATCCCGTCCAGCGTGACCCGGCCCGAGCGCGGATCGTAGAACCGGCCGAGCAACCGGGCGATCGTAGTCTTGCCCGCGCCGGTCTCGCCGACCAGGGCGACCGTCTGCCCGGCCGGGATATCGAGGTCCAGTCCGGGCAGCACGAGGTTATCCCGGTAGCCGAAGGTGACCGACTCGAACCGTACCCGCCGTCCGGCCGAGGCCGCGGTGCGTGTCGGCAGCGGCTGCGGGGCGGAGGGTTCCGGGACCGTGGCGTCCTGCTCCAGGACGCCGGAGATCTTCTCCAGGCCGGAGGCCGCCGCCTGGAACGTGTTGTAGAACTGGGACACATCCTGCAGCGGGTCAAAGAAACGCTGCAGGTAGAGCAGAAAAGTGGCGAGCACGCCGACCTTGATGTTCCCCTCGATGACGAGCAGCCCGCCGTAGCCCAGGATCACCCCGGTGATGACGTTGCCGACCAGCAAGATGGACGGGCCGTAGATCGCGATGAGCCGCGAGGCGTTCGCGCTCGCCTGGGCGTAATCCTGGCCGAGCCCGGAGAAGATCTCGGCGTTCCGGCTTTCCCGGCGGAAAGCCTGCACCGCCCGGATCCCGCCGAAGGTCTCCACGAAGTGCACGATGACCAGCGCGATGGCCTCCCTGGTCTGCCGGTACCCCCGGCCCGACGCGCCCCGGAACCAGGCCGTCAGCCAGGTCAGCGGGATGAAGCCGGCCAGCACCACCAGGCCGAGCTTCCAGTCGAGCAGCAGCATGCCGGTGCCGACCAGGATCAAGGTCAAGATGGCCGCGATCAGCGAGTCAAGCCCCTCCTCGAACAGGTCGGAAATCGCCTCGATATCAGAGGTCTGCCGGGAGATGACGCGTCCGGAGGTGTAGTCCTCGTGGAACGCCACATCCAGGTCGGTGAAATGCGCGAACAGGCGGCGGCGCAGCTCGAGCACGACCCGCTGGCCGACGCGGCCGGTCATGGTGACGAACATCCGGGTCGTGACCGCCTGCACCGCCACCGTGACCGCGAACGCGGCCGCGATGACCAGCAGCGGCGCCGCGTCGTGAGCGTGCATCAGCGGCGGGAGTCCGGTGTCGATGGCCACGCCCACCAGCCACGGGCCGGCCAGCACCGCCAGGCTCTTCACCACGATCAGCGACACGGTGGCGTTCACCGCCCGCCGGTGCGGCCGCAGCAGGTCACCGAGCAGCCGCCTGCTCCGTTCGCGCAGCAGCGCGGCCAGGCCGGCGTCGATGTCATCGGCCTTTTCCGCGGCCACCCCGCGCCACTCGTTGGCGGTCACGCGCTTGCCTCCAGTCCGGTGGCATTTTCCGCGGCCATCAGCGCGGCGTACTCCGGGTTGGAGGCCAGCAGTTCCCGGTGGCTGCCGGTGGCCGTGATCACTCCGCCGGACAGCAGGGCCACCGTGTCGGCCAGCACCACCGTGGACGGCCGGTGCGCTACGACCAGGGCCGTCGACCCGGCCAGGATCTGGTGCAGGGCCGCGGTGACCCGCTCCTCGGTGTGCACGTCGAGCGCGGACAGCGGGTCGTCGAGGATCAGCACGTCCGGTTTGGCCAAGATGGCCCGGGCCAGCGCGATTCGCTGCCGCTGACCGCCGGAAAGCGCCATGCCCTGCTCACCGATCCTGGTGTCCAGGCCCCAGGGCAGGTCGAACGCGAACCGCGCCTGCGCGGCGGTCAGCGCGGCCTCGACCGCGGCCTCGTCCGCGTGCGGCGCGCCGAACATGACGTTCTCCCTGACGCTGGCCGAGAACAGCGTCGCCTCCTCGAAGGCGCAGCCGACCGCGGTGCGCAGCCGCTCCAGCGGAAGGTCGCGGACATCCGTCCCGTCGAGCCGGACCGTTCCCGAGCTCACGTCGGCCAGCCGCGGCACCAGCTGCAGCAACGTCGACTTGCCCGCGCCGGTGGCCCCGGTGAGCACGACCGTCTTACCCGGCGGCAGGTCAAGCACGATGTCGCGCAGCACGGGGCTGGCCGCACCCGGATAGCTGAAGCTCACGTGGTCGAAGACCAGATGACCGCGGGTGCCGCCCGGGGCGGCCTTCCCTGGAGCAGGCACCATAGGCCGGCCCGCGGGTTCGGAGTCTTTATCGGTGATCTCCGGCTGGGTGTCGAAGATTTCCAGCACCCGCTGAGCCGCGGTGGCCGCCTCCTGCCCGGAGGCGATGATGTAACCGAGGGCCTCGACCGGCCACACCAGCTGCAGCGCGAGAGTGATGAAGGCCACCAGGCCGCCGATGGTCAGCGATCCCCTGCTGACCGCGAAAGCGCCCAGCACGATGACGATCCCGATGACGCCGTTGGGGATCAGGTCGAGCAGTGCCCAGAACGACCCGAGCACCCCCGCCTTCTCGACCTGGGTCCGGTACACCTCCGCGGCCTGGGCGGCGTGCCGGGCGGCGGCCTGCTCACCGCGGCCGAGCGCCTTGAGCACGCGGATGCCGGTCGCGGACTCCTCGATCAGCGTAGCCAGGTCGCCCTGCTGGTCCTGGACCTGGCGGGACAGGACCCGGTAGCGCTTCTCGAACCTGAAGCAGACCGGCAGGACGGGCGCGAACACCACACCGGTGATCAGGCCGAGCCACCAGTTGAGGTTGATCAGCAGCGCGACCACCGCGATGAATGTCATCACGTTGGTGACCAGGAAGATCAGCCCGAAGCCGGCGAACCTGCGGATCGAGGACAGGTCGGTGGTGGCCCGTGACAGCAGCTGACCCGACTGCCACTGGTCATGGAAGGCCGGCTGCAGCTCCTGCAGGTGCGCGTACAGGTCGTCCCTGATCGACTTCTCTATCGCCGCGACCGAGGTGGACTGAATCCAGCGGCGGACCATGTTCAGCAGTGCCACCGCCATGCCCAGGCCGATCGCCGCCAGGGCCAGCGGAATCAGCTGCTGCCTGGCACCGTGCGCGATCGCACCGTCGATCACGGTCTTGGTGAGCAGCGGGATGGCGATCTCGGCGGTGACCGCGCCGACGGCGGCGCAGAACATCACGATCATCTGGGTACGGAAAGGTTTCAGGTAGCCCCGTAGCCGCCACAGCGCCCCGGCTGGTCGTACCCTGGCGGGAGCACGCGTGACCAGAAGGGGGGTAACAGAGGGCATCAGGCGTGAGGTTAACCGTGTGCCCGGCACATTGTCATCCTATTTTTGCTCAGGGCGGACAGCTTGTCGGCAGGCCGTAACTCTGGCACGCTGGCTCACCCGGGCTTCGCGAACCCGCCCGGGGGCCTCGCGACCTGGGTCGCCGCGGGTCACCGGCAGGGAGAGGAACCGTGAAGCGCAACCGCATCAGCCGCCTTCAGCGTCTATGAACCGCGTGTCCCGGGCGGGGATTCTGGCGGCCTACCGCGACGGTGTCACCGTCATCTGCGAGCTGGCGGCTCAGTTTACCGATGCGACGTGGCAGGATCCGACGCCGTGTCACGAATGGCGGGCGGTAGACCTAGCGGGGCATCTGCGCTGCGTCGCCGACAATTACCACGAGTACCTGGACGACGCCCCGGCCAGCAGGCTCGCGCGGCTGATGGCTACCGGGGCGCCCGCGGACTCCCTGGCCCGCAAGCTCGCCCGGCAGAACGCCGCCGAGCTGGCCGCGCTACCCGATGCACCCGGCCCTGAGCACATCACGGCGTTCGCCGAGTCCGCGCGGACCTACGGGCGCAGGCTGGCGCCGTCCTGGGACCTGCCGCATCACAGGTACCGGGGGACCGACGTCACGGTAGGCGCGATGGCGGGCGTGGCGTGTGCCGAGTGGCACCTGCACGCCTGGGACCTGGCCAGGTCCCAGGGCAAGGACTATCGCCCCGCCCAGCCCGAACTGGTCTTGACCGCCTGGCGGGCGGGCACGCCGCAGCTGTGGCCGGTGCTCGACGCCGGACCAGACAGTGAAGATCCGTGGCATTTCCTGCTGGCCGCGTCAGGCCGCGAGCCGGGCTGGGCTCTGCTGTTAGCGGCGGCGGCCCGGCACCATCGCCGCGGCTGCGGAGTAGAGTCTTTGATTCGTGACCTTTGACATTAACCGCGTACGGGCGGCCTACCCCGCACTGAGCGATGGCTATGCCTACTTGGACGGAGCCGCGGGGACGCAGGTGCCCTCGGCCGTCATCGAGGCGATCGCGGATGCTTACCGGGCCGGTATCGGCAACGCCGGGGGTGCCTTCCCGGCCAGCGGGCGCTCCGACGCCATCGTGGCCGAGTGCCGCCAGGCCCTGGCCGACCTGACCGGCGCCGAACCAGACGGCGTGATCCTGGGCCCGAACATGACCACGCTCACCTACCGGCTGGCTGAAACCTTGTCCCGGCAGTGGGGGCCGCAGGACGAAGTGGTGGTGTCCAGGCTCGACCACGACGCGAACGTCAGGCCGTGGGTCCAGGCCGCCGCGAGGCGCGGGGCCGTGGTGCGCTGGGCCGACGTCGACATGTCGACAGCGGAACTGCCGGCCGGCCAGTACGGTGACCTGCTCAGCGAGCGTACCCGGCTGGTGGCGGTGACCGCGGCCAGCAACGTCGTCGGTACCAGGCCGGATGTGGCGGCCATCGCCGCGGCCGCGCACGCGGTCGGCGCGCTGTGTTACGTGGACGGCGTGCATGCCACCCCGCACGTGCCGGTGGACGTCGCCTCGCTCGGTGCCGACTTCTACGCCACCAGCGCCTACAAATGGTCCGGGCCGCATATCGGCACGGTGGTAGCCGATCCCGCCCTGCTCGAGACGCTGAGTCCGGACAAGCTGGTGCCCGCGCCCGAGGGCGTCCCCGGCCGGTTCGAGCGGGGTACGCCGGGCTTCGCCGACCTGGCCGGGGTGGTGGCGGCCGTGGATCACCTCGCCTCCCTCGGCCCGGGCCCCGGTACCGCCGGCCGCCGGGAGCGGGTGCTCGCGTCGATGGCCGCCGTCGAGCAGTACGAGGCGCAGCTTTTCACGCGCCTGCTCGGCGGCCTGAACGCGATGAGGCACGTGACGCTGTACGGTCAGGCGGCGCGGCGCGCTCCGACAGCGTTCTTCACCGTGGCCGGCTACTCGCCCCGCGCCGTGGCCGAACGGCTGGCCGTGCGCAAGGTCAACGTGTGGAGCGGCGACAACTACGCGTGGGAGCTGGCGGGCGCGTTCGGCCTGCGGGATTCCGGCGGTGCCGTCCGGGCCGGCCTGGTCCACTACAACGACGAGGGCGAGGTCGACCGGCTGCTCGACGCGGTCGCCGAGCTGGCCCCTGACGGCGTAGGCTGACAATAGTTTTCCGTCACGGGACAGGGAAGCAAGCGCGATCCGCGGAGGTCGTAAGGCGTCATGGGCAGCGGGCAGCGGCGGCGATGGTGGCCGTGGGTAGCCTGCTGTCGGTGCTAGCCGGTTTCCTGCGTGACCTCGGCCAGCTCGCGATCAGCCCTTTGGCCCTGACCGCGCTGGCCGCGCTGGCCGCGACCATCTTGGCCGGGGCCATGCTCGCGGCCGTGCTGGTCCTGCTCACTTCGGTGACCGGGGTTTCCCGGGCCGCCGCCATCCCGATGATCCGCCGCGCCTCGGCGCTGCGGGAGAAGTCCTGGCGCGCGGGGTTCTCGCGCCAACGCGATCCCGACGCGGCCGGCCGGGCCCGGCCCAGAGCGCCCTCGGCGGCCCAGGCGGTCGCCAGGCCCACGTCCCCGTTCCTTTCTCGCTGACCCGCGGGCCTCGCGGCCGTCTCCAGCCGACATCCCCTCGTAGCTGGAAGGCCGTAGTCATATGCTCAGCATCTTTGGCGTCCCCGTGGACGCCTTGTATCATCTCGTTTCCGGGTTTACCGGTCTCCTCACGCCCGTTCTCGGCGGCCTGGCCACCGTAGCCGCGATCGTCGCGGTCACGATGGCGGTCCGGGTCCTGCTCATGCCGCTCAGCCTCCGCGCCATGCGCGCGCAGGCCGCCGCCGCGCGGCTCGCTCCGCAGGTGCTGGCCTTGCGTCAGCGGTACGCCCGGCAGCCCGAACGACTGCAGCGCGAGTTGTCCGCGCTGCAGCGCCGGGAGGGCACCAGCATGTTCGCCGGCCTCGTCCCGGTCTTGCTGCAGTGGCCGTTCCTATCCGTCATGTACCTGCTGTTCCGGTCCGCGCGCATCGCGGGGCAGCCGAACACGTTGCTCGCTCACGACCTGTTCGGTGTGCCGCTCGGCACGCACTGGCTGAGCGGCACCGGGCCCGCGAGCTTGCCTGGCGTGGTCTTCATCGGCGTGTTCGCGCTGCTGGCCGGGCTGGGCTGGCTCTCGGTCCGTCTCGGCACCCAGGCCGGCGGGTCCCCTCGGCCTGCTCACGCTGCTGGTCCTGGCGCGGGCACCGGGCCCGGGGCGCTGGCCAAGGTGCTTCCGTACCTGACCGTGGTGATCGCCGTGTTCGCGCCGCTCGCAGCGGGGATCTACCTGGTCACCTCGATGGGCTGGTCGCTGGCCGAGCGCAGGCTCTTCCTCAGGTCATCTGGGACCTGACCGACGTGGGCGGTTCACGGCGCGACCAGGGTGCGCAGCAGCCTGACGGGCGGTGAACCGTGCGCCAGCATGCGGTCGTGGATTTCCTGGTCGGACTGGCCGGGGGCGGCCGCCTTGAGCTCGCGGGCCAGGTCGGAGATCTCGCTGTAGCCGACGTAGTAGGTGGATAGCTGCGCCGAGGTGATCTGCGCCCGCCGCCATTTGCCCGCGGCTTCGCCCTCCTCCTGGTAGCCGCGTTCGGTCATCAAGGCCATGGCTTCGGCCTCGGTCATGCCGTGCGCGTGGATCCGGGCGTCGAGGATGGCGTTGATGATCGTGCGCAGCTGCATCTTGAGCTGCTGCATCCGGACGGCACGGGGATCACCTTCACCGGGATACTCGTGCTCGGCCATCAGCTGCTCGGTGTAGACCGCCCACCCCTCGGTGAACGAGCCTGACCGCAGTGCGGCCCGGATCGCGGTGTCCGAGCCTTTGAACCGGCGGGAATGCTGGAGCTGCAGGTAGTGGCCAGGCATCGCCTCGTGCACCATCAGGTTGTGCACCATATGCCGGTTGTACTCGCGGTAGAACGAGGCGACCCGCGGCGGCAGCCAGTCGGCCGGGGCCGGCGAGACCGCGATAAACGTGGGCTGCGGCAGCGGTTCGAGCGGACCGGGAGAGTCGCAGTACGCCACCGAGACCCCGCGGTCGATTTCCGGCATCACGATTAGCTCGACGGGATCGTCGTAGACAGAAAGCAGCTGGTGATCGGTCACGAAGCTGGTCTGCGCGACCAGCGCGTCGCGGCAGAACGCCAAGATGTTCGTGTCGTCGGGCACAGCTTGCGCCAGCTGGTCGAGTACCTGCCTGACTACCTCCGGCCCCGTCCGGGCTGAGCCGGCTACCTGGGCGGCCAGCTCGGCGATCTCGTCGCTTACCCGGTCAAGGTCGGCTTGCGCGCGGGCCAGGATCGCGTCCGCGTCGGCCGAGGTGTTCAGCGTGAGCGACAGCTTGCGGGCGAATCGCCCGGGCCCGATCCTCGGGTCCGCGAAGCCGCCGGACCCGGTGCCCTCCGCTAGGCGCGCGGATAGCCAGTCGCGGTGCTGGGTCAGCGCCGTCAGGGCGGCGGTACGCACCTGGTCGAGCTGCGGGCCGCACTGCGGCGCGTCCACGAGCGCGCGGTCGATTTCGCCGCTGACCAGCGCGATCGTCCCGGCGAACTGCCCGATGGCGGTCTCGGTGTGCACCCGGGGCATGGACCCAAGCTGGCCGCGGGCCTCGGCGAGCACGGCCGGGACCTGCGCGAGCCGGCCGGCTATCGCGGCCAGCCGTTCCGGCAGCGGGGCGAAATCCCGGGCGAGCAGCTGGTAGATGGCCTGGCCCGGGTTGGCGTGAAGCGGATTCCAGGTGTGCTCGCGCAGTTCGTCAAGCTCGAACACCCGCCGGGCCACGCCGCCCGCCATCATCGCGGCGTCGACTCGGTGCTCGGCCGACAGGACGCTGCCGTCGATCGCCTCCAGCCGGGCGGCGAAGCCGTCCAGGGCGCGGCGTTCATCGACCCGGGCCTGCTCGGAGGGATCAGCCAGGTGTGCGTCGAACCTGTGGTCGCCTAGATCGGTGGCGGCCGGCGGATGCCGTTCCGCCCGGTCGTCGAGATACTCCTTCGCCAGCTCGGTGAACTCGTGGTCGGCGCCGTCGCTCATCTAGCCTCCAGTTCGCTCATCTCCGCACCGGGTCTGCTAACCGTAGCCGGAAATACGAAGGCATCGACCGGAGCGGCCGGTCAGGCGCTGCGGACGGAAACCTGCGCCGAGGGATAGCCGGAGGCACCGTTGGGGGCCGGCTGGGTCACGGCGGCGGTCTGGGTGTAGCCGGTCGCGTCGGTGGCACGAGCTTCGAGCAGGTAATTGCCCGCTGAAGCCTGCCACGGCCAGACCCACTGCCGCCAGGTGTCGATACCGGGCACCGCAGCCAGCTGTGCCTCCTGCCAGGGACCGCCATTGACGCGGACCTCGACGGCGGCGATGCCCTTATGCTGCGCCCAGGCCACTCCGGCCACCTGTATCCGGCCCGGGGCCAGCGACGCGCCGCCGGCCGGCACGTCGATCCTGGACTCGGTCTTGATCGGCGCCTGCTGTGACCAGCCACGCTGAGCCCAGTAGCCGTAGGCCGAGGCGAAGGTGGTGACCTCGATATCGGTGACCCACTTGGTCGCGGACACGTAGCCGTACAGTCCGGGCACCACCATCCGCGCGGGGAAACCATGCACGACGGGAAGCGCCGTGCCGTTCATCGCGACGGCGAGCAGGGCGTTTCTGCCGTCAAGCACGACCTGCAGGGGAGTGCCGCTGGTGAACCCGTCGACCGAGGTGGACAGCAGCTGATTGGCGCCGGCCAGCGGGCGCGCCTGCCTGATCAGGTCGGCCAGGCTCGCGCCCAGCCATTTGGCATTTCCTACGTAAGGTCCCTCCACCGGGTCGGACACGCAGGTGAGCGTGACGTAGGCCTCGATGAGCGGACGCCGCAGCAGTTCGGCGAAGGTGATGATCACCTCGCGCTGCACCATCCCGTGGATCCGCAGCTGCCAGGTCGCCGGATCCACCTGGGGCACGAGCAAGGCGGTATCGACGCGGTAGAAACCGCTATCCGGAGTAATGAACGAGCTGAGGCCCGGGATGTTCAGGTTGCTGCCAGCGGCCAGCGGCGGTGCGGGAACCGCAGGCCGGGGGAACCGTATCGCGCTTCGCGCCACGCTGATGTTGTGCTCATCGGTCAGGTTTCTCCCGGCTACCGTGCCGACGGCGGCCGCGACCGCGGCTACGCCGCTCGAGACCAGGAATCGCCGCCGAGCGGGCCAGCGAGATGGGCCAGGGTCCTCGGGATTGGGCAGGAAGGTAAAAGAGTAGGCCGGGCCCGCCCGGACCACAGGTTCGCCAACCCGGCCCTGCTCAGGCGGAGCGGGCAGGTCCGGGGGAGCCAGCGCGTCCGGGGGAGCCAGCGCGTCCGGGGGAGCCAGCGCGTCCGGGGGAGCGATGCGGCCAGGCCCGACGTCGCGGGTACCGAAGACACGGGAAGCGCGGGAGGCCAGCTCGCCGGGCCGGCCGGCGCGTGCCGGAGC